>JBKPKU010000051.1:0-81103 GCA_046731295.1 Actinomycetota bacterium
CCGCGATCGATGAGCGACGCGGGACGGTTCGCGCTCCCCGAGGAGCTCGAGGAGTTCCGCGCGCTCGTGCGGACGATCGCGGACGAACGCATCGCGCCGCGCGCGGCCGAGATCGACGAGACCGACGAGTGGCCCGAGGACGTCTACAAGCTCCTGGTCGAGAACGACCTCATGGGCGTCGGCTATCCCGAGGAGCTCGGCGGCTCGGGCGGCGGGTCGCTCGCGTTCGGCGTGTTCATCGAGGAGCTCTCGCGCGTGTCGGCCGGCGTGTCGCTCACGCCGCTTGTGTCGAAGCTCGGCGTGATCCCGCTGACGGTCGCCGGCGACCGGGACAAGGCCAGGCGGATGACCGAGGGGATCGCGAGAGGCGAGCTCCTGATGTCGTACGCGCTCACCGAGGCGGGCGCGGGTTCGGACCCGGCGGCGATGACGACCAGGTACGAGCGCGACGGCGACGCGTGGATGCTGGACGGGACCAAGCGGTTCATCACCGGTGCAGGCGTCTCGCACGGGTACGTCGTGTTCGCGACGAGCGACCCGACGCTGCGTTCGAGGGGCGTCTCCGCGTTCCTGGTCATGAGGGACGATCCGGGGGTCGAGTTCGGGCGCAAGGAGGAGAAGATGGGCATCCGCGGGTCGCCGACCAGGGAGGTGATCCTTTCGGGCGCACGCATCCCCGCCGACCGACTGATCGGCGAGGAAGGGAGCGGGTTCTCCTACGCGCTGCGCACGCTGGACTACTCCCGCCCGGCGATCGCCGCCCAGGCGCTCGGGATCGCGCAGGGCGCGCTCGAGGCCGCGAGCCGGCACGCGACCGAACGCGAGCAGTTCGGCAAGCCCATCGCCGAGTTCCAGGGCGTGTCGTTCATGCTCGCCGACATGGCGATGCAGCTGGAGGCCGCCCGGCTGCTGGTGTACAAGGCGCTCGCGCTGTGCGACGAGGGCGACCCGCGCATGACGTACTTCTCCAGCGTCGCCAAGTGCTTCGCCTCGGACGCGGCGATGCGGATCACGACGGACGCGGTCCAGGTGCTCGGCGGCTACGGCTACATCCGCGAGTACCCGGTCGAACGCCTGATGCGCGACGCGAAGATCACGCAGATCTACGAGGGCACGAATCAGATCCAGCGCGTGGTGATCGCTCGAGAGCTGCTGAAGTCGTTCCTCTGACCATCTGCCGAGCCGCCGAAGCGCCGCGGGCGGCACGCTCAGGAATGACTACCCGTTCCCCGGTGCCGTCGGAGGGGCGCGGTACCCTTCGGCCGTGGCGGAGGCGCACGCACGGGGGAACGGCACCGCCGAACTGACCCTGGACCTGGTCGAGGCCGAACAGCTGAACCGGGCGGCGGCATTCGTCGTGGACCTGATCGAACGCCCGGCCACGGACATCCACGTGCTGGAAGGGCAGGTCGATCTCGACGACGGCCTCGTCGTGGTCGGGCATCCCGACGCCTACGAGCTCGCACGGGTCGAGCCGGCCGAGCCGGGGACCGTGTGGGCGGTGGACGGGGGTTCGTGCACCGTGGCCGACGGACGGTCGTTTCAGGTGGCGGCCTACCGCGCGGCCCGGGTGCTGTTCGCCGGCGGCCGGACCACCGAGGTCGAGCGGCCCCAGCTGGACGTTCGGGCCGTCACGCCCGAGGAGATGGAGCTCCTGGCCCGACAGACGCTGACCGACCTGTGTGGCTCCGAGCCCGCGCGCCTGCCCGACCTCCCTCGGCCGGTGGACGGCTTGCGCGAATGGGCGGAGTGGCGCGAAGTCGGGCGGACGATCCGCCAGGCCGACCCGGGCGACCTCATCCTGGTGGACGGGTCGCTGCACGGCGGGCCGCTGGTGCCCCAGGAGGTCGTCCGGCGCGTCCACGAGGAGGCCGTGGCACGACGGGTGTCGCTGGCCGGCGTCGTCAAGTCCTCGACCCTGTTCTGGGGGCGGAACGCGCCGCTCGTCACCCTGCTCAAACGGCGCGGCGACCGTGAGCTCGGCGACACTCGGTGGTCCGCGAGGATCTCGACCGATCCTGTATTCGGCCGGTTGTACGTGGGCGACATCTTCGTGGCGCACCTGGCCCCGACCGCGACGTATGCCTTCCGCATCGACGTCGCGCGCGGTCCTGCGCCTGCCGGGGAGGTGCTGTCGCGGCTCGCCTCGCTCTCGGACGACCCTGCGTTCGTCGGGTATCCGTATCCGCTCGCGCGGGCGCACCAGGCCGCGCGCGTCACCGGCTATGACGTGGCCGACATCCGCCGCGCGTTCCGCGAGGCGCTGTCGCGAGGCGGCATGGCCGAGGACGATGTCGAGCTGCTGTTCCAGGACTTCCACGAGGTGTTGAACCGTTGAGCGGCCAGGTGGCGTTGCGATGAGCGAGTACAAGGGCCGCATCTTCGGCAGGAGCGTGCTCGAGGCGACGTTCCGGTCCTTCTACGGCACCGACCTGTTCCTGGGCGAGCTGTTGGCCGCCGAGGACCCCGAACGCGGTCGCCGCTTCCTGTTCCGCGTCATCCAGGTGACCTACGGCTCCGACTCATCCGATCCGTCGTGGCCCGAGCGCACGGCCGGCGCGTACATGGCCGGCGACGCGGGCGGCACGCGATACACGCTGCGCGACCCCGAGCAGCGCCTGTACAAGGTCGCGACGTGCCAGCCGCTCGGCTACATCGACGCGGCCGGCGCGTTCCGAAAGCCCAAGTCGCTGCCCGCGCAGTTCGCGCGGGTGACCGCGCCGACGGCCGAGGACTTCGAGTTCCTTCGCGAGCGGATGGGTGACATCCGGGTCGGCCTGCTGCGTTCGGGCGAGGACACGATCGACCTGGAGATCGGCGTGCACGGCGACACCCTCACCTCGCACGTAGGCGTGTTCGCGACCACCGGCATGGGCAAGTCGAACCTCATGAAGGTGCTGGCGGGCCAGGTGCTCGCCTCGCGCGGCCGGTACGCCTGCCTGCTGTTCGACCCGCACGGAGAGTACCTGGAGGGCGGCAGCGGGACGCGCAAGGGCCTTCGGGCGCACCCGTGGGCCGCCGACCGGCTCCGGGTGTACGCGACGCGCGCGGCCGGCGCGGGCGCGACCGCGCTGCGTCTCTCGCTTGCCGAGCTCACGCAGGGCGACCTGCAGACCGCGTACGAGTGGAGCCACGCGCAGGAGGACGCGATCTACCGCCTGATCCGGTTCTTCCACGAGGAGTGGATCGTCCGGGTGGGCGGGGAGGAGGACGTCGCGACGCTGGCCGAAGACCTCGGCGTGGCCACGAGCACGCTCCAGGTGATCCAGCGGCGCGCCCAGCGGATCCTGGACATGCCGTGCATCTCGCGCGACCCGTCGCAGCCGTCGCTGTCGCAGCGGATCGTGGACGAGCTGATGAACGGGTTCAGCGTGCTCGTGGACACCAGCGGGCTGTCCTCCATGGAGGAGATCCTCGTCGCGTCGGTCATCACGCGGAAGGTCCTGGACGCGTACGCCGACCTGTATCTGGAGGACCGCGACCGTTTCGCCGAACTTCCGCCGACGCTCGTCGCGCTCGAGGAGGCCCAGCGCGTGTTGTCGCGGGCCGCGCGCTCGGACGAGAACGTGTTCCCGCGGCTCGCGCGTGAAGGTCGCAAGTTCAAGGTCGGCCTGTGCGCGGTGTCGCAGCAGCCCAAGCTGATCGACGACGAGCTGCTGTCGCAGTTCAACACGTTCTTCATCCTGGGCCTGGCCGACGAGAAGGACCGCACCATCCTGCGCGGCAGCTCCAAGCAGGACGTCTCCGACCTCGGTCCCGAGATCCAGACGCTGATGCCGGGCGAGTCGATCGTGACCAACCTCGAGGCGCCGTTCGCGCTCCCGGCGCAGATCTACCTGTACGAGGACTACCTCAAGTCCGTGACGGGTCCGACCCCGCTCCCGTCCCGGCCGGCGAACGCCTCGAAGGGGTTCGCCGAGTAGATGGCGCGCCTCGTCGCGCTCGGCGACGCGCATCTGGGGCGCTCGCACCTTGCGCATCTGCGCGACGACCAGGGCCGCAACGTCCGCGAGGAGGACTTCCTGCGCTCGTTCACCTGGGCGGTGGAGGAGACGCTGCGCGAGGAGGCCGACGGATTCCTGTGGCTCGGGGACGTGTTCGACCACGCCCGGCCGACCTACCGCACGTTCGCGCACGTGCTGGCCGGCCTGCAGTCGCTCTCGAACGCGGGGCTGCGTGGAGTCGCGATCAGCGGCAACCACGACACGCCCCGGGTGCGCGGCACCGGCTCCCCCTACGACGCGCTCGAGCGCGTGTTCCCGAACGTCGCGTTCGCGTGGCGCATGGAGGCGATGCACGCCGAGATCGCGGGCGTGCACGTCCACGCGGTGCCGCAGACGCTCGGCGTCGACGAGCTCCGCGAGCAGCTCAAGGGCGCCGGCGAGGCCGTCGTGGCCGACGCGACCAACCTGCTGATCGCGCACGTCGCGCTGACGTCGCTGCCGGCGCGCGCGTACCGCGACATCAACGAGCTCGAGGTCGAGGAGGGGGCGTTCGATCGCGCGTTCGACCTCGTGGTGCTCGGGCACTACCACGCGCTGCAGAAGATCTCGAAGCGGACGTGGTACGCGGGCTCGACCGACACCTTCTCCTTCGCCGACTCGCCGGAGACCGCCAAGGGGTTGGTCGTGATCGATACGGACGCCGGAACCGTGGAACACATCGAGAACCCGAACGAGCGACCGCTCGCCACGGTGTCCGTGGCCGCCGCCGGCTTGTCCTCGGGCGAGCTCGTCGACGCCGTCGAGCGCGCCGCGAAGGGCACGCCGGAGGGCGCCGTCGTGCGCGTATACCTCAACGAGGTCGACCCGGCGTCGTACCGGCAGGTCGCGCTCGAACAGTTCCAGGAAGCGGTCCCGGGGGCGCTGTGGGTGCAGGTCGAGCCGGAGATGGGCGCCGAGGCGTACGCCGTGCAGGGCGGAGCCACGGTCGGCTCGCTCGAACAGGAGTGGATGGCGTACGTCGAGGTGCAGGACCTCGCCGGACTCGAACGCGACCGCGTCGTCGCGCTCGGCGCGCGCTTCCTCGAGGACGCGCGCGGAGAGACGGTGTGAGGGTCCTCGAGCTCTCGCTGCGGAACTACCGGGTGTTCGAGGAGCTGGACCTCGAGCTGCCGGCGCGCGTGATCGGCGTCTTCGGGGAGAACGGGGCCGGCAAGTCCACGCTGATGGAGAGCATCGCGTTCGCGTGCTACGGCGTCGACGCGGCGCGCACGAAGAAGCACGACATCCGGACGCAAGGGGTCCTGACCGACTGCGAGGTCCGGATGGTGTTCGAGCACGCGGGCAGCCCATACGAGGTGCGCCGGACGATCAGGGGCCGTGGCCACGCGCCCGAGGCCGAGCTGTTCGGCGGCGGCATGCAGCTCGCGTCCGGGACCACGGAGGTCGACGCCGAGGTCCGGCGCCTGCTGCACATGGACGTGCACGTGTTCCGGGCATCGGTGTACGCGGAGCAGAAGCAGCTCGACGCGTTCTCGGACGTGACGCCGGGCAGGCGTAAGGAGATGGCGCTCAGGCTGCTGGGGATCCGGCCGGTGGAGGACGCCCGCAACGCGTCCCGGCGCGAGGCCAGGTCGAGCAAGGAGAGCGCGACGCAGCTCGCCGGCGCGGTGACCGACCTCGCCGCGATCGAGGCCGAGCTGAAGGACGCGAAGGGGGCCGTGCTCGAGGCCAAGCGGCTCGCCAGGGACGCCGCGACCGAGCTCAAGGAAGCGACGAGGGTTCAGAAGGCGGCGGCGAAGGCGTTCATCGAGTCCGACGCGGTCCGGCAGCGGATCGAGCGGCTCATGGTCGAGCTTCGCGGAAAGACCGAGCAGCGGACGCACGCCCAGGAGCGGGCGACCGAGCTCGCCGAGCGCGCCGAGCAGATCGGCGAGGCGATCGCCGAGCTGCCGGCGATCGAGGAGGAGCTGACCGGGCTCGAGGGCGTCGAGGATCGGCTCCGTGCCGCGACCGGCCTGGCCGCGAAGGCGGGGGACCTCGCGACGATCCGCGCCCAGCTCGAGGACATGGAGGCGCTCGACGTCGCGGGCGCGCAGTCCGCGCTCGAGGCCGCCGCGGCCACGCTGGAGGACGCGCGCGCCTCTGCGGCCGCCGCCGAGGCCGAGCGCGCCCATCGGGCGTCGCTGCTCGAGGAGGCGAACGATCGCCTCGAACGCGCCGCAGAAGCCGATCCGACGCAGCCGTGTCCTACGTGCGGTCGGCCGCTCGAGGACTTCGCGTCCTACATCAAGCACTGCCGGGCCGAGGTCGCCTCCGCCAAGAAGGCCGCGACCGCGGCGGCGACGGCGGCCAAACGCGCGCTCGCCGAGCGCACCGAGGCGGAGAGGGCGCACGCCTCGGCGGCAAAGGCGGGCGAGCGGATCCGAGCCGAGGACGCCCGACGAGTCCAGCTGTCCGAACGCGTGGACGCGCTCGCGGCGGAGGTCGAGGCGCTTGCCGAGCCGTTCGAGGGCCGGGTGCCGGACGTCGACGAGCTGCGCGCGGGCGCCGAGCGCGCGCGCACGCTCGGCGCCCATGCTGCCGACCTCGGCGCGCAGCGCCGTCACCTGGCGCAGGTGGAGCAGGACCTGTCGGCGACCGAGGAGCGCCTGGCCGCGCTCGACCGCGACCTGGCCGCGCTGACCGGGGAGGCCGAGGGGCTCGCGTTCGACGAGGCCGGGCACGATGGCCTGCGCGACGAGGCGGAGGCCGCGTCGGGCGCGCTGGAAGACGCGCGCGCCGCCGAGCGCGATGCGAGCGACGTCCGCAAGGACGCGGAGAAGCAGGAGGCGTCGCTCGCCGCCTCGCTGAAGCAGGCCAAGGAGACGCAGGCCAAGGTCGACGAGCTGCGTTCGCAGGCGAGGTACGTCGAGCGCGTGGCGATGCTGCTGGAGGGCTTTCGCAACCACCTCGTGGCTCGCGTCGGCCCCGAGCTCTCGCGGGAGGCCGAGGCCCTGTTCCGCGAGCTCACCAACCACGAGTACGACGACCTGATGGTCGACGAGGACACGCTCACGATCCGGATCGCCGACGGCGACGCGTACTTCCCGATCGACCGCTTCTCGGGTTCGGAGACCGATCTCGCGAACCTCGCCCTCCGGGTCGCGATCTCGACCCAGCTGTCGCGGCTCTCGGGCGCCGACGTCGGAATGATGGTGCTGGACGAGGTGCTGGGCTCGCTCGATCAGGAGCGCAAGGACCTGATGGTGCAGACGCTAGGACGGCTCTCGGCGCGGTTCCACCAGCTGTTCGTCGTGACGCACGCCGAGCAGGTCAAGGACCAGTTCCCCGCGACGATCCTGGTGCGGAAGACCGGGCGCCGGCGGAGCACCGCGGTCCTCGTGTAGCGGGGCCGCGTCCGCGGGCGGGCCTAGCGCGTGCCCGGGGCCGGGGAAACCTCGGCAGAGATCTGCTCCCAGTCGGAGCCGTTCCACCGCAAGACCGTGGTCCGGAACGCGCTCGGGCAGCAGTGCGGGTCGTCGGGCTCGAAGACCGCCTCCCGAACCCGGAGGTCCCCGCCCGCGAACTGGATCTCGGTGTCGCACACGGAGCGGCGCAGGATCTGTCTGGCGTCGCCGTCGGTGGATGCCACGATCCGGTAGGTGCCGCACGCCCCGCTCCCGCCCACGTCCTCGAACGTGAGCAGATCCGCGATCCCGTCGCCCGTCACGTCCGCCCGGTCGATCCGGACGCCGAACACGCCTGCGCCCCTCGGGTCGGTGAACGCGTACACCGCCCTCCACGCCGGGTCTTCGCCGGCGTGCTGCCACACGATCAGGCCCGCGCGGCCGGCCAGGGATCCGCCGGACCGCCACGAGACGGCGATCTGATCGATCGGCGCGTCCGGTCTTGCGAGGACCGCGCTCGTGGCCGGCGTGGCGCCGGCCGGGACCAGCGGCGTGAGGTCGCCGGCCGAGATCGCCACGACGTCTCGGGGATCGTCGACGACGACCGGCATGCCGTTCGGCAGGCGAACGTCGGGCTGCGGCGACGGGGCCGGCGACTCGGTCGCGTCCCTCGCGGTCCCGGTCGTCCCCGTCGTGGGCGCGGTTGACGGCGACGGAGGGGGCTCGGAGGGCGCCGTCGGACCGGTCGGCGCCCTCGCCGGCTCCTCGCTCGAGCACGCGGCCAGGGCGAGCGCGAACGCGAGGGCGCACATCAGCGCGGGCAGGCGGCGCATCGCCGCATGCTACCGGCCGGGGCCCGCCTACAATCCGAACGTGTCGGAGCTCGAGCCCAAACCCGTGTCGGCCAGCCAGGTCACGCTCGTTCAGCTGATGGAGATCACGGACGCGAACATCGCGGGACTGGTCCACGGCGGCGTCATCATGAAGCTCGTCGACACGGCCGCGGGGATCGCGGCCTTCAAGCATGCCGGCGGGCTGTGCGTCACGGTCTCGATGGACGAGATGTCGTTCCTGGAGCCCGTCCACGTCGGCGACACCGTCACGGTCGAGGCGTCGGTCAACGACGTGGGGCGAACATCGCTCGAGGTCGGCGTCCGGGTGGAGTCCGAGAACATCCGCACCGGGGAACGAACGCACACGTCCAGCGCGTACCTCGTGTTCGTCGCGCTGGACGCGGAGGGTCGGCCCCGGTCCGTCCCGCCGGTGCTGGCCGAGACCGACGAGGAACAGCGCCGCCAGCACGAGGCGAAGATCCGCCGTGAGACCCGGTTCGCGCACCGCGAGGCCATCGAGGAGCTTCGTCGCCGCGTCTGAGAGCATGAAGGTCGTGAGCGATCCGTTCGGGGCTCGCGGCCCACTGGAGACCGGCGCCGGTCCGATCGACTGCTACCGGATCGCGGCGGCCGGCGACGTCGAGCGGCTGCCGCACACCGTCAAGATCCTGCTCGAGAACCTCCTGCGCCGGGTCGGGACCCGGGATGTCTCCGAGGCCGACGTGCGTGCCCTCGCGGCGTGGCCGAACGGGGACCCCGACGCGAACCTCGCATTCATGCCCTCGCGCGTCCTGATGCAGGATTTCACCGGCGTGCCCGCCGTGGTCGACCTGGCCGCGATGCGCTCGGCGGTCGCCAGGGCGGGGGGCGACCCCGCGAGCATGGACCCGCTCGTCGACGTCGACCTGATCATCGACCATTCCGTGCAGGTGGACCTGTTCCGCTCGCCCGCGGCGTACGAGGCCAACATCGAGTGGGAGTACCGGCGTAACGGCGAGCGGTACGCGTTGCTGCGGTGGGCGCAGCAGGCCTTCGAGGGCGTTCGGGTCGTGCCACCGGGCGCCGGCATCTGCCACCAGGTCAACCTCGAGCATCTCGGGACGGTGGTGGCCGATCGCGACGGGGCGGCGTTCCCCGACACGCTCGTCGGAACGGACTCGCACACGACGATGGTGAACGGGCTCGGCGTGCTGGGGTGGGGGGTCGGGGGCATCGAGGCCGAGGCCGCGATGCTCGGGCAACCGATGTTCCTGCCGCCGCCGGTCGTGGTGGGTGTCCGCGTCGTCGGGGCGCTGCCCGCTGGGACCACCGCGACCGACCTCGTGCTGACGCTCACGCAGATGCTCCGCGCCAAGGGCGTCGTCGGGCACTTCGTCGAGTTCTTCGGAGACGGCTGCTCCACCCTCGAGCTCGCCGACCGGGCCACGCTGTCGAACATGTGCCCGGAGTACGGCGCCACGTCGGCCTACTGGCCGGTGGACGAGGAGACGCTCGGGTACCTGTCGACGACCGGACGGGGCGACCGCGTCGACCTGGTCGAGCGGTACGCGAGGGAGCAGGGCCTGTACCGCACCGACGGCGCCCCGGAGCCCAGCTTCAGCGACGTGGTCGAGCTCGACCTGTCCGCGGTCGAGCCCTCGGTCGCCGGCCCCAAGCGGCCGCAGGACCGTGTGCCGCTCGGGCACGTGTGGGGCTCGTTCGTCGAGGCATTCCGCGACCGGCTCGAACCCGACCCCGACCCGACCGAGGTCGGGCGGCTCCTGGGGGAGGGGGGGAATCCGGAGGTCGCCGTGCAACTGGACGGCGCGGTGGAACCGGGTTCGGAGGAGCCCGTCGAGCTGAACCATGGCGCCGTCCGCCACGGCTCGGTGGTGATCGCGGCGATCACCAGCTGCACCAACACCTCGAACCCGACCGTGATGATCGCCGCGGGGCTCCTCGCGAAGAAGGCCGTCGAGGCCGGCCTGGACACCAAGCCCTGGGTGAAGACCTCGCTCGCCCCCGGCTCGCGCGTGGTGACCGATTACCTGGACGCGGCCGGGCTCTCGCCGTACCTGGACAAGCTCGGGTTCTCGCTGGTCGGGTTCGGGTGCACGACCTGCATCGGGAACTCCGGGCCCTTGCCCGACGACGTCGCCGACGCCGTGACGCACGGCGACCTGGCCGTCGCGGCCGTGCTGTCGGGCAACCGGAACTTCGAGGGACGGATCCATCCGCAGGTGCGCGCGAGCTACCTCGCCTCGCCACCGCTCGTCGTCGCCTACGCGCTCGCGGGCCACGTCGCGGTCGATCTGACCAGCGAGCCGCTCGGCACCTCCCCCGACGGGACCGACGTGTACCTGCGCGACCTGTGGCCGAGCGCCGGGGAGGTGCGCGAGGCGATCGAGGCCGCGGTCTCGCCCGAGCAGTTCGTGCGCGAGTACGCGCGGATCTTCGACGGCGACGAGCGCTGGCGCTCCCTTCCCACGCCGGATGGCCCCGCCTACGCGTGGGACCCGGACTCGACCTACGTACGGGAGCCGCCGTTCTTCCTCGGGATGAACGCCGAGCCCTCGGACCCGCCTGACATCACGGGCGCGCGCTGCCTGGTGAAGGTCGGTGACTCGATCACGACCGACCACATCTCGCCGGCGGGCTCGATCAAGGTGGACTCGCCGGCGGGCCGCTACCTGATCGAGCACGGGGTCGAGCAGCGCGACTTCAACTCGTACGGCGCCCGGCGTGGCAACCACGAGGCGATGATGCGCGGGACCTTCGCCAACGTGCGGCTGGTCAACGACCTCGTGCCGGACCGCGAGGGCTGGTGGACCGCGCACCTGCCCGACGGCGAGGTGATGTCGGTGTTCGAGGCCTCCGAGGCGTACCGGCGCGACGGGGTGCCGCTGGTCGTGCTCGCCGGCAAGGAGTACGGGTCGGGCTCCTCGCGCGACTGGGCGGCCAAGGGACCGGCGCTGCTCGGCGTCGGGGCCGTGATCGCCGAGAGCTTCGAGCGGATCCACCGCAGCAACCTGGTCGGTTTGGGCGTACTGCCCCTGCAGTACCTGCCCGGCGAGTCGGCCGAGAGCCTGGGGATCAGCGGGACCGAGACCTTCGACGTCACGGGCATCGCCAACGGGATCGAGCCGGGCAAGCGGGTCCCGGTCGTGGCTCGCTCGACCTCGGACGAGGAGACCGCGTTCGAGGCGATCCTGCGGGTGGACGGCGAGGCCGAGGTCGAGTACGTCCGTCACGGTGGGATCCTGCAGATGGTCCTGCGCGAGATGCTGGCAAAGGCGGTCTAGACGCTCAGGCGCCGACTTCGGCCGTGAAGACCGGCTGGGTCGTGGGCGCCGACGGGCAGTCCGATGACTCCACCGTCACAGCCATGAGGCCGACGCCCTCCAGCGACGAATCCGAGAACCCGAACACAGACCCGTCGGACGTGGGCGTTGCGCACATCGCCGATGCCGGCGTGTCGCCGGTGAACAGCCACAGCTCGTAGACCTTGCCCTGGGGCAGCGTGGGGAGCCCGGTCCCGACCATGTAGACGCCGGAGGAGCCGGGTGTGAACGCGGCGGCAAGCGTCCCGGATTCGGTCTCGCTCTGGAACGTGAGCACGGTCCTCTCCGACGGCTGCCCCCCGGTGACGGCGGTGCCCACGAGCACGCCTCCCGCGAACAGGACGATCGCTGCCGCGACACCGACCAGGGGGCGGAGCCATCCGCGCCGCCTCGGCGCTCCCAGCCGCTCACCGGAGGGCTCGGCGGCACCCCCGAACGCGCGCTCGAACGTCTCCTGCGCGAACCCGTCGCGCACCGCGACCGGATCCAGTGCGAACGCGAGCCGCCCCGCCGTCTCCTCGTACTCGGTCTCGAACCGTCTGCACTCCTGACAGTCCGGGCCGTGCGTCGCCATCTCGCGGTCGAGCTCGGCCTCGTCGTGCGGATCCAGCCCGCCGATCGCGCGGATCGCCAGGAGTTCCTCGATGCGAGTGTGGTCGCGCATCATCGCGCCCACCCCCCGATGGCGCCCCGCAGGCGCCGCATCCCCAGGAGCGTCCGCGACTTCACCGTGCCGAGCGGGAGCCCGAGCTGCTCGGAGATCTTCGACTGCGACAGGCCCCCGAAGTACATGAGCTCGATCACCTGTCGCTGTTCGTCCGGCAGGGCGTCGAGCGCGTTGCGAACCGCCTTGCGCTCCTTGGGAAGGTCGATGTCTTCGGCCACGTCGTCCGCCGGGTCGGGGGATAGCACCGGATCGGACACGATCGACTCCTCGACGCGCCGGCGCTGCGACTCCTCGCGCCGCACCGCATCCACGGCGCGGTGATGCACCATGCCCATGAGCCAGGCGCGGACCGACCCCCGCTGCTGGTCGTATCCGCTCGGGTTGCGCCACACCGCCAAGAACGCCTCCTGCACGATCTCCTCCGCGAGGAACGGCTGCCGCGCCACCCGGCGCGCGAGCGCCATCGCGCTCGGCGCGTACCGGCCGAACAGGGCCCGGAAGGCGTCCTCGTCGCCTCGGTCGATCGCCCGGACGAGCTCGCGGTCCCTCGCCTCGGACAGGTCGTCCGTCACGCACGCCTCCGCGAGAGTGCGGGCGTCGAGTTGCTCGAGCAGCAGGGTCGCGGGCATGGGGTCGTTCGGTTCGTTCCTCGGGGGACATTCGCAGAGGGCCCGTGCTCGGATCGTCGGGGCGGGACGAGGAAACGCGTTCTCATCATGTGCCGGCCGGGCCGGCCTGCTGCCGCATCCGACGGTCGGCCTCGGCGATCAGGTCCTGCAGTCCGACCGGTCGCTCGGGGTCGTAGGTGGCGGACCCAAGCGAGATCGGAGATCCGGCACCGAGCCCGGTCCTGGTGTTCCGTTCGGCCACCGCCTCCACGATGCGCTCGAGGACGATCGTCTCGGTGCCGGCCGCGGCGTCCGCTAGCAGCACGCAGAACGCGTCGACGTCCACCCGCGCCGCGACGTCGGAGGCTCGCACGGCCGAGCGGATCATCTCGGCCGCGTCGGCGATCGGATCGTCCGCCGCCTCCCCGTCGGGAACGTCGACGCGCACGAAGACGATGATGACTGGCTGCTTGGAGCGGTCGGCCAGGCGCAGGTGATGGCCGGCCAGCAGCTCGAACCCGCGCGCGTTGAACAGCCCGGTGAGCTCGTCCATGGTCTGGTGACGCCGGAGCTCGGCCTCGACCTTCTGCAACGAGGTCGCGTACCGCAGGGAGCGCGCGACGGTCTCCGTGGCCGCGTCCGGCGGCAGCACGTCGCTCGCCCCGGCGCGGAGCGCGGCGCCCAGGTCCCCCTGCTCCTCGGCCACGGCGATGATCGGCACGTCGGGTGCGCGCTCGCGGAGCGAGACGACGACGTCGGCGCCGGAGGCGTCGGGCAGATGCAGCGACGCATACACGACGTCGATGCCGCCGTCGGACAGATGCGCGAGCGCACCCAGCATGTCGTCGGCCGTCTCGACGACGCAGCCCTCAATGGGGCCGGGGTCGACCCCGACGGCAAGCACGGACAGATCGGGCACCGCGGTAGCGTTCATCGGCTCGCAAGAGCCTATCCCGGCGCCGCCGCGCCGCGCCGTCGGGTCGCGAGTTTTCGGTTCGGCCGGGTCAGCCGAGCGCGGAGCGGATCGCCTCGAGCGCCGAGGGGTTCTCCAGGCTCGAGAGATCGCCCGGCTCGTTGCCGATCACGGTGGCCCGGATCGCCCGCCGCAGGATCTTCGCCGACCGTGTGCGCGGGAGCTCCGCCACCACGACCACGCGCGAGGGCCTGAACGCCCTGCCGAGGTGCTCGGCGACCAGGTCCGAGAGCTCGCGCGGCAGATCGTCCGGCGGCTCGCCCCTGGCGACCACGAAGCACCAGATCGCCTCGCCCTTGACCTCGTCGGGGACCCCGACGACGGCGGACTCGGCCACGTTGGCATGGAGCGTTAGCACGCCCTCTACCTCCGCGGGCCCCAGGCGCTTGCCCGCCACGTTCATCGTGTCGTCGCTGCGGCCGTGCAGGAACCAGAACCCGTCCTCGTCGACGCTCGCCCAGTCGCCGTGGCACCACACGCCGGGGAACCGTCGCCAGTACGCGTCCAGGTAGCGTTCGGGATCGCCCCGCAGCCCACGCGTCATGCTCGGCCACGGCTTGCGGCAGACGAGCTCGCCGACCTCGCCGGGCGCGGCCGGCGTGCCGTCCGGACGGAACACGGCCACGTCCATCCCGAGCGCCGGTCCCCGAAGCGTGCACGGCTCGAGCGGGCTGATCGGGTGCGGGGACAGGAAGCAGGCCCCGACCTCGGTGCCACCGGAAAGGTTGATGATCGGCAGGCGCCCGCCGCCGACCTCCTCGAAGAACCATCGGTACGGCTCGGGGTTCCACGGCTCGCCGGTCGAGGCCAGGATCCGGAGCGACGACAGGTCGTGTGTACGGACGTGCTCATCGCCGGCGGGGATCAGCGCGCGCACGAGCGTGGGAGACACGCCGAGCTGCGTGATGCCGTACCGCTCGACCATGTCCCACAGCCGGTCCGGCCCCGGATGGTTCGGGGCCCCGTCGTACAGGAAGACCGTGGCGCCGAGCGCCGTCGCCCCCACGATCTCCCAGGGCCCCATGATCCAGCCCAGGTCGGCGACCCAGTACAGGACGTCGCCCGGGCGGACATCGGTCTGGTAGGCAACCTCCTCGGCGATCTTCACCAGGAACCCGCCGTGCACGTGCACGGCCCCCTTGGGGGTGCCGGTCGTGCCGCTCGTGTACGCGATGAACAGCGGATGCTCGGGATCCAGCCGCTCGGTCTCGAAGCGGCCGGCGTGATCGGACAGGAGCTCGTCCCACCGGACGTCCCGCTCGGCGTCCCACGGCGCGTCCCCGCGCCCCGAACGCTCGACGACCACCACGCGCCGAACCGACGGCGCAAGCGCGACCGCCTCGTCGGCCGTCTCCTTCATCGGCACCGGCCTGCCGCGGCGGGGGAACCCGTCCGCGGTGATCAGCACGGTCGCGCCGGCGTCGTCGAGCCGCCTGGCCACCGCGTCGGCGCCGAACCCCGAGAACAGCGGTAGCCACACGGCTCCGAGCTTCGAGCACCCCATGACCGCGACGACGGCCTCCGGGCTCGGCGGCAGGAAGATCCCCACCGCGTCGCGCGACCGGACGCCCATCGCGCGCAGGCCGTTGGCCAGGGCGTCCGAGCGCTCGCGCAGCTCGCGGTAGGTCACGCGTCGCGACGATCCCTCCTCGCCCTCCCACGCGACGGCGATCGCCTGGGGCGTGCGTTCGGCCCAGCGGTCGACGCAGGCGTGGGCCAGGTTCACCGAGCCGCCGCCGAACCACGTCGCCCACTCGATCCCGCGGGACGTGTCCAGGACGCTCGCGTACGGCTCGAGGAACGGGAGGTCGAGGTCGCGCACCACCGCGTCCCAGAACCACTCGACGTCCTCGGTCGATCGCCGGATCAGCTCCTCCTCGGTGGCGATGCCGTTCGCACGCATGAAGCGCGTGACGTTCGCGCGCTCGACCACCTCGGGGGAGGGGCTCCACACGATCGTCATCCGCTGCCTCGCTTCCGATTCCGGGCTTGTGGGTAGGCTGATGGCCCGGGGCCGGCGACGGCTCCCGAACCCAGCCTATGGCCCACGACACCACGACGCAGACCGGCGATCCGGGCGCGCCCGAACGCGCCCCGACCGCCCCGCCTCCGCATCCGCGCCTGCGCCGCGTGTTCCTCGCCGTGACGGCCACGGTCTCCGCGTTCGTCATGGTGATCGCGGCCGTGGCGATGGGAACGTATTTTTGGGCGCGCGGCCAGATCGACTACATCCCCGACGTCGCCGGGCCGACCGGCCAGGGATCCCAGACGGCAGAGGACATCGCCGGCAAGTGCGCCGAGCGCGCGTGCAACTACCTCCTGCTCGGCAGCGACTCGCGTCAGGGCCTGTCCCCGGAGGAGATCGCCGCCTTCGGGAGCAATGCGCACATCGGGGGCGAGAACCGTTCGGACACGATCATGCTCGTGCACACGCGGCCGGACCGGAAGGAGGCCATCTTTCTCTCGTTCCCGCGTGATCTCTGGGTCGACATCCCCGGCATGGGCATGGGGAAGATCAACTCGGCGTTCGAGGGCGGGATCGACCACGGGGGCGCGCAGCGCGTTGCCCGCACCGTCAAGAGCATCACGGGGATGCAGATCCATCACGTCATGTACGTGAACCTGCTGGGCTTCCAGAAGGTGGTGGACGCGCTCGGCGGCGTGGACATGTGCGTGCCGTACCCGATGTACGACCCGCTGACGCTGCTCGACATCCCGGCCGGATGCCAGCACTTCGACGGCCGGACCGCGCTCGCGTACGTCCGCACGCGCCATCAGCCGTGCGACACGGTCCCGGACTTCGCGCGCATCAGCCGCCAGCAGCAGTTCCTGCGGGCGGTGATCGCCAAGCTCCTTCAGCCGGGCGAGCTGCTGAAGCTGCAGAACCTCGTCCCCGAGCTGCTCGGCAACCTCGTGGTGGACAAAGGCCTGAACCCGGCCGAGCTCGTCTACCTCGCCGGGCTGCTGCGCGGCGTCGGGACCGAGAACGCCGACTTCCGTGCGCTCCCGACCGTCCCCGAGGGGATCTACGACTCGAGCGGCCAGTACCTGTCGGTCGTTCGGACGGTGCAGCCCGATGCCGACGAACTCTTGCGCCGGCTCCGCGAGGGCAGGCCGCTCGGGGACCTCGGGACGCAGCTGTCCGGGACCGCGCCCTCGCCGGCCAACATCGTGGTCTCGGTCGTCGAACGCGACGACGGCGCGCCGATCGCGAACACAGTGTTCGACATCCTGACCGAGGGCGGGTTCAACCAGTCGCCGGGGATCGTCGACGAGACCGTCGTCAAGCCGCCGGCGAAGGGGTCGATGATCCTGTACCGCTCCGGGGCCGAGGACATGGCAAAGGTCGTCGGCTCGTACTTCGGGAACCTCGACCAGGTCCCGGCGCCGGCCGGAACGCTTCCGCGCGGGCAGGACGTCGCGGTGGTCGTGACCGACCGGTACCACGTCCCGCCGCCGAATCCGAACGGCCCCGTCGACTGCCCGACGTAGGCCGCTACGGCCGCGGCTCCGCGCGGGCCTCCAGCACGGTCGCGAGCTCCGCGAACGCCACCTCGGGCACGTACCGGTCGCGGATCAGCGCCCGTCCCGCGTCCCGAAGGCTCGTCCACAACGCGTCGTCGGTCAGCACGCGAGCGGCCGGGCCGGCCATGGTCTCGGGACGATCCGCGACCAGCAGGTGCTCTCCGGCGACGACCTCGAGGCCCTCGGCCCCCTCGGCCGACGTGACGACCGGGAGCCCGCGCGCGAGCGCGTTCAGCACCTTGACCCGGCTGCCCGAACCCCCGACCGCCACGTCCACGAAGCAGCGCGACCGCCGGTACAGGCGCTCGTCGTCGTCGACCGGCCCGGCGTACTCGACGCCGCGCGCCCGATGGGCGAGCCGGATCAGCGACTCGGGCGCACCCGAGCCGCCGACGACGAGCCTGGCCTTCGGCACGCGTTCGAGCAGGGGAGGGAAGCCCTCGGCGATGAAGCGCGTCAGGCCCTCGGCGTTCGGCGGCCAGGACAGGGTGGCGAAGAACAGCAGGACGGGATCGGGGGCGGGGTCGAGCGGGGGGCGTTCGGCGAGCGCCGGGTCGGGGACGTTCGGCAGGATGCACACGTCCTCGGGCACCTGGCCGAGCTCCAGCAGCGCACGCCGGTCCGGTTCGGAGACGACGAACACGGTGTCGAAGCGCTCCAGGATCGACCGCTCGTAGCGGCGCACCCGGCCCGCCTCGAACCGCACCATCGCCCGGCGCGCGCGGCGACGCTCGAGGGCGGCGTGCCGCTGCCACATCACGTACTCGGCGTTGTGCTCGTGCAGCAGGCGCACGCCGGGGAAGCCCTCCGGGAGGTCCTGCGCCATGAGCCATCCGTCGACGAACGCGAGGTCGTGGTGGCGGTCGGCGATCAGCTGCTCGATCCGTGCCCGCATCTCGCGGCTCCGGTTGCGTTGGACGCTGAGCGGGACGCCGGCCGCGTAGCTGCGCGCGAGGTTGAGGCCGGTGCGTCCGCGTTCGATCGGGACGGTGACGGTCTCGCCGTTCGCCCGCCGCCACGGGTCGGCGTCGGGGGTTCGGAACGCCGCGACGTCCACCGCGTGCTCGCGTTCGAGGAAGGAGAGCAGCGCCGCCGACTTGATCGTGCCGCCGCTGCGAGGGTCGTCGAGTCGGCGCGGCGTCAGGAACAGGATGCGCATCTCACGTCCGATCCACCAGCGCGAGGACCGGGAACACGAGGGTCGCGCGGGCGATGCGGGGCAGGCGCGCCGGCTCGAGCGCGAGTCGCCAGAGCCATTCCAGACCGGCCGCGTGGATCCATCCCGGCGCGCGCCGGAGCGTCCCGCCCCACATGTCGAACGCGCCCCCCACGCCCATCAGGACGCGCGCCGACGGCAGGAGCTCGGCGTGCTCGGCGATCCAGCGCTCCTGCTTCGGCGCGCCCAGTCCGACCAGCACGATCGCGGGCGACAGCGACCGGATGCGTTCCACGAGCTCGGCTCCGGCCAGTGGGTCGGCGCGGCCGTCGTCGCCGAAGGCCACGTCCGAGCCGGCGGCCTCCACGCGCAGGCCGGGGAGCGTCGAGCGCCACCGGTTCGCGGCGCGGTCGGCCGCGCCCTCCCGGCCGCCGAGCAACACCACGGACTCGCCCCTGGTGGCGGCCAGGCGCAGCAGGTCGGCGCCGACCTCCACGCCCGGCCAGCGCCGCACGCGACGTCGGGAGCGGATCGACTCGACGAGCGCGACGCCCGTGCCGTCGGGGAGCGCGAGGTCGGCGGTGTTGAGCACCGACGCGTACCGGTGGTCGCGCCTGGCCAGCAGGAGGATCTCGGGGTTCGGGGTGAACACGCGATGCGGACGCTCGTCGTCCAGCATGCGCCCGAGCTCTCGGAGCAGCTGTCCCTCCGAGTCGAGCTCGTCCAGCTGCACGCCGAAGACGGATGGCGTCACGGGCGGTCGCCGGCGCCGGCGCGGGCGAAGGCCTCGTGCAGGCCCTCGGCGCGCTCGCGCAGCCGAGCCGGGACCTCGCGCCGATACCGCTCGCGGATCTCGCCCTTCATGCCGTCGCGCGTCTCGGAGGGCCTCGGCACGATGCGTTCGAGGTACTCGCCGCCGCCGCGCCGCGCGCGCCAGTCCTCTTCGATCTCGCGCAGGCACCTCGCGACGTTGTCCTGGGTCGGCTCGAACTCGGCGAACGCGGTCCCGAACCGCGCGTTCACGCGCCGCGTGATGCGGCCGACCTCGCCGCCCACCACCTCCGCGAACGACCCGATCACGAGGTCCTTGCGGTAGGGGAGCAGCGGCTCGTGGAAGTCGACGTACCCGCGCAGCACGCCGGCGCACGTGCGCCCCGGGTGCCGGATCACGCTCGAGACCACCGCGCCCTCCGGGTCCCGGACGAGCACGAGGGCCGGCACGCCGAGTCGAATCGCCGCGATCACGTGGCCAGGCGCGTGGGTGTGGTGGGCCACCTTGAGCCGCGCCGGCTCCTGCGCGAGGTTGAACGCGGCCAGCGCGAACGACGACGCGGACCGCGGGAACGACTCGATCAGCAGATCGGTGTCCTCGGCGACGAGCTCGCCCTCGCCGCGCAGCCGCGCGAGCGGCTTGGCGAACGCCGGCCGCCGCGCGAGCCGCGTCATCACCCGATAGCGAACACGCTCCACCGGCGGATGCTACCGCTCGCCGCCGGACCGGCCGACGGCAACGAGGCCCCGGCTACGACGCTCCGGCGGGCACGGCGCGGGCGAAGAGCTCGGCCAACGCCTCCTCGGTCTCGAACACGACGTCGTCCGGCCCGGCCTGCTCGGCCAGCCCGCCCGCGTTCGAGACGAGTGACGGCGTCCCCAGCCGCTGCGAGCGGGCGAGCGCCCCCGAGGACCAGGCCCCCCGGTACGGGAACACCATCCGGTCGGCGGCCTCCACCCACGCGTCGAAGTCCTCGTCGGACACGAACGCCTCGAGCAGCGTGACGCCGGGCGTGGACGCCGCGAGCGCGCGCAGCTCCTCCACGTACCGGTCGGTGGCGTCGCTCGGGATGCGGACGGACCCGACCACGGAGAGCCGGCCCGGCGAGCCCGCGGCCCCGAACGCGCGGATCGCGCGATCGAACCCCTTGTCCGGCTGGAGGAAGCCGGCGCACACGAAGAGCGCTCCCTCCACGGCGTCGAGCCCCAGGCGTTCGCGCGCCTGCTCACGCGAGAGACGCGCATGCACCGCCACGCCCTCGGTGTGATCGATCAGCCGCCACCGTGTTCGGATCCGATACGCGTGCTCGAGCGCCACCCGCTCGGCGTCGGTGTGGAACGCGAGTCGAGCCCGCGCGAACGCCAAGCCGAGCATCCGATAGTCGGGCCGCCAGCGGTTCGGCGGCACGTTGGCCTCGTGTAGGACGATCTCGACGTTCGAGCGGCGGAGCGTCAGGTACCACAGCGACGCAGCCGTGAGGACGTGCGCGGACGGTGAGCGGGGGCGGAAGTACAGGCCCGTCTCGTAGTGCACCACCACGCGGTCGAACCGGTCGCCGATCGCCGCCGCGTGCCGGAACGCCGCGCCGCCGATGAACGGCCTGCGAACGTCGCCGTCGCCGTCGGGCGGCGACAGCACGATTACGACGTGGCCCTCGCCCCTCAGCCGTTCGGCCTGCGCGCTCGCGTATGCCCCGATGCCGCAGTGACGAGGAGGGAAAGAGCTGACGATCAGGATCCGCTCAGGCATCGGCCGCCTCGCGCAACACCGCCGCCGTCCGGCGCGCGGTCTCGTCCCACGCGTAGCCGGATGCACGCTCGATCCCGGCGGCGCGGAGCCGGGCGCGCAGCCGGGCGTCGGCAAGGACCGTTGCGATGCGTTCCGAGAGATCGTCGGGGTCGGCGGGGTCGACGAGCACGCCGGCGCCTTCCACGAGCTCGGGGAGCGCGGCGACATCGGAGGCGATCACCGGCGTGCCGCACGCCATCGCCTCGAGTACCGGGAGGCCGAACCCCTCGTACAGCGACGGGTACACGAGCGCGTCCGCGCCGCCCAGGAGCGCGGCCTTGGTCTCGTCCGGGACGTAGCCGGTCAGCACGACCCGTCCGAGCGAGCCGGGCGGGACGCCGTCCAGGGCCTCGCGGACGCGGTCGCGACCGTCGGGGTCCCACGGACGCCCGCCCACCAGCACCAGCGTGGGCCGCTCCTCCGCCGGCATCCGCCCGACGGCCTCGGCAAGCGCCGGCAGGTTCTTGCGCCGGTCCAGCCCCAGGAACACCAGGTACGGGCCGTCGATGCCGAACCGGCGGCGGACGCCCCGGACCTCGTCGTCGCGCGGTGGCCGGAACGTGAGCGTGTCGACCCCCAGCGGGATCGTCGCGATCCGCCCGGGCTCCACCCCGTAGAGCTCGATCACGTCCCGGCGCGTCGCCTCGGAGGGGACGATCACTCGCGTCGCGACACGCAGCGTGCGTTCTAGACCCGTGAGCCACCACGGCACGGTCTGCGGGGCGGTGTCGGGGTGGAAGCGGAACCCGAGGTCGTGCACGGTCACCACCTGACGCTTCGCGCGCGTCGGCGCAGGGACGAAGTTCGGCCCGAACAGGACGTCGAACCGCACGAACCACTCGACGCGCGGGAGGTCCAGCCGCGCGGTCATCCGGTTGAACAGCTGCGCCGGGATCGGCGTGCCGCGTTCGCGCAGGTTCGGCGCGGGGACGTCGCGGAAGAAGCGCCTGCCGCGCAGGAACCCGCCGGCGTTCAGGTACCACGCCACGTAGTCCGACGCGGGATCCAGGACCGGCAGGCGGCGGATCAGGTGGTCGGCGTAGTAGCCGACGCCGGTCTTCTCGGGCGCCGTCGCCGGTCGGGCGTCGATCGCGACCCGCATCGCTAGCCGGTTCGGGGGCTGGTCTCGCCCGCGTGCGTTTCCATACGGCGTGCATCGTACCGACGCTGTCTGTCCGAACATGTTGCGATGGAGCGACGAAAACCGGGGCGGAAGGTCGGCGATGATACGCTCGCCCACCGATGCCGAACGAGCCCGACGACCAGGCCGACGACGCACGATCGGTGCTCGAACGCGAGCTGTACTGGGGCGTCGACCCGAGCTCGGCCGCCGACCAGAGCACGCGCCAGATCCGGATCGCCCTGCACGACTTCGCCGCCGGGATGCGCGCGGACGAGCGCTCGCGCATCCCGCGGCGCGAGCCGCTGCTGGGCTCGGCCTCGTCGTGGAAGCGCCAGGTCAAGGGCTGGTTCTACGTCGTCCTTCGTCCGGTGACCCACCGCTACGACCGACTGCTCGGCGATCTCGCGACCCTGAACCGGATGCTGGCCGAGCGCCTGGCCGACGCGGAGGCGGAGATCGAGCGGCTGCGCGGCGCATCGGAGGAGCGCGGGTCCTCGGGGCAGACCTGATGCGCATCGCGGTCTGCCATCCGCAGACGCCGTTCGTGCGCGGCGGCGCCGAGACGCACGCCGAGCAGCTCGTGCGCGCGCTCCGAAACTCCGGACACGAGGCCGAGCTCGTGCTGGTCGCCGGCAAGTGGTACCCGGGCGCCGAGCTGGTGCACCAGATGGCGGTGTGGCGGAGCATGGAGCTGTCCGAATCCAACGGGCTTCCGATCGACGCCGTGATCCCGCTGAAGTTCCCGGCGTACCTGCTCAACCACGAGCGCAAGATCGTCTGGCTGATCCACCAGCACCGCACCGCATACGAGCTGTGGGATCACCCGCAGTACGCGGACCTCGCCCGACAGCCCGAGGGCGTGCAGGTGCGCCAGATGATCCACGCGGCCGACCGCGTCGCGCTCGGCGAGGCCAAGCGCGTGTTCGCGAACTCGAAGAACGTGCAGCGCCGGCTGTGGGACTCGCTGCGGATCCCCTCCGAGCCGCTGTACCACCGCTCGCCGCTCACGCAGGCGCTCCTCGAAGAGGAGCCGGGGCCGTACCGGGACGGGATCGTGTTCCCGAGCCGGTTCGAGAGCCTGAAGCGCCAGTCGATCGTGGTCGACGCGATGCGCCACGTGCGCGGCGACATACGCCTGGTCCTGGTGGGTCGCGGCCCCGACGAGCGGGCGCTCCGACGGCAGATCCAGGAGCACGACCTCGGCGAGCGCGTGTCGATCGAGGTCGGCGTCTCGGACGAGCGGCTGCGCGAGCTGTTCCTGGGCGCGCTCGGCGTGTACTACGGGCCGTTCGACGAGGATTACGGGTACGTGACGATCGAGGGGTTCGCGGCGCACCGGCCGGTGGTGACGCTCACCGACAGCGGCGGCCCGCTCGAGTTCGTGATCGACGGGGAGACCGGCTTCGTGACGGAGCCGGACCCCCGCGCGATCGCCGAGGCGTTCGATCGCCTGTACGCCGATCGAGCCCTCGCCGCCCGGATGGGCGAGACGGGCCGCGCGATGGTCGAGCGCGAGATCCCCGACTGGCCGGAGGTGGTCGCACGGTTGCTCGGCTGATCGAGCTGCTCACCACGCCGCGACCCATGGCCGATCCGGTCGTGCCGAGGGTCGCATTCGTCTCGCCGATGCCGCCGGCGACAACCGGGATCGCGACGTACGCGGCCTCGGTGCTCGCGGGCCTCGAGCGCAGCGGCTACCGGCGGCGCCGCCAGATGGACGTGCTCTGGCCGGTCAGGCCCAGGCACGACCTCGCGATCGCACGGTACCGGCTGGGCGTGTACCACATCGGCAACAACGTCGAGTTCCACGGCGACATCTACCGCCTGGCGTCGCTGCGCGACGGGGTGGTGGTCCTGCACGACCTCGGGCTGGACGACCTCGTGCGGGGCCTGGTGGACCGCGGCGATCCGCTCGGCTACCGCGCGGCGCGCGAGGCGCTGGTCGGCGCCGACCGTCTCACCCTGGCCGAGGCAAGGGACAACGAGCCGCTCGCGTGGCCGTGGTGCGCGCACATCGCGCGCATCGCGAAGTCGGTCATCGTCCACTCGGCCTTCTGCAAGCGCTACCTGGAGGACCTCGGGTGCCGGACGCCGGTGTTCGTCGTCCCGCACCCGCCCGTCGAACGCGAGGCGGACCTCCGCCTCGCGGCCCAGCGCGCGCCCGCGATCCGCGCGCGGCTCGGTCTCCGGAATGAGGACGTGCTGGTGGTCGGGGCGGGAGACCTGAACCCGGCCAAACAGCTCGAGGCGCTGGTGGCGGCCTTCGCGCGCCTCGACGAACGCGTGCACCTCGCGCTGGTCGGCCGGCGGATCCCGACGTTCGACCCGGACGCGCTCGTGCGCGGCTCGGGGCTCGGATCGCGGGTGACGCTCGCCACCGACGTCTCGGACGAGGCCTTCCGCGGGTGGTTGACCGCCGCCGATGTGGTGGTGGACCTGCGCTTCCCGCACCGCGGCGAGGTGAGCGGGACGCTGATGCGGGCCATGCAGGTCGGCCGGCCCACGCTGGTGAGCGCGACGGGGACCTACCTCGTCCTCCCCGAGGACGCGGTCGTACGGATCGCCCCGGGCCGGGCCGACCCCCAGGAGCTGGCGGAGGTCCTGTCGGGCCTGGCGGACCGGCCCGAGGCGCGGGCCAGGATCGGGGAGTCGGCGCGCCGGCACGTCGAGACCACCGCGAGCCTGGAGCGGACGGCCGCCGGCTACGAGGAGGCGATCGAGTTCGCATTGCGGCTCGTGCAGGACCCCCGGCGCCTGGCGCTCACGCGGTGGGCGCAGGCGCTGAACGACCTCGGGATCACGCCCGAGGGCCTGGACGAGGACTACGGCCTGTCCTACGTGCGCGCGCTGGCCGAGATCGAGATACAGGCGGGCCCGTCGCGTTCGGCCGGCGAATCCACGCCAACGTCATAGTTCGAGGGAACCCCGTTGCTAGACTCGGCCGGCCGGCCCGGGCCGAACAGGCCCGCCGAGCGCGGAGCGCATGGCTGCCACCACCCAGACCGTCGAGCGCACCTCCGAATCGCCGCATCTCCGGGTCGGCGAGCGGCTGCGCGTGCTGATCGCGCACCGCGAGATCCTGGCCAACCTGGTCCGCAAGGAGCTCAAGGTCAAGTACGTGGCCTCGGTGCTCGGCGCGGTGTGGTCGCTGCTGAACCCGCTCGTGTATCTGGCGGTGTTCACGTTCGTCACGCGGGTGCTCGGCAACGGGCTGCCGGACTACCCCGTGTACCTGCTCTCGGGCCTGCTGGCCTGGAACCTGTTCTCGGCCTCCACGATCGGCGGCTCGCGTTCGGTGATCGACAACGCGAACCTGGTCAAGAAGGTCGCGTTCCCGCGCGAGATCCTGCCGCTCGCGGCGATCGGCGTGGCGCTGGTCGACTACGGGCTGCAGATGATCGTGCTGCTGATCTTCATCGTCGCGACGGTCGGCCTGCACGTACCAGACTTCGCGCTGCTGCCGCTGGCCTTCGCCGCGCTGCTCGTGTTCACGTGTGCGCTGACGGCGTGGATCGCCGCGCTGAACGTGCGCTACCGCGACGTCGGCCACCTGCTGAACATCGGCCTGCTGGTGTGGTTCTGGGTCACGCCGATCGTGTACGCGAGCGGGCTGGTCCAGCAGCACCTGGGCGATCGCGACGTCCTGAAGGTCCTGTACTTCTGCAACCCGCTGACCGCGGTGGTCGAGGGGATGCACCGCGCGCTGTACGGCGTGGGCGCGCTGCCGGACGGGGGAACCGCCACATGGAACATGCCGCTCGGCACGCTGACGTTGGTGCTCGGGACGGTGCTCGTCGGGTCGATGATCTTCCTGCGCTTCACGTGGGGATCGTTCTTCGCACGTTCGGGCGACTTCGCGGAGGAGCTGTGAGCGTGACGGCCGCGCCGGCGATCGAGGTCCACGCCGTCTCCAAGCGCTTCCACGTGTTCCGCGAGAAGCCCTCGACGATCAAGCAACGCCTGCTGACCTCCCGCGCGCGAGCCGACGACTTCTGGGCGCTCCGCGAGATCGACCTGGACATCGGCGAGGGGACGACGTTCGGGCTGATCGGGCACAACGGCTCGGGCAAGACGACGCTGCTCAAGTGCGTCGCCGGCATCCTGCGCCCGACCTCGGGCACGATCCGACAGCGCGGCCGGCTGGCGGCGCTGCTCGAGCTCGGCGCAGGGTTCCACCAGGAGCTCACCGGTCGCGAGAACGTCTACCTGAACGCCTCGTTCCTCGGCCTGTCCCGCAGGCGGACCGACGCCGTGTTCGACGAAGTCGTGGCGTTCGCCGAGCTCGAGGACTTCATCGACAACGAGGTGAAGTTCTACTCGTCGGGGATGCTCGTGCGACTGGGGTTCGCGGTCGCCGTGCACGTCGATCCCGACGTGCTCCTGATCGACGAGGTGCTGGCGGTGGGGGACGAGGCCTTCCAGGCCAAGTGTCTCGAACGCGTCCGGGCCTTCCAGCGCGAGGGCCGGACGATCGTCCTGGTGACCCACGCGTTGGACACCGTGATCGAGACCTGCGACCGCGCGGCCATGCTGCATCACGGCGAGCTGCACGCCGTGGGGATGCCGGACGACGTGGTGCGTGAGATGCGCTACGTCCTGCTGGGCGTGACCGACCCGAACTTCGTGCCCGAGGAGGGCACGCGCGAGGCCGAGATCGCCGAGGTGCAGATCGTGCGGCCGAACGGCGCGAGCGACGGCGGCTTCCTGCGCGGCGACACGATCGCGATCGTGGTGGACGTTCGGCAGAACGAGCCGGTCGACGACCTCGACGTGGACTTCGCCGTCCTGGACGGGGCCACGAACTACCCCGTTCTGGAGGCGCGCACCTCCCGCGTGGGCCTCGACCTGGGACGGTTCGACAAGAAGCGCGTCCGCTTTAGGATCGAGGGCTTCCCGTACGACCCCGGCAAGTACTGGGTCACGGTCGGGCTCTCCAGCCGCCGGACCGGGCACCTGTACCACGTGCAGACGCAGCGCTACCTCTTCGAGGTCTACGACGCACCACGGATCCAGGACCGCGTCGACGTGTCCGTCCGGGTGGAGGTCGACGACCTGTGAGCGAACCTCGGACCCACCCCACGCCCGCGCAGACGAAAGGGAGCAACGCCATGCTGATCGCGCTCATCTTGTTCTCGGTGACGATGGCCGCGGTGGCCCAGCTCACGCTCAAACACGGCATGAACCTCGTGAACGACGAGCTGGCGCCCGCGAAGTTCTCGCTGGACGGGCCGTCGCTTCGCGTCGTGATCCAGCAGCCGTACGTGTGGAGCGGGCTGTTCCTGTTCGGCCTGTCCGCGCTCGTCTGGTTGATGGTGCTGTCGCGGGCGTCGCTGTCGTTCGCCTACCCGTTCGCGGCGCTCACCTACGTGCTGATCCTGCTGTTCGACCAGTTCGTGCTGGAAGAGACCGTCCCGCCACTTCGGTGGGCCGGCGTCGCGTTCATCGGCATCGGCATCATCCTGGTCTCCCAGACGAAGCACTCGTGAAGGCCGTCGTCCTGGTCGGCGGACAGGGGACGCGGCTGCGGCCGCTGACCGAGACCGTCAAGAAGGAGCTCCTGCCGCTGGTCGATCGCCCGATCCTGGACCACACGCTCGACCGGCTGGTGCGCCACGGCGTCCACGAGGTCGTCCTGTCGAGCTCGTACCTGGAGGAGACGTTCCGCGCGTTCCTCGATGCCCGGCACGGCGACCCGCGCATCTCCTGGATCACGGAGAGCGAGCCGCTCGACACCGGCGGTGCGATCGTCAACGCGCTCCCGGCGCTGGACACCGACGAGCCGTTCCTCGCCCTGAACGGCGACATCCTGACCGACCTCGACGTCACGCGGATGCTTGCGTTTCACCGACAACGGAAGGCAACCGCGACGATCGCGCTCACGCACGTCGAGGACGCGCGGCCCTACGGGCTCGTGCCGCTCGACGGGGACGGCCGGGTCGTGGAGTTCCGCGAGAAGCCCGCGGACCTCGTGCCCGGCGACATCAACGCGGGAACGTACGTGCTGGAGCCGTCCGCGCTCCGGGCATGGGAGCGGGGCGTGAGCGTCTCGATCGAGCGCGTGATCTTCCCGACGCTGATCGAAGACGGCCGCCCGCTGTTCGGGTTCCTCTCGGACGCGTATTGGAGGGATCTGGGAACGCCGCAGGCCTACCTCCAGGCCACCTTCGACCTGCTGGACGGGCTGGTCGCGGGGGAGCCGGCGTTCGAGGCGCCGTTCGTCGCGGACGGCGGCCGGATCGACACCGGCGCCGACGTCGACCGGCACGTCGTGGTCGGGCCGGGCACGTCCATCGAGGCCGGCTCGAGCGTGACCGGGTCGGTCCTGCACGATCGCGTCCGCGTGGCGAACGGTGCCACCGTGTCGGGCTGCGTCGTTGGGCGCGGATCTGAGATCCTGGGCGCCCGCGTCTCTGGCTCGATCCTCGGCGAACGCGTTCGCGTCCTCCCGGGCGTCGAGCTCGTCGACGCGCGGGTCGACCCCGGTACGACCGTCCCGTAGATCCGCCGCCCCGAACCCACGGTCGCCCCGAACCATGTGATACGTTGCGTGACTCCCGATCACGCTCCTAGCAATCCTGAAGATGCGAAGAACCCTCCTCCTGACGGTGCTCGTCCTCGTCCTGGCCGGCGCGGTCCCCGCCGGCGCCGGACCCAGCCGCTCGTCGCGAGGCCCAAGCGAGTTCCGGATGTTCGGGGGCGGTTTCGGGCACGGCCTCGGTCTGTCGCAGTGGGGAGCGTTCGGTCTGGCCACGAAGGGCTGGGGGAGCACGAAGATCCTCAAGCACTTCTACTCGGGCACCCGCGTCGTCACGAAGCCGGGGCCGAACCAGCTGCGGATCGGGCTGGTGCAGGACGCGGACGCGGTGCGACTCGAGGCGGAGGCCGGCCCTGTCGAGATCCGCATCGGCGACCCGAGGGGCGAGGTCGTCGCGAGCATCCCGTCGGGGGAGACCTGGAGGGTGCGCGCGGCGGCCGATGCGTACAGCATCCTGGACAGCGGTGGGACGACCGTCGAATCCGTCGGCGGTCCCGACGACCCCATCTTCGCCGTGTACGCGCCCACGCAGTCGCGCGTCCGGGTACCGGAGGCCGGGCACACGTACAACCGAGGTTCGATCGAGTTCGGCCTCAACCCGTGCAACGCCGGAGGATGCACCATGCGCGCGGTCCTCACGGTCGACCCCCAGGGGTACCTGTACGGGCTCGGCGAGGTCCCGAGCTCGTGGCCGATGTCCGCGATGAAGGCGCAGGCGATCGCGGCGCGGACCTACGCTTTCACGAAGGCGGCCACGTCCCAGCACCGCCCCGAGTGCGACTGCGCCCTCTATGCCACCTCGTTCGACCAGGTGTACGCCGGATGGGATAAGGAGGGGGGCGCCGACGGCGAACGCTGGGTGGCCGCCGTTCGCCAGACCAACAGGGAGGTCGTGGTCACGGCGGGCCAGACGATCCAGGCGTTCTACATGTCCTCGTCGGGCGGCTACACGGAGAACAACGAGAACGTGTGGGGAGGCGAGCCGATCAGCTACCTGCGCGGCGTGTGCGACCCCGGCGACTACACGTCCTCCAACCCGAACGCGATCTGGCGGGAGGACTTTTCGCCCTCGCAGCTGACGCAGGATCTGGGTCTGGGCATCGGGACCGTGACGGGGTTCACGGACATCGACCGAGGGGTGTCGGGCAGGATCATGTCGATCACGGTCGAAGGCGCGAACGGACAGGCGTCGATCAGCGGGTCCCACCTTCGCTCGGCGCTCGGGCTGCGGGACGATCGCCTGTGGATCAACGAGGACCGGCGGGTAACCGGCGCGATCCGCGCCAAGTACGACGCCCAGGGATGCTCGCCGGGTCTGCCTACCTCCAGGCAGGTCTCGGTGGCGGGCGGCACACGTCAGAAGTTCGAGGAAGGGACCATCTTCCAATCGACGGCGACGGGGGCGCACTACCTTCGAGGCCCCGTGCTCGATCGGTACCTCTCCAAGGGAGGGCCGGGGGGCTCGCTCGGCTTCCCGATCGGCGACGTCCGCCGGCTCGACAACGGGAACTGGCGGGGGCGCTTCGAGGGCGGCGTGATCGTGTGTCAGGCCGACGGGGCCCCCTGCCGGATCGATTGACCCGGGGCGGGCCTAGGGTTGGAGCAAAGGCCCGAGGAGCCCACGCGGCGCCTCGGGCGCGATCGAGGTCCCTCGGTAAGCGTCGATGAAGCCGCGAGCGATCGCGACCGCCTCCTCGGGCGTGACCGAGGCCGGACAGAACCACCGCGTGTTCCATGCGAGGAGCACGAGCCCGTGCTCGACCGAGAGCGTCGGGTAGGGGGCCATGATGACGCGCTTTTCCCCGTCGGCGAGCGCCTCCACGCGCCGAATCACGTCGTCCGACGGGCCGCCCTGCGCCGCCGGCAGGTAGTACACGACCACGTACGCGTGTTCGAGGTTGTGGACCGCGCGGGTCTCGGGGACGGGCTCGGGGTAGACGTGGGGATCGGGGGGCAGCGGCGAGGGGTCGTGCGGGCCCGCGGCCGCGGGAGGGTTCGGGTAGTCGTACGACTCCCCGGCGGCCAGGTGCGTCCGGGACGGGGTCACGATCACCGGCTGCTCGAGGTTGGCGCACCCGGCCGCCTTGGCAGCCGAACGGGCCTCGGCCGAGATCTCACCCGGAGAGGTGGTCCGATAGAACAACAGCCACCCGAGCGCGATCACCGCGGCGACCGCGACGATCCGAACCCAGGGAGAGGTTCGCCGGGGCGGCGGCTGCGCGGGTCGGCGCTTGCTGGTGGTCGGCCGGGCCGTCTTCGTGGCGCCCGACGCCTTGGCGGCGGGGTTCGCATGCGGCCGGGATCGCGGGCGGCGCTTGCGCTTGGTGGCCACCTCGCCGCCGCTTACTGCGGGACCGAGGTGAAGTCGAACGTCGACGGGATCGGGTCGGGCAGCTGCTTCTCGGTCCCGTACGTAACCACGATCACGCTCTGATCGTCGAGCGAGATGTCGCGCGGATCGCCCGTCTGCTGCTCGCCGTCCACGTACACGCGGATCTGATTCTTCTCGTCGTTGCAGTAGCCGCCGATGCAGCTGGGCGTCAGCCGTACGCCCCAGACCCCGAAGAACTCGCCGAGCGTGAACGTGCGCGCCTGCGAGGACTCCAGGTGGACGACGCCCGTGTCGTCGTGCGTGTGGATCGACTGGATCGTGCCGGCTGACTCGTTGATCCCGATGTTCGGGGGCAGGGGCTCCTGGGTGCCGTTGATGAAGATCTGGACATTGGCGTGCTCGTGCATCGTCGTGCCCTCGGCGGGCAGGCCGAGCGCGTCCGCCCGGGCGGCCGACTTGGCTCCGTTCGCGGGCCACGGGGCCTCGGTGGTCAGGACGCCCGGCGGCGAGGACGGGGTGGCGGGTTCGCTCCGGTTCGTGAACCAGAACGCACCCACGCCCACGATCACCGCGAACCCGGCGATCCAGGCGATCTGTCGAGCCCGCCGTGCGCGCGCCATGCGCCGGCGGACGTACTCACGCTGCTGCCGTGCCAGGTCCTTCTTCTCGGCCCGGGTGCGCTGCGGCTCCGCGTGGAGTTTCGGGTCGGCGGTGTTGCCGGGCCTCGAGCCCGCGGCCGGCGGCGCCTGCTTCGTCTCGGCCGGCTTGTCCGGACGCGGACGTTCGGCGGTCCGGGTCGCGCCCGCCTGCGGGCGGTTCCTCGGGCGGTTCGGCTTGCGTCGCTTCTTGGCCATCTGCCTCGCCGAGTGGATCAGAACGCCGCGCCGGCCTCGGGCGCGTCGCCCTTGTACGGGCGCTGGCCGAACGGCGGGGCTGCGTAGGACGAGGTGAAACCGAACGCGGCGGCCAGGTTCGGCCGCGCGCAGGACTGCACGTGGTGCCAGGCGACGAGCGCCATCTGCGCCCCGTTCGGCAGCGTCCCTTCGGCCCCCTGGTCGGGGTAGTCGTACGGGGCGACGATGACCCGGCTGCCGACGTCCGAGCGCGCGTAGAAGTCCTTGATCTTGTCGAGCTCGGGACCCGAGGCGTCGGGGGAGTACCACACGATCGCGGCGCCGTGCTCGAGCGAGTGGATCACTCGGTCGATCGGCGGGGGCGATCCGTAGACGCCGGCCCCGTACGGGATCGGGTTGTGGGGTCCGGAGGCCGGAGGCACGGAGGGGTACTGCGAGAGCTGCACGGGCGACGACACGTGGGCGCGGTCCTGGTCCTTGGGCTGGAACGGGCCCACCTTCTCGACCTGGTCGCACCCCGCGTTCTCGGTCGCCTGGGGTGCCGCCTGGAGCAGGTCCTCCGGGCTCGCCTCGGCCGGCTGCGGCCTCGTGAGGGCGTAGGCGCCGATCCCGGCAGCCAGGATCGCGACCAGTGCGATAGCGATCCAGCGGTTCCGCTTGGTTCGGGCCATCTTGCGCTGGAGCTCGACACGCTGGCGCCGGGCCTCTTCCTTTCGCTCGGCCTTGGTCAGACGCTGTTTCGATGTTGGGTTTGCCATACGGATGGCCCGTGGGGCGGTCCCCAGGATACGAGGCCGAAGGGATTTCGGCCCGCAGACGGCGTTGCGCAGTCCGAGCGCTTGCGGCGGCGCGGGGCGTGTTCCTATGCTTCGCGTGCCTTCCCCGAGACGCTCGCGGGCCGGGCCGCCGGCCCGGAAAAGAGGTGGCGATGGCGGACACGGAGACGGGCAACGTGGTGCAGGTCGAATCGGCGCCGTCCGGCGGACTCGACCGGTTCTTCAAGATCTCCGAACGCGGGTCGACCGTTCGGATCGAGATCATCGCCGGGATCACGACCTGGCTGACGATGGCGTACATCCTATTCGTCAACCCCACGATCCTCGGGTTCGTCGGCATCCCGGACCTGCGGCCACTGGGGCTGCCGTTCGCGCAGGTGCTGACGGTGACGGCGCTGACGGCCGGCGCCATGACGATCCTGATGGGCCTGGTGGCGAACTACCCGTTCGCGCTGGCGGCGGGGCTCGGGCTGAACGCGTTCGTCGCGTTCACGCTCGTCGCGGCCGACGGGTTGTCGTTCCCACAGGCGATGGGCGTCATCGTGGTCGAGGGGTTGCTGATCACGGTGCTGGTGCTGACCGGCGTGCGCGAGGCGATCCTGCACGCGATCCCGATGGATCTCAAGCGCGCGATCGGCATCGGCATCGGCGCTTTCATCGCGCTGATCGGCCTGGTGAACGCGGGCGTCGTGACGAACACGGGGCCCACGCCGCTCTCCCTCGCCGGCGAGCTCACGACGTGGCCGATCGCCGTGTTCGTCGTTGGTCTCACGGTGAGCGCCGCCCTGGTCGCCCGGCGCGTCAAGGGCGCGTTGCTGATCGGGATCCTGGTCTCGACCGTGATGGCCACGATCGTCAACGAGGCCAACGACCTCGCGATCTGGCAGAACGGCATCGCGGCGTGGCCGAGCAGGATCGTGGACACGCCGGACTTCGGCCTGGTGGGGGCCTTCTCCTTCGACTTCTTCTCGGCGCTCGGAACCGCGACCGCGATCGCCGTCGTGATCTCGGTGATGCTGTCGGACTTCTTCGACACGATGGGGACGGTCATCGGGCTCGGCGGCGAGATGAAGGCGCTCGACGATAGGGGTCGGCTCCCCGGCATCAAGCGGGTGCTGCTCATCGACTCGTTGGCGGCGGCCGCGGGCGGCGCCGCGTCGGCGTCGTCGAACACCACCTACATCGAGAGCGCGTCGGGGATCTCCGAGGGCGGACGCACCGGCCTGGTCTCGTTGGTGGTCGGCGTCCTGTTCCTGCTGGCGATGTTCTTCTCGCCGATCGCCGGCGTGATCCCGCCGCAGGCCACGGCGCCGGCGCTGGTGCTCGTCGGCTACTTCATGATGGTGCTGGTCAAGGACATCCAGTGGGCCGACCCGGGCATCGGGGTGCCCGCCCTGCTCACGATCGTGATGATGCCGTTCACGTACAGCATCACCAACGGCGTGGGGGCCGGGTTCCTGTCCTACGTCGTGATCGCGGTGCTGCGTGGCAAGTGGCGGGACGTCCATCCTCTGCTGTACGGGGTCGCGGCGATCTTCGCCTGGTACTTCGTCCACGGGGTGGTGTAGCGAGGAAGGGCCGCTCACTCGGTCCGCAGGAACGCGGAGAGGTCGAGCGAGGGCCGCGGAGGCGCGGTCCCCGACGGCATCGGGCCGGCCGCGACGGTGCCCAGCGCGAACCACTGGTCGTCCATGCCGAGCGCCACGCGGCTCTCCTGTTGACAGAAGAGCGTCGAGGAGATCCAGCACGACGCGTAGCCCTGGGCGTGGAGCGCGAGCAGGAGGTTCTGGATCGCGGCCCCGCCCGACAGCAGGAACATCTCTTGCTCCGCGTGCGCCCGTTCGGCGTCCGGGTACGGGTGCGCCCGCTCGAACCGCACCCACGGGACGATCAGCACGGGCGCGGCCCCCAACACGGCGTCGCTGCGAGCGATCCGACGCGCGATCGTGTCCTCGGGCGTCCCGTCGCCGCGCAGGTCGGCACGCCAGGCCTCGGCGATCGCGCCCAGCAGGCGCCGCTTGGCGGCCGGCGACCACAGCGCGGTGAACGACCAGGGGCGCGTGTGATGGGGCGCCGGGGCGGTGCACGCCGCGCGAACCGCCTCCTCGACGACCCCGCGCGGCACCTGGCCTTCGCCGAACGCCCGGATCGTGCGCCGCTCCGAGATCGACAACAGCGGCGACGCGCGGAACAGGTCCTCGTCGGGGGGGCGCACGAGCTCGGCCACCGGCACGGACGTCCCGTCATGGCGCACCCCACGCACCAGAGCAGCCGGCACGCGCTCGGCCTTGCCCATCGCGAGTCCGCTGGCCGCGGCCACCTCGTCCGCGAGCGCCACCACGGTCGCCTCGAGCTCGCGGCCGAGGTGGTCGGCCGTGCCGCGCAGGTCGACCAGCGAGGCGATCCCCGCGCATCCGATCGCGACGTTCACCACGCCGCGACGCCACGGCCGCCCGAACGTGTCGGTGATCACGACGGCGACGTCGGCGCCGAGTCGTTCGGACAGCGCGGTGCGCAGCCGCTCGGCCGAGCCGTCCGGGTCCTCGGGCAGCAGGGTCAGGAACCCGGCCTCGACGTTCGAGGCGTCGACGCCCGCGTTCGCGCACACGAAGCCGTGTCGCGTCTCGGCGACCACGAGGTCGCCGCGCCGCGCGACGACCCGTCGGGCCTCGCGATCGACCCAGCCCTCGCGGCCGCCGTCGCCCTCGGCCACGACGCGCCCCTCGGCCTTCGACACGACCTTCTGCGTGACCGCGACCACGTCGCCGTCGCGAACGCCCACGGGCCCCAACGCGGCCGATAGGACCTCGCCCAGGTCGTCTCCGGGCCGAACCTCCTTGACGCCCTCGACCGGCAGGATCTCGATCTTCACGGGCTCACGCGAGCATGTCGAGCGCGAAACGGGCGAGTGCCTCGGCCTTCGCGTCGTCGGTCATGATCGAGTCGGTCGCGCCGGCCCGAACGCCGGTTGCCTCGATGCGCGGGATCAGCGCTCGATCGGCCGCGTCGACGACCCAGGCCGCGAGCAACCCGTCGTAGCAGGCGGCGGCCCCGGCGGCCGAGACCTCGGCGCCGGCGGCGGGCATCAGCCGATCCGCCATCCCCGCGAGCGGCGCGCCGGCGACGATCCCACTCACGCCGACCACGTCCGAGCGCCGTGCCGCCAACGCGTCGCGGATCCCGGGGACGGCGAGGATCGGGCCGATCGAGGCGACCGGGTTCGACGGGCACAGCACGACCGTGTCCGCATCGGCGATCGCCAGGAGCACGCCGGGGGCCGGGCGTGCGTGGTCGGCACCCTCATAGCGGATCCTCTTGACCTCGTCGCGTCCCCCGCGCCGAACCCAGTATTCCTGGAAGTGCAGGTCGAGCTCGGCGCCGTCGGAGACGATCGTGATCCGCGTGGCGATGGGATCGTCGCTCATCGGCAGGAGCGTGGCCCCGATCCCGAACCGCGCGGCGACCGCCGCGGTCGCCTCGCTCAGCGTCTTGCCCGCGGCGAGCAGGTTCGTCCGGAACAGATGCGTCGCCAGATCGAGGTCGCCCAGGTTGAACCACGCCTGGTCGGGGTCGAACGATCGGAGCTCCTCGGTCGCCCGGAACGTCTCGCCGCGCCGCCCCCACCCGCGCTCGCGGTCGAACACGTCGCCCAGCCAGTACGTCACCGAGTCGAGATCCGGTGAGACGTGAAGGCCATGCATCGTGATGTCGTCGCCGGTGTTCACGAGCACGGTGACGTCCCCGGGGGCAACCACACGGACGAGTCCGCGCAGGAACTTCCCGGCGCCGATCCCGCCGGCCAGCGCCGTGACCCTCACGCGTCCACCACCGTGAACAGCCGCCACGGCTCGGGGACGCCCTTGAGCGTGTGCATGCCTCGGTCCGCGAACGCGATGCCGGACCCGGCGACCAGGTCCCGCACCGTGCTGGAGACCAGGACCTCGCCCGGCGAGGCCTCGGCGGCCACGCGGGCACCCGTGTGCACGGCGATACCTCGGATTCCACCGTCGGCGAGCTCGACCTCGCCGGTGTGCAGGCCGGCGCGGATCTCCAGACCCAGCGACCGAACCCCGTCGCGGACGGCGCACGCGCACCGGATCGCGCGGGCCGGCCCGTCGAACGTCGCCAGGAAACCGTCGCCCGCCGTGTCGACCTCGTGGCCGCGGTGGCGTTCGAGCTCCTCGCGCACGAGCGCGTGGTGACGACCGATCACGTCGCGCCACGCCACGTCACCGAGCGCGGACGCGCGGGCCGTCGAGTCGACGATGTCGGTCATCAAGATCGTGGCCAGCACCCGGTCGCGCCCGGACGCGGGCCGCGAGCCCGTCAGGAACTCCTGGACCTCGTCGAGGATGAGGTCGGCATTTCCGATGAACGGGAAGTAGTCGTCCCCCTCGACCTCGACGTAGCGGGCCCCGGGGATGTGCTCGCCGAGGTAACGGCCGTGCACGGCCTCCACCAGACGGTTGTCCCGCCGCGAGATGACCAGCGTCGGCACGCGGATCGAGGGAAGCACGTCGCGCACGTCGAGCTGCTGGAGCATGTGGCGCATCGCGAGCACCGTGCCCGGGCTCGACCCGAGGCGCTGGTACCGCGCCCACCAGCTGCGGAACGCGGGGTCGCCGGCCACGGTGGGCCCGACGGTCTCGAGCAGCACGCCGCGGCCCCACCCGAACTCCAGCTCCTGCTCGATCCGCGCCTCGAACTCGGGCGAGGTGCCCCATGGGTAGTCGGGCGCCCGCGTGTACCGGGCCGTGGTGTTCATGAGCACGAGAGCGCGTACGCGTTCGGGCGCGGTGGCGGCCAACAGCATCCCGACGCCGCCGCCTCCTCCGACCCCGAGCACGGAGGCCTTGGCCGACCCCGCGGCCTCCATCGTGGTGATCACGTCGTCGGTCCACACCTCCAGTGTCGGCATGTCGGACAGCGAGACCGGGTCGGACGAGCCCGTGCCACGCTGGTCGATGCAGATCACGCGGGCGAACGACCCGAGCCGCTCGAGGAAGTGCTGGTAGTCCGGCTGCTCCCACATCGCCTCGATCGAGTTCCAGAACTCCGCCAGGAACACGACATCGAGGCCGCCGCTCCCGAACACCTGATAGGCGACGTGCACGTCGCCGCTCCTCGTGTACCGCGTCTCGGGGGCGTCCATCCGAGGCAGTCTGCGGCGACGGACCGACGGGCTGCAACCGGCCGGTGATACGCTCGCCGAGCCCATGCGTGCAGCACCCGAGCGCCTGCTGTCACGCTCGCTCGCGCGGGCGACCTCGGGCAAGTCCCTGTCCGTCGACGAGGTCGAGGCGTTGCTGTCTGCGCGAGGGCCCGCGCTCGCCGACCTCACGTCGCTGGCGTCGAACCTGCGAGAGCTCGGTCACGGCCGCACCGTCACGTACTCGCGCAAGGTGTTCGTCCCGCTCACGATGCTGTGCCGTGACCACTGTCATTACTGCACGTTCGCCAAGCCGCCGGCCAAGCTGGACCACCCGTTTCTGTCGCCCGATGAGGTCGTGGCGATCGCCGAGGCGGGGCGGCGCATGGGGTGCAAGGAAGCGTTGTTCACGCTCGGCGACCGGCCCGAGGAGCGGTACGACGTCGCGCGCGCCTGGCTTGCTCAGCGGGGATTCGGATCGACGCTCGAGTACGTGCGCGCCTCCGCGATCCGCGTGATCGAGGAGACCGGGTTGCTCCCGCATCTCAACCCCGGCGTCATGTCCTACGAGGAGATGGCCCGCCTCAAGCAGGTGGCGCCCTCGATGGGGTTGATGCTCGAGACCTCCTCTCCCCGGCTGTCCGAGCGCGGGGGTCCGCACTTCGGGTCGCCGGACAAGGTCCCCGCCGTGCGCGTGCGCACCATCGAGGACGCCGGTCGGCTGGCGATCCCGTTCACCACGGGGATCCTGGTGGGGATCGGAGAGACGCTCGCCGAACGAGCGGCGTCGCTGCTCTCGATCCGCGAGATCCACCGCCGGTACCGGCACGTCCAGGAGGTGATCGTCCAGAACTTCCGGGCCAAGCCCGGCACGGCGATGCACGACGCGCCCGAACCCGGAGACGAGGAGTTCCTGGCCACCGTTGCGACCGCCAGGGTCGTCTTCGGCCCGCGGATGCATGTGCAGGCGCCGCCCAACCTGTCGGATCCAGAACAGCAGCTCCGGCTGCTCGACGCCGGGATCGATGATTGGGGCGGCGTCTCGCCGCTCACGCCCGACCACGTGAACCCCGAGCGCCCGTGGCCGGCGATCGAGCGCCTAACCGCCCGGACCGCCGAGCGCGGGCTCGAGCTGCGCGAGCGCCTGACGATCTACCCCGAGTTCGCGCTGCGGCCCTCGTCGTTTCTGGCCGGCAGGATGCGGGCCCCGGTCGAGGCGCTCATGGCCCCGGATGGCTTGGCCGTGCCCGGCGCGATCGCCCGGCCGATCCCCTGGCAGGACCCGGATATCTCCTGGAAGCCGCGCACGACCGAGCTGACGTTCGCCAAGGGCCGCGGCTCGGGGCTCCGATCGGACGCCGACGTCGTCTACGGCACGGCCGACCTCCCCGAGCGCACCCTGGCGTGGCGTTCGGAGCGGGTGTCGCCCCGGCGGCTCGAGGGGCAGATCCGCTCGGCCCTGTCGAAGGCCGAGGCGCACCGCCCGATCACGGACGAGGAGGCGATGGCGCTGTTCCGAGCGGACGGCGATGCACTCGAGGCCCTGTGCGGGGTCGCCGACGGACTACGCGAGGAGGCCGTCGGCGATGCGGTCACGTACGTCGTGAACCGCAACATCAACTTCACCAACGTGTGCTACGTGGGGTGCCGCTTCTGTGCGTTCGCCCAGCGCGAGGTCGACCCCGAGTCGTACACGCTGACGCTGGCAGAGGTGGCCGACCGCGCTCGCGAGGCCGCCGCGTGGGGATGCACCGAGGTGTGCATGCAGGGCGGGATCCATCCCGACCTCCCCGGATCCTTCTACTTCGATCTGCTCGACGCCGTGCGCGAAGCGGCGCCGGATATCCACATCCACGCGTTCAGCCCCATGGAGGTGATGAACGGCTCGACCAAGCTCGGCATCTCGTTCCGCGAGTTCCTGCAGGAATGCCGGGCGCACGGGCTGGGCACGATCCCGGGCACCGCGGCCGAGATCCTGGACGACGACGTGCGCTGGGTGCTGACCAGGGGAAAACTGCCGGCCGACGCGTGGGAGCGGATCGTTCGAACCGCGCACGACCTCGGGATCCGCAGCTCGTCCACGATCATGTTCGGGCACGTCGACGCGCCCCCGCATTGGATTTTCCACATCCGGCGCATCGCGAACATCCAGCGTGACACCGGCGGATTCACCGAGTTCGTTCCCCTGCCGTTCGTGCACCAGAACGCCCCGATCTACCTCGCCGGGAAGGCGCGCCCCGGTCCCTCATTCGAGGACGACCGGCGCATGCACGCGGTTGCGCGCATCCTGCTCGACCGAGTTATCCACAACGTTCAGGTGTCGTGGGTGAAGATGGGCGTGCGGGCCTGTCAGACGATCCTGAACGGCGGCGCGAACGATTTCGGCGGTACGTTGATGGAGGAAACGATCAGTCGCATGGCCGGCGCCGAATGGGGGATCCGCATGGAACCGTCGCAGATCCGCGATGCGATCACGGCGATCGGCCGCATCCCCGTCGAACGCAGCACCACGTACGAACCGTTGCAGCGCAATGAGTTCAGCCATGTATCTGACGGTGCACACGGCGACCACGAGGCCTCGAGACGCGAGGGGCCCGGCTCGAACGCCTGATTCCGTCTAGTTCATTGACCGAACCGGTCAAGCAGATGGACCATCGAAATTCTTCGGAGAACCCCTTGCACCTTGCGCCGAGCACGTATTCGATTCCCTGGGGACGCATGTGGAGGAGTTCCATAACTCGAGTTTCCCTCTTGCCAAGAGGGGGACGGATACCCCAGAATCACACGCGTGTGATTCTGGGGAGAGGGCGGGGCCCGCATGCATCACTACATCCCATGGCAGGAGCGAGCACGGTGCAGGCAGCACGATCCGGAGGTGTTCTTCCCCGAGAAGGGAGGTTCATCGAGGGAGGCGAAGCGGATCTGCGCGGACTGCCCGGTTCGCATCGAGTGCCTCAACTACGCCCTTCGTCGCGATGAGCGGTACGGGGTGTGGGGAGGGATGAGCGAACGAGAGCGGCGACGCCTGAAGCGCATGGCGTCCTGAACATCGAAAGGGGGTGACCCATGTCCCCAGCGAGAAAGAGATCGACCGCAGGCAAGAAGGCGGCCGCGACACGCAAGCGGAAGACCGCCGCCCGCAAGACGGCGGCGAAGAAGGCAGCCGCAACGCGCAAGCGGAAGACCTCGGCGAGGAAGCCCGCGACGCGGAAGTCTCCCAAGCGGAGAACCGCGGGTAAGAAGGCGGCCGCGACGAGGAAGCGCAAGACTTCCGCCGCTCGCAAGACAACACGGAGAAAGCCCGCCGCCCGCAAGCCGGCGGCGAAGAAGGCGACTCGCAGAAGGACCACGCGCAGGAAGACGGCGGCCAAGAAGACCGCTGCGCGTAGACCCAAGAGGCGGACCGCGAAGAAGCGGTAAGCGTCGGGTCGAGAACGAACGCGGAAGGGGGGCGTTGCCCCCCTTCCGCGTTCGACGAGCATCTCCTGCCTGCTAGGCTGCGCGCCGCCCTCGGGCGGCAACGACCCCAATGGTTACGACGACCGTCGATCCTTCTCGAACCTCGAACGAGGTCCACTCGCCGAGCGTGCTCGTCGTCTTGGTCACCCGCGAGGCGGCCGGCTGGCTCCGTGGCTGCCTCGAGTCGCTGGCCGCCCAGACCCACCCCCGGCTGGGCGTGGTGGCGGTCGACAACGGCTCGAGCGACGGCACCCTCGAACTCCTCCATCAGGCGCTGGGCGCTGGGCGCGTCGTGGCGCTCGGACAGAACCGGGGTCTCGCCGGGGCGCTGGCCGCCGCGACCGAACTCGCGCCGGCCAGGGCCGCCGACTACCTCCTCTTGGTGCACGACGACGCGGCGCTCGCGCCGGACGCGGTCGAGCGCCTGCTCGAGAGTGCCGAGGGCATCAAGGGGGTCGAGCGCGTGGGTGTGGTCGGGCCCAAGGTCGTCGATTGGGACGACCCGCGGATCCTGCGCGAGGTCGGCCGATCCACGGACCGGTTCGGTCACCCGTACTCGCCCCTGCAAGACGGCGAGCTCGACCAAGGCCAATACGACCGGGTCCTGGAGGTCCTTTTCGTCTCCTCGGCGGTGATGCTGGTCTCGCGGGAGGCCTGGCAGCGCACGGGGCCGTTCGATGAGCGCTTCTCCGGGCACCACGACGACCTGGACTTCTGCTGGCGGGCGCGCCTTGCGGGGTTCCGCGTCCTGATGACCCCCCTCGCCACCGCCCGGCACCGGGACGCCTCCGCGCGCGGCGAGCGGCCGCCCGAGGAGCGGCATCGCAGCACGCGCTACTACGCCGCGCGGGCGGCCCTGGCCTCGATGCTGAAGGACTACGGGGTCCTGACCCTGCTCTGGCTGTTGCCCGTGTATGCGGTCGTCGGGCTCGCGCGCGTCGTGTACGCGGCCCTGGCGCGCCGCTTCGAGGATGCCTTCGACCTGCTGACCGCCTGGGGATGGAACATCCTCCACATGCCCGGGACGCTTCGGCGCCGGGTCCGGGCGCAGGCCGTCCGGTCGGTCGCCGACCGAAAGATCCGCCCCTTCATGGCCTCCACGTTCCGGCTGCCGAGGTGGTTCGAGCAAGCCGAGGCGTTCCTGGACGAGGGCCTGGAGGAGATCTCCGGGGAAGAGGACGACCGTCCGCTGCCGCGAAAGGCGGCCGGCGTGGCGGCGGGGCATCCCGTGCTGCTCGGGTCGATCATCGCGATCGGGCTGTGCGCGCTCGCCGTCCGCGCGTTCGTCGGACCCGAGGTGCTCACCGGCGGCGCCTTGGCCGCGTTCCCGGCCCAGGCGGCCGGCTTCTTCCGCGAGCTCGGCTCCGCCGTTCGAACGACGGTGCTGGGTGGGGTTCAGCCGGGGAGCCCGGCGCTGGCGGCGATGGGTGCGGGCTCCTGGGTCGCCTTCGGCAGCACGGCCCTGGCGCAGAAGGTCTTCCTCGGGGCGATGCCCGCGATCGCCGGGATCGTCATGTACCGCGCGATGGCACGGGAGACGGGCTCCCCCGCGTCCTCGGTGGTGGCCGCCGGGGCGTACGTTCTGTCGGCGCTCATGCTGTGGGCCTTCTCCGAGGGCAGGCTCTCCCTGCTCGTGGCCCTCGCCGTACTGCCGTTCGCCTGGGACCGGATCGACGCCGCGTTCCGGCGCCGGGCCCCCGAACGCCCGTACCGGTCCGCGGTCGGGTTCGGGGTGGCGCTGGCGATCGGTGGCGCGTTCGCGCCCTCGATCGCCCTGCCCATCGGGGCGTTCGCGATCGTGAACCTCCTGGCCGGCAGGCGCCGCGATCGTGGCACGGTGCTGGTGGCCCTCGGCATTTTCGCCGCGGTCCTGCTCGCGTTCCCGGTGGTGCTGGCGGCCGCTGGCGATCCGGCCGCCGCGCTCGCGTCCGACATCGGTAGGCCCGACGTCTGGTCGTTGCTGCGCCTGGCGCCCGGCGACGGCCCGGGCACCTGGGCGGTCGCGGCCTTCCTACCTATCGCGGCCATCGTCTGCTTCGCGGGCGCCGCCGACCCGCAGCGTGGCCGCGCGTGGCGCGCACTGCTCGTGGCGGTGGCGGGGACCGTGCTTGCGTGGGCGTCGGTGGCCGGCTACCTCCCGGCGGCGTTGACGAACGCGCCCGCATGGCTCGCCGCCGCCGCGGTCGTCGAGAGTGCTCTGATCGCCTACGGGCTGTCGACGTTCGCTCGTGGGCTCGGCCGGCAGGCGTTCGGGTTCCGGCAGCTCGGCGTCGCGGTCCTGTCGGTGGTGCTGACGGTGGGTGTCCTGGCCCAGGCACTACAGGTCACGTTCGCCGACTGGGCGGTGCGTCCCGGTGGCCTGCCGCCCGCGTGGCCGGTGATCGCCTCGAGCGCGCCCGGGCCCTTCCGGATCCTGTGGCTCGGAGCCCCCAACGGCGAGCCGTTCCCCGCTCCGGGCGGGGATCCGATCGGGCTCGCCCAGGCGGGGGATGCGACCGTTCGGTTCGGTCTGACCGATCGCGACGGCGTGTCGGCGCTCGACGACGGCCGCGCGCGATCCGGACCCGGCTACGATCATCTGCACGAGATCGTGCTCGACCTCGTGGCCGGGGGAACGCGCCACGCGGGCGCGTTGCTGGGCACGTACGGCGTGCGGTTCGTCGTGTCGGCCGAAGGGGACCTACCCGGCGTCGCGCGCGAACGCCTGCTCGAGCAGCTCGACCTCGACCGCGTCCCGGCCGGCGGGCTCACGATCTTCCGAAACGCGGCGACCCTGCCGACGACGTTCGTCTCGGCGAACGCGTCGGTGCCCGACCGCTTCGTGCCCGCCGAGATCCAGTCCTCGCCCGCGGTCGCCGGCACCGAGCTCGACGGCGGGGGGGAGCGGTTCTCGGGTGCCGCCGCCGAGCCGGGGCACGTCGTGGTGACCCAGCAGTTCGACGGCGGCTGGAACGTGGACAACGGCGGCCGGGCGGTCGAGCCGTTCGAGGGCTACGGTTGGGCGATCGCCGCGCCCGTGCAGGCCGGCGACGTCGTCGTCCGGTTCACGCAGCAGTGGGTCCGCACCGCCGAGATGGTGCTGCTCGGCCTGCTGTGGGCCGCGGCGCTGTGGATCACACGCAAGCCGGGGTCGGCGTGAGGAAGCTCCAGACGGTCGTCGCGATCCTCGTCCCGGTGGTGCTGCTCGCCGGCGCGGCGTACGCGCAGCGCGAGCTCACCTCGCGGTCGTTCGAGGCGATCGAACGACCGGAGAGCTCGGGCGCGTGGTTCTGTCCGCACGGCGGCGGCCCGGATGGCTGGGACGTCCAGCTCCAGGTCGCGAACCCCGGGTCACGAACGGCGACCATCCGCGTGCGCTCGCTCGGCCAGGACAAGCCCCCCGAACCCCAGACGCTCCAGGTCGATCCGGGCGCGTTCGTTCGCGTCCCCGTGTCGGGGGACGGCAGGGGCAGCGCGTCGGTCGTCGAGTGGTTCGGCCAGTGGGTGGCGGTGGGCTGGCTGGCCCATGCCGGCGGCGAGGAGACGGGTGTCGCGGCAGAACCCTGCGCGCCGGCGGCCGGCGACCGGTGGCTCCTGCCCGACGGCGTCACCGAGACCGAGGACGACGAGGCGTATCTCGTGGTCATGAACCCGTTCGCGCGCGAGGCGGTGTTCTCCATCACCCTGCTCGGCCGGCGCGAGCCCGTGCAGCACAGCTCGACGACCGACGTGGCCCTGAAGCCGTTCCGGAGCACCGCGTTCCGCCTCGGTCAGATCCTGTCCGGCGAGCCGACGGTGGCCGCGATCGTCGACGTCTCGGTCGGGCGCGTGGCGGCCGCGTCGCTCGGCGTCACCGTTTCCGGCGGCATCCGGTCGGCCCTCGGGTACCTCGGGACGCCGCCGAGGGACCTCACCTTCCCGGGGGGTCACGATGCGGGCCGGACGCAGCTCCCGGTGATGAACGCGAGCCCCACGCAGGAGGGCGGGCGCGCGTCCGTGGACGGCAACATCCTGGGTGAGGGCCAGTCGCCACAGGCGTTCGCCGGACTGGCCGAGTCGAGCCTGCCGCCGATGTCCGCGCGCACCTTTCCGGCCACGACCTCGGTCCCGTCCTCGATCCGGCTGGAGGTCTCCGCGGACCGGATGGCTGCCGTTCGCCGGACGTTCGGCAGCGTGTCCGATCAGGCGGCGGTCACCGGCGCGGAGCCGACGACGTCGTGGCTCGTCCTCCCCACCGTCGCGGGGTCGCCGTCGCACCCCGGTCTCGTCCTGGCCAACCCGGGGACCAAGCCCACCGAGGTTGCCCTCTCGTTCCTTTCGCCGGGGCCGGATCGGCAGGTCACGGTGACCGTGCCGCCGCAGTCGACCGCCGAGGCCCCCGAGCGGTTCCTGAACGTCGCCCCGCAGGTCGGGGTGTTGGCGAGGGCCTCATCGGGAACATTCGTTCCGGCTTCGGCGTCCTACTCCCTCGGTATCGAGGGGTTCGCGGGGTACGCCGTGGCCCTCGGGATCCCGATCGCGAGGGGCGCGTCGTAGGGCGGCGGCCCTACAGGCGATCCGGGGTCGTACCCGGCGGGCGCGACCCCCTATGATGTGCCCGCACGCAACGGACGATGAACCCGGGGCGATGGACCGGGGGCAAGAACGGAGAGGATCGCGGTGGCTCGAGCGAAGCACCGACGGGGACGCCGGTGGGTGGTCGTGGCCGTCTCTCTGGGCGTGGTCCTGCTGGTCTCGGGCGGGACCGCGTTCGCCGCCTATCGCTACGACGCCTCCACCTCGGACCGGATCCTTCCCGGCATCACGATCGCGGGCGTCGACGTGGGTGGCATGCGGCGCGACGAGGCCGTTCGAACGCTCCGCGAGAAGGCCGAGGAGACCCTGTACAGCGACCTGGTCGTCCGGGCCGCGGGACGGTCGTGGACCGTGACGCCTGCCTCGCTCGGCATGACCGCCGACGTGGAGGGGTCGGTGTCGCGGGCGTTCGCGGTCGCCGACCAGATGTCGTTCGCGTCGCGGGTATACCATCGCCTGCGCGACCAGCCGGTCGACGTCTCGATAGACCTGCCGTTCCTCGAGGATCGGGGCGGCGTCAAGACGTTCGTCCAGCAGGCGTTCGACGAGGTCTCGGTGCCCGCCGTCGACGCCCGGTTCGCGCTGGTCGACGGCGAGCTCGTGACCGGCCGCTCGCACACGGGGAGGGAGCTCGCCGTGCACGAGGCGACGGCGCGGATCCTCCACGCACTGTCCGATCGCGCCGAAGAGGTCTCCGTCCCGGTCCGAACGCTCGACCCGAAGGTCACGACCGCCTCGCTCGGTCCGTCGATCGTGGTGGACCTGTCCGAGAACCAGCTCTACCTGTACGACGGCCTCCACGTCGTCAAGCACTACCCGGTCGCGACCGCGGCTCCCGGTTACGAGACGCCCGTCGGGAATTGGCAGATCGTGAACAAGGTCGAGAACCCGACCTGGTACAACCCGGCCCTCGACACGTGGGGGGCCGACCTCCCGCCGGTGATCGAGCCGGGGCCCGGCAACCCGCTCGGGACCCGCGCGCTCTACCTCAACGCCCCGGGCATCCGCATCCACGGCACGTACAGCTCGTCCTCCATCGGCACGTACGCCTCGCACGGATGCATCCGGATGTTCATCTCGGACTCCGAGGACCTGTACGGGCGCGTCCCGATGGGGACCCGCGTCATCATCAAGGCGTAGCGCCCTGGCGGGGCCCGGTTGCTTGAAATCACATCCGTGTGATCTACGCTTGCCCCATGCGGACGTGTTCGAGGATCCGGTGCTCCACGTTGGCCACGGCCACGGCCGCGATGCGCTACGACGAGCGGTCGATCCTGCTGCTCGATCTCGTGGCCGACCCCGACCCGGGGCTCGTGGACCTGTGCCCAGACCACGCGGCCCGGCTCACGCCTCCGATGGGGTGGGCGATCGCCGACCTGCGCGTCGCGTCGGCGGTCCCGGCCTGACCGTCGGGAGCTGGGTGTCCCCTCGAGCCCGAGGCGTGTCCCCCGGACGGCCGTTCGTCCTCGCATGCTGGAGGACCGTGGCGTGGCCCGAGCCGGTGTGCAGATCTGAGACCTCCGTGCTATGTGCTCCGATGCGCCCCGCGCCCGAGGATTGACCCATGGACGGCAAGCCCGAAGGCACCTGTCCCGTCTGCCATCAAGGCGACCTGATCTCGATCTCGATGAACGTGGGCGGCAACGACCTGTCCTTCACGACGTGCCACATGTGCGAGGCCAAGTGGTGGTACCGGGACGGCGAAAGCGTCCCCCTCCGGGCGGTCATCGGCTCGGTCCTGCAGCAGGAGAGCTGAACGGGTTGAGTACGATGCGGTGACCGTGCCGCATCGAGAACTCGGCCCCATCTTCAAGGCCTACGACGTTCGCGGCGTCGTTCCCGACGAGCTCGACGAGGAACGCGCCCGGGCCATCGGTGCCGCGTTCGCCGAGTGGTCCGGGATCGGATCGGTCGCGGTGGGACGCGACTGCCGCATGTCTTCGCCGTCGCTCGCAGCCGCGGTGAGCGAGGGAGTCGTCTCGCGCGGCGCCGACGTCATCGACCTCGGGCTCGCATCCACCGACCTGCTGTACTTCGCGTCCGGCTCGCTGGAGGTGGCGGGCGTGATGCTGACGGCGAGCCACAACCCGCCCGCATACAACGGCCTGAAGTTCTGTCTGCCGGGCGCGCGCCCCGTCGGACAGGACACCGGCCTGGTCGAGATCCGGGACGTCGCCGAGAACATGTCCTTCGGAGTTGGCCCCGGGAGGGGGTCGGTCACCGAGCGTGACCTGCTGGATGCGTACGTCGAACACGTGCTGTCGTTCGTGGACGTCGAGGCGATGCGTCCACTCACCGTCGTGGCCGACACCGCCAACGGCATGGGGGGCCTCGTCGTACCGCCTGTGTTCGAACACCTGCCGATGACGCTCGTGCACCTGTTCCCGGAGCTCGACGGGACATTCCCGAACCATCCGGCCGACCCGATCGACCCCGAGAATCTCCGCGACCTGCAGCGCGCGGTGCTCGAGCGCGACGCCGACGTCGGGCTCGCGTTCGACGGCGACGCCGATCGCGTGTTCCTGGTCGACGAGCGCGCCGAGGGCGTGAGTGGCTCGGACGTGACCGCGCTCGTCGCCGCGGCGATCCTGGACCGGCATCCGGGCGAGACGGTCGTCCACAACCTGATCTGTTCCTGGGCGGTGCCCGAGGTGATCCGCGATCACGGTGGTGTGCCGGTGCGTACGCGCGTCGGGCACTCGTTCATCAAGCAGGTGATGGCCGAGACCGGAGCGATCTTCGGGGGCGAGCACTCGGGGCACTACTACTTCCGGGAGAACTACCGGGCCGACTCGGGCCTGATCGCGGCCGTCGTGGTGCTCGAGCAGCTCTCGCGGGCAGACGCGCCCCTCTCCCTGGTGCTGGCGCCGTACCGTCGATATCGCTCCTCGGGCGAGGTCAACTCCAGGGTCCTGGACCAGGACGGCAAGATCGAGGAGATCGCGCGCACCTACGCGGACGGGCGCGAGGACCGCCTGGACGGCCTGACGGTAGAGTTCGAGGACTGGTGGTTCAACGTGCGCCCGAGCAACACCGAACCCCTGCTGCGGCTGAACGTGGAGGCGCGGACCGACGAGCTCCTGCAGGAGAAGACGGCCGAGCTCCTGGAGCTGATCCGACGTGAAGGAGGACCGACGTGACACTGGATGCGGAGCTGCTCGAGATCCTCGTGTGTCCCAACGACCGCGGCGAGCTCGATTACCAGCAGGACCCCGAGGTCCTCGAATGCCGCACGTGCGGCTACCGGTACCCGGTCCGCGACGGGATCCCCGTCATGCTGATCGACGAGGCGGAGAAGCCCTCCACCCCTCGAAAGCCCTCCGCCAAGAAGAAGCGGTGACCGATCTCGACGACCGGGCGGCGATCCGAGCCGCCGATCCCGGCGGGATGCTCGACACGGTCGCCGGCCTAGCCGCGCAGTGCCGCGAGGCGTACGCGACAGGGCTCGCCACGAACCCGCTCCCCGAAGCCGACGACGTCGCCTCGATCGCCGTGTGCGGCATGGGCGGTTCGGCCATCGCGGGCGACGTGCTGGCGGCCGTCGCCGCGCCCCGCCTGCGGATCCCGGTCACGGTCGTGCGGACGCCGGAGCTCCCCGAGTTCTGCGGGCCGCACACGCTGCTGATCGCGTCCTCGTACTCCGGCGAGACCTCGGAGACTCTCGCCCTGTTCGAGGAGGCCGTGGTGCGAGGCTGCCGGATCCTGTCGATTACGTCGGGCGGCACGCTCGGCGAGCGCTCGGCCGAGCTCGGGGTGGGCCGCGTCCTCGCCCCCGAGGGCTTCATGCCGCGCGCCGCGTTCGGCCACCTGGCGCTCGGCGCGCTCGGGGCGCTCGAGGCGATGGGGATCGCACCCTCCCACGCGGACGACGTGGACGAGGCCGTCGCGCTGATGGGCGAGGTGATGGCCGAGTCCGGAGCCGAAGTTCCGACGCCGGCGAACCCGGCCAAGGCGCTCGCGCTCGCGATCGGGGAGCGCGTGCCGATCGTGTGGGGCTCGGACGGCATCGGCTCCGTCGCCTCGATGCGCTGGAAGACGCAGTTCAACGAGAACGCCAAGGTGCCGGCGTTCGCCGCCGCGCTGCCGGAGCTGGACCACAACGAGGTCGTCGGCTGGTCGCCCGGGCGCGGCGAGGGGTTCGCGGTGATCGCGCTCCGCCATGCGGGCGAGCACGGCGACGTCGCGACGCGCTTCCCGCTGTCGGAGGAGATCGCCCGGCGCTCGGGCGCCGACGTGCACGAGGTGGTGGGGCGCGGCCGTTCGGACCTCGCCTGCCTGCTCACGCTCGTGCAGACCGGGGACCTGGTCTCGACGTACCTCGGCCTGGCCCGCGGCGTCGACCCCTCGCCGGTCGAGGCGATCACGACCCTCAAGCGCGCCCTGGCCGAGACATGACCGCGGTCCGCTCCCTGCCCTCGCCCGGAGACGGGGTTCCCGAGCGGATCGTCGAGGCCATCCGCGAGCGGACGGCGCTCGAGCCCGTGGCGGGCGTCGTCCTCGGTTCGGGGCTCTCGGACGCGGTGGAGGCGGTGCGTTCGGCCTCGGACGGCGAGGGTGTCGAGATCTCGTACGCGGACCTGCCCGGGTTCCCGCCGCCGACGGTGGTCGGCCACGCCGGCCGCCTCTGGATCGGGCGGGCGGGTGAACGCGCAGTGGCCGTGTTCCAGGGACGGATCCATTTCTACGAGGGGCACGGCATGGCGATGGCGTCGATCACGTCCCGCCTGTCCGCCGAGCTCGGCGCGCGCGCGATGGTCCTGACCGCGGCCACCGGCGCCCTCGACCCGTCGATCGCAGCCGGGACGCTGGTGGTGCTCCGCGATCACCTGAACCTCATGGGCGTGAACCCGCTGAGCGGCTGGCGGTACCCGGACGGGTCGCCGGCGTTCGTCGACGTCTCGCAGGTGTACGACCCGGAGCTCGCGGAGCTCGCGCACGCCTCGGCGCGCGCGCACGCCGACGGTTCCGGCCGCGCAGTTACCGACGGCGTGTACGCGGCGCTGCCGGGGCCGTCGTACGAGACGCCGGCCGAGACGCGCATGATCGCGGGGCTCGGCGCGACCGTCGTGGGGATGTCCACGGTCCCCGAGGCCGTCGTGGCCCGGGCGCTCGGGATGCGGGTGGTGGGCCTCGCCTTCGCGACCAACGCGGCGGGCGTCGAGGTCTCCCACGAGGAGGTCCTGGCGGCGTCCAAGGCGGCGGCCGGGACGATCGGGCGGGTGGTGTTGGATCTGCTGGAGCGCTTCTGACGGGCGAACGGGGAAAGGCGACGACATGGACTGCGACGTGAGGGATCTCGGCCTGGCCGGGAAGGGACGGGAGCGGATCGACTGGGCGGCGGCCGAGATGGGCGTGCTGAGGCTGATCCGCGCACGATTCGAGAAGGAACGACCGCTCGAGGGCATCCGGATCGCCGGGTGCCTGCACGTGACGACCGAGACGGCCAACCTGGTGGAGACCCTTCGGGCCGGCGGCGCCGAGGTCGCGCTGTGCGCCTCCAACCCACTCTCGACGCAGGACGACGTCGCGGCCGCCCTGTGCGAGGAGGGCGAGATCGAGGTCTACGCGATCAAGGGCGAGGACAACGAGACCTACTACCGGCACATCGAGGCCGTGCTGGACCGGCGTCCGCACATCACGATGGACGACGGCGCCGACCTCGTGTCGCTCCTGCACCGCGAGCGCGCGGATCAGGTCGGCGAGGTGATCGGCGGGACCGAGGAGACCACCACCGGCGTGATCCGGCTGCGGGCGATGTCGGCCGACGGCGCGCTGCGCTACCCGATCGTCTCGGTCAACGACGCGAATACCAAGCACCTGTTCGACAACCGGTTCGGGACCGGGCAGTCGACGGTCGACGCGATCATGCGCTCGACGAACCTCCTGCTGGCCGGCCGCACGTTCGTGGTGGCCGGGTTCGGGATGTGCGGGCGCGGCGTGGCATCCCGGGCGCGGGGGATGGGCGCGCAGGTGATCGTCGCCGAGGTCGACCCGCTGCCGGCGCTCGAGGCCGCGATGGAGGGGTACCGCGTGATGCCGCTGCGCGATGCGGCACGCGTGGGGGACATCTTCGTGACGGTGACCGGCGACACGAGCGTGATCCGCCGGGAGCACCTGGAGGTCATGAAGGACGGCGCGCTGCTCGCCAACGCGGGGCACTTCGACGTCGAGATCGACAAGGTCGCGCTCGCCGATCTCGCGGACGGACGCGTCCGGCGCATCCGCGGCTTCGTGGACGAGTACATGCTGTCGGACGGCCGCCGGCTGCACCTGCTCGGCGAGGGCCGGCTGGTGAACCTCGCGGCGGCAGAGGGGCATCCCGCGGCGGTCATGGACATGTCGTTCGCGAACCAGGCGCTGTCGGTCGAGTGGGTCGTCAAGGGCCGCGGCTCGCTCGAGCCCGGCGTGTACCCGGTGCCGAGCGAGCTCGACGCGGAGGTCGCGCGGCTGAAGCTGCAGGCGATGGGGGTCGAGATCGACGAGCTCACCGACGAGCAGCGTCGCTATCTCGGTTCCTGGGAACAGGGGACCCAGTAGGTGACGGAGCCGCCGGCCGAACCGATCTCGGTGCGAGCTCGCTTCGAGCGCTTCCCGGCGACGGTCAAGGGTGCCTTCATCTTCCGGGGCGAGGCCCCCGACCCGCATCAGGTCGTGGTGGTCGGGGCGCGCGTGAGCGCGCTGGGGCCCGGCGGCTCGAGCCCGATGCCGCTCGCTCCGGTGACGCTGGACGTGGTTCCACACCGTGACGTGTTCGTCCCGTTCGAGTTGCCGCTGGCCGACCTCGAGCCCGGCTGGTACACGCTCGTGTGCGACGTCGAGGTCGACGGGTCGCCGGCGACGTTCGACGGCGGACGCCGGTTCTCGGTGCCGTGGCCGCGCGCGACAGTTCGGCGCGGGCAGGTCAAGGTGGGGAAGCGGGTCCGCCTGGGCGATCAGACCGTGCAGGTCGAGCAGGTGGACTGCTCGGGCGACTCGATCAAGGTGAACCTGCGCATCGACCCGCCGGGCGCCGTGACGCTGAAGCTGTTCGCCGGCGGCCGGCGCCTCCGGGTGCTCGAGATGGAGGCCGACGAGGTCGGCCGAGCGAAGGCGACCGCCTATCCGCTGATGCGCGCGGACGAGGTCCTGCGGATCGAGCTGAGGGGCCGCCGACGCGGGTCCGAAGAGGCCATCGAGGTGCCGCTGACGCAGGGCTGATGTCGTCCTGTCGGCGGCGGGCGCTAGCGTTCGGCGATGCTGGCCCCGCTGCTCGACGCGCTGTTCCCCAAGCGATGCGCCGGGTGCGGCTCGGGGCCCTGGCCGTTCTGCGGCGGATGTCGCTCCGACCTCGTCGTCCTCGGCGAGCCGCGATGCGAGCGGTGCGGCGCGCCCTGTCCTCGGCCGGTGACCGGATGCCTCGACTGCCCGCCCGCGTCCATCGCGATCGCGCGCGCTTCCTTCGGGTTCGACGGCCCGGTGCGCCGGGCCGTGCACCGGCTGAAGTTCGGCGGCTGGCGCTCGGTGGCCGAGGCGCTCGCGGGGGCCATGGCGCGGAGTTGGTCCGCCGAGGCGTGGCCGGCAGATGTCATCGCGTGGGTGCCGCTGTCGCGGGAGCGGCTCGCCGCGCGCGGGTACGACCAGGCCAGGGCTCTGGCGCGCGCCGTGGCGCCCCGGGTCGGCTTGCCGGCCGAGGGGCTGCTCCGCCGAGTGGGCGATCCTGGGCCGCAGGCCCGTCGCGGCGGCGCCGCCCGGCGGGAGGCCATGCGTGGCGTGTTCGCCCCGGCGGGCCGCATCTCGGGACGGGTCCTGCTGATCGACGACGTGCTGACCACCGGCGCCACGGGGGGCGCGTGCGGGGAGGCCCTGCTCTCGGGCGGCGCCTCGAGCGTGGGCCTGCTGACCGCGGCCCGCGCGGTGTCCTCGGCACGACGCCCCGGAACCCCCCCTATACTCGGCGTCGGGCTCGCGTCCGGGTCTGTGGTTGCCCCGGGGAGCGGCTCCCCGGCAGTCGATGCCAGCCGCGGGCGAAGCGACCCACGTAAGCCGACCCTTGGTCGGTGAGCATGGCGCGGTTTAGATGTAAGTCCTGCCCCGGAGGGGTTCGCCTCGACGGGAGAGGGTGCGAAGCCGCCCGATGGGCGGCGATCATCCCCGCAGGCGGATGTGGGGACAAAGACCAGGTCAGCCGGACGCGGGCCCGCTCGATCTTCGAGGGCGGGGAACGGGGGCGCGAAGGCACGCATGGAGCTCGTGCTGAAGGGCCGAGGCGCCCGGGTGGCCCAGCGTCTGCGCGAGGTCACCCAACACAAGCTCGCGCGGATCGAACGCCTCGAGCCGTCGCTCACGCGTCTGGAGGTGGTCGTCACCGTCGAGAAGAACCCCCGGCAGGGCGGCCTGCACCGGATCGAGGCCGTCGCGGCCACACCGAGGAAGACCTATCGCGCCCACGCCGACGCCACGGACGTCGACTCGGCCCTGGACGTGGTGGCCGAGCGGCTCGAGCGCCAGATCCTCGACCACCACAACCGCCGCCGGGCTCGTCGGAACGCGGGAGCGGGTCGCGTAAAATCCGCGCAGATGCCGCTCGCTGGGGAAGCCACCGAGGACGTCGCCGAGGACGTGGAGCCGGGAGGCGCGGAGTGAGTGACAAGCCCGATGCGGGCTCTGAGACGCTCAGGGTGCTGGTCTGCGATGACCACGCGCTGTTCCGCCGGGGCCTGCAGATGGTCCTCGAGCAGGAACCCGATCTCGAGCTCGTCGGCGAGGCCGCGGACGGCGAGGAGGTGGTCGTCCGCGCCCAGGAGCTGATGCCGGACGTGATCCTGATGGACGTCCGGATGCCCCGGAGGTCCGGCATCGAGGCGGCGAGCGAGATCAAGGAGGCGCTGCCGCACGTCAAGATCCTCATGCTGACGATCAGCGACGACGAGGCCGACCTCTACGAGGCGATCAAGGCCGGCGCCTCCGGCTATCTGCTCAAGGAGATCCCGATCGAGGAGGTCGCCGACGCGATCCGATCGGTGTGGGCGGGGCAGTCGCGCATCAGTCCATCGATGGCGAGCAAGCTCCTGACGGAGTTCGCGGCGATGAGCAAGGCGACGGAGGAGAAGCCGCAGATGGCAACCCCACGGCTGACGGAGCGGGAGATGGAGGTGCTGCGCCTGGTCGCGCAGGGCCTCAACAATCGCGACATCGCCGCAAAGCTGTTCATCTCCGAGAACACCGTGAAGAACCACATCCGCAACATCCTGGAGAAGCTCCACCTGCACTCCCGCATGGAGGCGGTCGTCTACGCCGTGCGGGAGAAGATGATCGAGATCAACTAGGCGCCCCGGCCGGGCTCCCGGGCACGTTCGGGACCTCCGGTACCATGGAGTCCCGAACCCCCCGAACCGAGGCGAAGCATGGTCATCGAGAAGCTCGGCCAGTTCGGCGAAGGCCGCAAGAAGAAGCAGCTGGCACAGCTCGCCGAGCTGGTCAACACGTTCGAGCCCGAGGTCGAGGACCTCTCCGACGCCGAACTCGCGGGCAAGACCGCGGAGTTCCGGCGCCGGTTGGAGGAGGGCGAGACCCCGGACGACCTCCTGCCGGAGGCGTTCGCGAGCGTGCGTGAGGCCGCCCGTCGCACGATCGGGCAGCGGCACTTCGACGTGCAGGTGATGGGGGCCGCCGCCCTGCACCAGGGCAACATCGCCGAGATGAAGACCGGCGAGGGCAAGACCCTCTCCTCGACGATGGCCGCCTACCTCAACTCGCTCTCGGACGGCGTCCACGTCGTCACGGTCAACGACTACCTGGCCAAGCGCGACTCGGAGTGGATGGGTCCGATCTACCGGGCCCTCGGCGTCTCGGTCGGGCTGATCCAGGCGCAGATGACGCCGGCCGAGCGGCGCCCCGCCTACGGCGCCGACATCACCTACGGGACCAACAACGAGTTCGGGTTCGACTACCTGCGCGACAACATGGCGATGCGGCCCGAAGACATGGTGCAGCGGGGGCACGCGTACGCGATCGTGGACGAGGTCGACTCGATCCTGATCGACGAGGCGAGGACGCCGCTGATCATCAGCGGCATGGTGGCCGACAGCGCGAAGTGGTACCAGACGTTCGCGCGCCTCGCGCCGCGGCTCGCGCGGGACGAGGACTACGAGGTCGACGAGGCCAAGAAGACCGTCGCCGTCACGGAGGCGGGCGTCGCGAAGGTCGAGGAGGCCCTGGGGCTCGACAACCTCTACGAGCACGTGCACACACCGCTCGTCCATCACCTGCAGAACGCGTTGCGGGCAAAGGAGCACTACCACCGCGACGTCGAGTACATCGTCACGGGGGGCGAGGTGAAGATCGTCGACGAGTTCACCGGTCGCGTGCTCGAGGGCCGGCGCTACTCCGAGGGCCTGCACCAGGCGATCGAGGCCAAGGAGGGCGTCCGCATCAAGGAGGAGAACCAGACCCTCGCCACGATCACGATCCAGAACTACTTCAAGATGTACGACAAGCTCTCGGGGATGACCGGTACCGCCAAGACCCAGCTGGCCGAGTTCCAGTCGGTCTACAACCTGGACGTGGCCGAGATCCCGACGAACCGCGAGATGATCCGCGCCGACGCCCAGGATCTCATCTACAAGACCGAGGACGCTAAGTGGAACGCGGTCGTCGAGGACATCGTCGAGCGCAACGAACAGGGCCAGCCGATCCTGGTCGGCACGGTCTCGATCGAGAAGTCCGAGAAGCTCTCGACGCTGCTGAACCGGCGCGGCGTCGAGCATCACGTCCTCAATGCCAAGAACCACGAGAAGGAAGCGATGATCGTCGCGCAGGCCGGGCGGTTGGGTTCGGTCACGGTGGCGACGAACATGGCCGGCCGGGGCGTCGACATCGTGCTCGGCGGCAACCCCGAGTACCTGGCCCGCCAGGAGATGGCCGCCCGAGAGTGGGACAACGACCGCTACCTGCTGTTCGAGATGGACCCCGAGGAGCGCGCGGAGTACGAGGCCGACTACGAGCCGATCCACCGCAAGCTCAAGCAGCAGACCGACGCCGAGCACGACGAGGTGGTCGAGGTCGGCGGCCTGTACGTCCTGGGCACCGAACGCCACGAGTCCCGGCGGATCGACAACCAGCTGCGAGGCCGTTCGGGCCGCCAGGGCGATCCCGGCGAGTCGCTGTTCTACCTCTCCCTCGAGGACGACCTCATGCGCATGTTCGCCTCGGAGCGGATCGGCTCGATCATGGAGCGGCTCAAGTGGCCGGAGGACGAACCCATCACGGCGAAGATGGTCACGAAGGCCGTCGAGGGGGCGCAGCGCCAGATCGAGGAGCTGAACTTCGAGCGACGCAAGAACGTCTTGAAATACGACGACGTCATGAACACCCAACGCCAGGTGATCTACGAGGAGCGGCACAAGCTGCTCTCGGGAGAGGACTTCAAGGACCAGGCGCTGCGCATGGTGGAGGAGGTCGTGCGGCGCACCGCCCAGGGCCTGGCCCCAGAGGAGGTCTTCACCGAGGACTGGGACCTCGAGCTCGTGCTCGCCGGGCTGAACGAGGTCTTCCCGACCACGATCAGGCGCGAGGAGCTCGAGGAGATGGTGAACTCGGTCGAGCTCGAGGAGCGCGCGGTCGAGGACGCGCTCGAGCGCTACGAGGAGAAGGAGCAGGCGCTCGGCTCGCAGACGATGCGCGAGCTCGAGCGGCTCGTCCTGCTCAACATCACCGATACGAAGTGGCGCGAGCACCTGTACGAGATGGACTACCTGCAGGAGGGCATCCACCTGCGGGCGTACGCGCAGAAGGATCCGCTGACCGAGTACCAGCGAGAGGCGTACGCGATGTTCGAGGAGCTCACGGACGCGATCCAGGACGACTTCGTCCGCTACATCTACCGTGTGGAGCTCGTCCGCCAGGACGAGCCCGGGCGTCCGCGGCCGCAGCGAGTTCGGACCTCCAGCAACGAGGACGAGGCCCAACCGGGCGCGGCGCCGCAGGCCAAGAGCGGCAAGGTCCCGCGCAACGCGCCCTGCCCCTGCGGGAGCGGCAAGAAGTACAAGAAGTGCCACGGCGCCGTGGCCTAGGCATTCGCAAAGAGGAGGCCGGCCCCGAGGGGCCGGCCTCCGAGCGCGGAGAGGGGGGTTACCTCACCGGCACTGTCCGCAGACGGATCTGTTGACGACGATCGGCGCGCCCTGCTCCTGCGCCGGGCCGAAGTCGCGCACCGGGCCGAGCCCGGTACCGCCGGCGGGCGTCGAGCGGGCGGCGAGCGCCATCGTCACCACTGTGGCCGCCGCCAGGAGGATCGCCGCCAGGACGAACCACGCCCGCGCCAGGTAGTGACTCTCGATCGGAAGGTTCGCGCTCCTGGTGGCCATCGCTTCCTCCTGTCTGTGGCTCGAACGCTAGATCCGGGCGCCGACGCCCTCGGTAACGCCCGACACGAACCCGATGTGACGTGCAGCACATCCGGGCGTCCCGGGCGGTTGGCCGCCCGGGACCGCCCGCTCTTCGGGCTCAGATCCGCTGGTGTCGGCCGTACCGCGAGAAGTCGTTCTTCGCGTCCATCCCGCCGCTCAGCTCGGTCGGGGTGGCCCCGATAGGCCGGGTGGCCGGCCCGGCCGCGCCCGTGGCGATCCCGCGCCGCGGCACGTCGCGGACGAACGAGATGTCCCCGATCCGGCCGCCGACCGTGACGCCGCGCAGCTCGGACGGCGTGTTCGCTGCGGTGCCCGACACGCTCGCGACCGCGGGGTTGTCCACGGTCGACGTGGTGGTCGGCGCCGAGTCGCCGCGATCCAGCGAGACGGCGATCACGGCCACGGTCAGCATGACGATCGAGACGACGACGGCCGCGGGCCAGATCGAACGGCCCCCCGTCGGCTTCAGCGTTCCGACCCTGGTGCTCATCCCCCACCTCCCGTCTTGGTTCCGTGCCCGACGGTAGGGATCTCTCGGCCGTGCTTCGGTGACCGGCGGCACGATGCGGGCGTGACCTGCCGCACCCGGCTCGGGCTAGGCTGCCCGCGGGAGGAACGGGTGGCCGAGGGACGACGCGAGGACCAGATGCGGCCGATCACGGCCCCTCGCCGAGGCGCTACCTCGAGTCCGTAGGCCCCGACGCGCCCGCCGGGTGCGAACTCGGCCATGCCGCGAGGATAGCCTCGGCGATGCGCTCGTTGGGCCCCGGTACGATGTCGCGCATGAGCGAACACACCGAGCGCCTCGAGGACCTGACCAAGCGCATCGCCTCGGCGAAGGAGTTCCTTTGACGTCGACGGCAGGCGCTCGCGGGCGGCCGACCTGGAACGGCAGGCGGCCGAGCCGTCCCTGTGGGACGACCCAGAGCACGCGCGTTCGCTGACGACGCAGCTGTCCCGGCTGCAGGCCGAGCTCGAGCGCTACGACGGGCTCGTTCGCCGACTCGAGGACGCCACCGCGATGGACGAGCTGCTGGCCGACGAGGCCGATCCCGAGATGACCGCGGACCTCGCGCGCGCGGTCAAGGAGCTCGAGGGCGACGTCGAGAAGCTCGAGCTCGCGACGCTCCTCGGCGGCGAGTACGACGACAACGACGCGGTCGCCACGCTGCACGCCGGCGCCGGCGGCACCGAGTCGCAGGACTGGGCCGAGATGCTGCTTCGCATGTACCTGCGTTGGGCCGAACGCGAGAAGCTCGACGTCGAGATCGACGAGACGCTGTTCGGCGACGAGGCCGGGATCAAGAGCGCGACGTTCATCGTGCACGGGCCGTACGCCTACGGTCTGCTGTCGGCCGAACGCGGAGTGCACCGCCTGGTTCGGATCTCGCCGTTCGATGCCCAGAAGCGCCGGCACACGTCGTTCGCCAACTTGGATGTCATCCCGCTGCTCGAAGAGACGGGGGATGAGGACATCCTCATCGACCCGAAAGACCTCAGGATCGACGTCTACCGCTCGACCGGACCGGGGGGCCAGTCCGTCAACACGACGGACTCCGCCGTGCGGATCACCCATCTGCCGACGGGCATCGCGGCGGCGTGCCAGAACGAACGGTCCCAGCTCCAGAACCGCGCTGTGGCCATGCGGATCCTCAAGGCGCGACTGGCCGAGCGCATGCGCGAGGAGCAGCAGACCAAGTTGGAGAACCTACGCGGCGAGCGCAAGGGCATCGACTTCGGCTCGCAGATCCGATCGTACGTGCTCGCCCCGTACCGACTCGTGAAGGATCACCGGACCGACGTCGAGATCGGCGACGTGGATCGGGTCCTCGACGGCGACCTCGAGGAGCTCATCGAGGCGGAGCTCCGGCGGCGCGCCGAACCCGCATCCTGAAGCGGGGCAAGGGCTCCGACGCATCTCGGCGCTTACGCTGCGCAGCCCGCGTCGTGAGCCGGAGCTTGCCGAGGGCATATCAACCCGAGACAATCTGAGTGCCCAACCCGGGAAGGTCATGCACCTTGTCCGAAAAGTCCAGGCGGCGGCTGGAGCTTTCGATCACGGCGGTGTTCGTTCTGGCTCTCCTGTTGGTCGGCGCGGTCCTGATCTTCACGGGCGGAGCGGCTTCGGCCAAGCAGATCGCGACGCTCCAGCTCTTCGGCGGAACGGTCGACGTCCAGAAGGGAGGGAGCGGAGACTTCCAACCGGTCGCGGAGGGTGCGTCCCTGCACGAGGGCGACACCGTGCGCACCGGCCCAACCGGAAGGGCGTCCGTCGTGTACTTCGACGGCAGCCTGACGCGTCTGGACTACGACACGACATTCACCTTGGTCACGCTCGAGACGCTCAACAACGCGAGCGACTCGAAGGTCATCGAGGGCGAACAGGCCGACGGCAGTTCCTACAACAGGGTGGCCGAGCTCACGGACGGGGCGAGCCGGTTCGAGGTCGAGACGCCGACCGTAACGGCCTCGGTCCAGGGCACGGCGTATGCGCTCATCGTCGAGGACGGCTCGACCACGGTGGCCGTGGTCGACGGTGTGGTGGAGGCGAGCGGCAACGACGCCTCCGTGAGCGTGCCTGCCGGCAAGATGGTGAACGTCGATGCGGAGGGTTCCATCGGCGTCCCGCAGGATCTCTCGCGTCAGGTGCTGAACAGCCCGTGGCTCTCCTTCAACCTCTGCGACATCGACCATGACGACGCCTGCGTGACGGGCGAGTCGGTCACGCCTCCGACCGAACCCGTCGAGCCGAACCCCGACAAGGAACCGCCGCACACCCGGCCGGAAGTCACCCCGACGCCGACGATCGCGCCGGCCGGCAGCAACGGCGGCGGCAACGGCGGCGGCAATGGCGGCGGCAATGGCGGCGGCGGCGGCGGGTCGCCGCCTCCAAACGCGCCGCCCACCGCGGGCTTCACGGCGACGCCGAACGAGGGTCACGCGCCGCTGCGGGTGCAGTTCGCGGACGCTTCGAGCGACCCCGACGGTGACCCGATCTCTCGACACTGGAGCTTCGGCGACGGCTCCTCCCGGAACGGCGGCACGAGCCCGACGCACACGTTCCGCGATCCGGGGACCTACACGGTCACCCTGACGATCCAGGACCCGGACGGCGCGACCGACCACAAGAGCAAAGTCATCGACGTGGGGTCGCCGCCCGCCGGATTCGATCACATCGTCATCTCGCCTTCGAACGCGACGATCCCGCCGGGAGGCTCGCAGATCTACGCGGCGGAGGCGTTCGATACCCACGGGCAGTCGATGGGAAGCGTCACGGCCAACACGTCGTTCTCGATCGGGCCGAACGGCTCGTGCACGGCCAATACGTGCACCGCGAACCAGCCTGGGACCCACACGGTCACGGGAACGTTCTCGGGCGACAGCGACGCCGCCACCCTCGTGGTCGAGGAGCCCCTGCCGCCGCCGTGTCCGAACTATGCCTTGGCGTTCCGCACGAGGCCGCCGGATTCGATCGATGCCGGGAGGCAATTCAACGTCCAGGTACGCGTCGACGTCCTGCAGGGCGGCGCCAATGAGGGCCCGCTGACCATCTCGCTCTCGCTCGGCGGTGGGAGCTTCGGTGGCGGTGACACATCACAGACGTGGGCGGGGGAGGGGACGATCACGTTCAACCACCTCTCGATCGACCAGCCCGGGACCTACTCGATCACGGCGACCGCCCCGTGCGCGTCCCCCGCGGACCCGGCGTGGATCGTCGTCACCGAGAAGGGAAACTCGAACACCCTGGGTCTCGTCCTGGCGGGACCGGGACTCCTGGCGGCGCGTCGAAGGCGCCGGGGACCGGGACTCCTGGCGGCGCGTCGAAGGCGCCGACGGCCTTGACGAGCGGGGCCCGCCGGCATGTCGAGTCCCTGTCTGCACCGCCGACCGTCGCGGGCTACGCGCCGGTCGAGCCGGTGGGCGCCGTGGCCGAGCCGCCCCCGCCGGATGCCCCCGAGGCCTGAGCGCGCCGGCCCCGAACGATCGCCATCACCAGCATCATCAGCATGCCGAGCCACGCCAGCGCCGAGAGCGCGATCCCGCGCCCGATCGCGGGCTCCCGATAGACGAGGCGGACCTGATGGTGGCCCTCGGGGACCGCAACGCCCTGAACGAACCCGTCCACTCGCAGCAGCGGCACCGGACGCCCGTCCAACGTCGCCGACCATCCCTCGTCCCACGCGTTGCGGACGACCAGGACCGAGGGGTCGGGGGCATCCACGTCGATGCGCACGTCCTCGGGTTCGAGCTCGCGATAGTAGGCGTGCCCGGCCACGCCGTGCGGGCGGCGCGACAGGCCGGGATCGGCCTCGAGCACGGCCACCCGCGCGGGGTCGAACCGCGGCTCGATGGCCGCGTCCAGCGCCGCCGAGGCGCTCGGCGCCACCTCCCAGGTCGGGACCAGCGTCGCTCGGGGCTCGGCCCCGACGATCTCGACGAGCCGATAGGCGCCCTCCCGCGCGACCGTCGGGCCTTCCAGTGTGGGCGGGAGCGTCTCCTCGCGCGTCACGAGGTACCGAGCGCCGAGCAGACGCATCTCGGACAGCGTCGGTACCTGGATCACGGCCGCGTTGTAGAAGACCGGGAGCGCGTTGATGCCGTGGATGTAGGACCAGTAGCCGGGGATCTGCACGGGTGAGTAGCCGAGCGTGTCGGGGAGCTCGAACAGCACCGAGCGCCCGATCAGCAGCGCCGGCCAGTCCGGCGCTTTGCGGGTGAACAGGTACCCCTTGTTGAAATTGGCGTCGGTCGAGATCCACGCGAGGTAGCGACCGCCGGCGATCCCGTTCCGCCGGAGTGACTGCGCGATCGGTCCCGGTTCCAGGTACGCGTTCAGGTCGACCTCGGGCCAGCGCAGGGGGGCGGCGACCAGCGCCGGATTGCTCCCGCTCTCCAGGCCGAGGTACACGGTCCCGCCGTGGTACATCGAGGACCACACGGCACCGGCCGCTAGCTCGGCTCCCAGCACGAGGCAGATCGCAACGGGCGCCCATCGCCGGCCGCGCGCGATGGCCCAGACGACCCCGATCACCGCCGCGGACGCGATCGCGAACACCGTCAGCCGTCCTACGCGCGCGCCCATCAGCAACGGGAGGGCGAGGAAGACGGCCAGGCCCACGCCGATCCACCGCATCGCCTCGCCGAACGACGGCCGGTGGTGAAGCATCCAGTGGATGCCGATCGCCCCGAGCACCGGCACGATCAGGAACGCGAGGTAGCGCAGCCGGCCCGGGTTGTGCAGGTAGACGTCGCCGAACGGGAGCGCCAGCGCGAGCGAACGGAACCAGCCCGCGCCGATCAGCACCGAGCTCGTGAGGACGTACGCGACCGCGAACACGACCCCGAGCGCGACCACGAGGTACCGGCGCACCCGGTCGCGCAGCGCGAACGGCACGAACAGCAGGACGGCCGCGCCAAGGTACCCGCCGGGCGTCGACGCAAGCGCGATCGGCCACGCGCCCCAGATGCCGGTGTCCGGGATCGGGATGTCCTCCTCGCCGGCGGAGATCCGGGCGACGGTGCCGCCGAACGACCCGTATCCGTCGGACAGGCTGGAGCGCGCGAGCACCGCGAAGCGGGGAACCAGGATCGCGAGGTTCGCGAGCGGCAGGAACGCGAGGAAGCCGATCGAGAGCCACACGGCGGTGAACGTTCGGAGCTCGCCGCGTCGCACCTCCCGGATCGAGCGCGCGATCACGTACGCGACCGCAAGCCCTGTCGCCATCACCAGCCCATGCGACAGGTGCGACGTCGCGACCTGCCCCCACGCCAGCGCCGCGAGCGCAAGCCACACGAGGCGCCGCCACCCGCCCGCCGAGAAGAACCCGGACGCGCCCACCAGGACATACGGCGTCCACGCGAGCGTGCCCGCGAACGGCAGGCTGATCGCAACGATCGACGCCGAGATCGCCATCGCGACCGACAGACCACCCGCGGTCGCGGCGACCCGGCCGAGGCCCTCCTTGCGCAGGAACCAGAACAGGCCGAGGCCGGACAGGATCGGGTTCAAGACGATGAGCGCCCTGAGGCCGCCACCGCACCCGAACGCCACGGAGGTTCCCATCGTCGAGAGCGAGAGCCACCCGCTCTGCGGGTCTGCGGCGAACCACGTCCCGGCCATCTCGAACGGGTTCCACAGCGGGACATGCCCCTCCGCCAGGGCCCGGCCGAGCATGCACGAGCGCGGGAGCCAGAACGACAGGATGTCCGGATGCTGGTCGGTCAGGTGGGCGAGGAACGCGATGCCCCTCAAGGCCAGGAGCACCGAGCCGATGATCAAAGCCGGGCCTGCGGCGGCGGCGAGCAGCCGCAGGGTCGGGGAGGATGTGGATGTCTGCGGGACAGGTGCAGGGGCGCGAGGCCGTCGCGTGGCGGTCTCCATCGCCTCAGGCTACCGAGGGCGCTTGGTTCCTGTTGACCAGGGGGTCTGCTAGACTTCGCGCCGGTTCGGCCCCGCAAACCACTCGGACCATCCAGGACCCCACATGATCAGTCTTCAGCATGTCACGAAGGTCTACAGGAACGGCACGACGGCGCTGGAAGACGTCACCGTCGAGGTCGAGAAGGGCGAGTTCGTCTTCATCGTCGGGCAGTCCGGCTCGGGCAAGAGCACGTTCATCCGCCTCCTGCTGAAGGAGGAGGAGGCGTCCAAGGGCGACATCTACGTCGCCGGCAAGAACCTCGCCAGGCTCACCACCTGGAAGGTCCCGCACCTGCGACGGAACATCGGAACCGTGTTCCAGGACTTCAAGCTCCTGCCGGACAAGACGGTGTTCGAGAACGTCGCGTTCGCACTGGAAGTGATCGGCAAGCCCAAGCACGTGATCGATCAGCGCGTGCCCGAGATCCTCGAGCTCGTCGGACTGGGAGACAAGCTCAACGACTTCCCGGACGAGCTGTCAGGCGGCGAGCAACAGCGTGTTTCGATCGCCCGCGCCTGCGTGAACCGTCCGCTCGTGCTGCTGGCCGACGAGCCGACCGGCAACCTCGACCCATCGACATCGGTCGAGATCATGCGGCTGCTCGACAAGGTCAACCGGATCGGCACCACGGTCGTGATGGCCACGCACGACCAAGCCATCGTCGACGCGATGCGCCGCCGCGTGATCGAGCTGGAGAAGGGCCACGTCGTCCGCGACCAGGCCCGGGGGGTGTACAGCTAGGTGGCGCGGTTCGAGTACCTGTTCCGCGAGACCACGTCGGGTCTGCGACGGAACGGCCTGGTCGCGTTCGCCGCGATCTCCACCACGTTCATCGCGCTGTTCCTGTTCGGGCTGTCGCTGCTAATCTCGCGCCAGGTGAGCCTGATGATCGAGGCTACCACCGGCAACGTCGAGGTCGCCGTATACCTGACCGACCCGGTGAACCTGGACAACGTCCAGTCGCTCACCAACACGCTGAACGAGCTCCCGGTGGTCGCCGACGTGCACTACGAGAACAAGCAGGAGGCGTGCGAGCGGTTCCAACGCCTGTTCGCCGAGCAACCGGCGCTGGTCAACAACGTGGACTGCGACGCCCTGCCGGCCTCGCTCCGCGTCAAGATGGAGGACCCGGAGCAGTACGCGCAGGTGCAGGCCGTCCTGAAGGGTCAACCGGGGATCGAGCAGATCGTGGACCAGAGCGCGTTCCTGGACCGGCTGTTCGCGGTCACCAGGGTGTTCCGCGTGGGCGTCCTGCTGGTTGCGTTCGTGATGCTGGTCTCGGCGTCGATCCTGATCGCCAACACTGTTCGAATGGGGCTGTTCGCAAGGCGCAAGGAGATCGGGATCATGAAGCTCGTCGGGGCGACCAACTGGCGCATCCGGATGCCGTTCCTGGTCGAGGGGCTTTTCGAGAGCCTGATCGGCGCGGTGGCCGCGATCCTGTTCCTGTTCGCCATCAAAGTGGCGTTCATCAACCCGCTCAACGAGTCGGTCCAGTTCATCCCATGGATCGTGAACCGGGACGTGATCGCGATCATCCCGATCCTGCTGGTGGCGGGCGCCATCGTGGCGCTCCTGGCCGGTCTGGTCGGGATGCGCCGCTTCCTCGACGTCTGACGGACCATCGCACCCTCCACCGGTAGGGTGGGTGGGCCATGAGCCCAAAGGCCGATCCCGCCGGACAGAAGACCGTCGTCTCGAACCGCCGCGCGCGGCACGACTACGAGATCCTGGAGCGCTTCGAGACCGGCATCGTGCTTTCCGGCGCGGAGGTCAAGTCGCTGCGCGGCGGCCATGGCTCCCTAGCCGAGGCGTTCGCCCGCGTTCGGGACGGGGAGGTCTGGCTCGAGGGGATGCACATCCCGCCGTACGCGCAGGCGGCGGACAGGTCCCGATACCAGCCAACGAGGCCCCGCAAGCTCCTGCTCCATCGAAAGGAGATCGAGCGGTTGGTCGGCAAGGCCGCCGAGCGCGGTCTGGCGCTCGTGCCGATGCGCATGTACTTCGCGCACGGGCTGGCCAAGGTCGAGCTCGGGCTGGGGCGTGGCAAGCGGCAGTTCGAGAAGCGCCAGGCGATCGCCGAGCGCGAGCACCGTCGCGAGATGGAGCGCGAGGCCGGACGCCGTCGGTAGGCCCGTATACTCTCGGTCACAACCGCATATGGGGGTGTACTGGCTTCGATCTGGACGGATGCCGTTCAGGAGAAGCGGGCCGAGGTCCCCGGATGCCTCGTTAAAAGCCGGGACAAACACAAGCGCCGATTCTGAATACGCGCTCGCTGCCTAGGTAGCTAGGTAGCCGTCCCCTCCGGGTCGCCTGCGACCGGAGGATGGGCGTCGTGAGCAGGCTCACGGATGTGGCTCCGCCCGGGGGCCGCCGCCGGACACCGCACCCGGGCTGGCCGAGAGGTGCTCCGCCGGCGGGAGCCTCGAGGCGAGATCGATCCGCCGGCTGCGCCCGGAGAAGCCCTGAGCGGTCGCCCAGAGACAGGGGTTCGAATCCCCTCACCTCCACCAACATCTGGATGATTACCGACCACGACATCGCCCGGTGGCGACTCCGTAACCAGCAGCTGGTGCATCCGCACGCGGACACCGTTACCGACGCCATCGGCAACCTGCTCGCGGTCCAGGCCGAGAACCCGGGCCAGTCTGCGTGGGCGGTGGCTTCGCGGACCGGTCATGCCTCCGGGGCCGACGTCCGAGCCGCACTCAAGGACGGGCGAGTGATCAGAACCCACGTACTCCGACCGACGTGGCACTACGTCCTCGGCGAAGACATCGGATGGCTGCTCGAGCTGACCGCTCCCAGGGTGCTGCAGGTCACGGCGAAGCAGTTGCATGCCGCCCACGGGGTCGACGATCGCGAGGTCAAACGACTCATGTCGGCGGTCGTCGACATCCTCGGAGAGAACCCCGATCTCACTCGTGGGCAGATCGCCGAGGCTCTGGGCGAGCGTGGACCCGTTAGGGGAACCGGGTTGATGACGATCCTGCTCGCACACCTCGAGCTCAATCGACTCGTCTGCAGCGGCCGCCCGGTCGAGGACGAACACACCTACGCCCTGTTCGCCGATCGCGTGCCCGAGCCCCGTCGGCTGGACCGGGTCGACGCGCTCGGCGAGCTCGCCCTTCGCTACTTCTCCGGACACGGGCCGGCGACCGAACGCGACCTGGCCTACTGGGCGACACTCACCCTCACCGATGTCCGGCGGGGCCTGAACCTCGTCCGCGAGCGGCTCGCCTCGTTCGAGCACGATGGCAGGACCTTCTGGCACGCGCCGGGTGATCCGCCTCGGCGAGCGGCGGAACCGGCGGCTCACCTGCTACAGATCCTCGATGAGATGTACCGGGGGTATCAGGAGACGCGCTGGGTGCTCGATCCTGCGGGCATCGTGCCGCGTGTGCGCGAGTCCTCCATCGGGATGGCTCTCGTCGACGCTCAGCTGCTCGCGGCCTTGCGGCGGACGGTCACCGGCGATCGCGTGGTGTTCGAGCTCGCTCCGTATCGGACCCTGAAGCCGAGGGAGACGGCCGCCCTGCGGCGTGCCGCGGAACGGTACGGCGAGTACCTCGGTTTGCAGCCGAGGCTGGAACTGTCGTGACCCGATGGGAGTGGGCAGCTCGCGATGCCTTCATCGAAGGCTTCCGCGCGGGAAGGTCTTTGCCGCCGCCAGCGATGCCTCCGGAGGCATCGGGCGCCCGGCAACAACCTCCCCGCCGGTTCCGATACCAAAGACGTCATCGCCTTCGAGGAAAACGCAAGGTCGCGTTCGGGTTCCTTAGTTGCGGATCTCGGCGACAGGTCCCTCCGCCCGAACGGCGAGCACATCGCCGGTAGTAGCGGCTCTCTCGGCGACCACCACGATCGGGATCGCGCGACCGTAGAGCTCTCGGGCCACGATCGCCCCGAGCGCGAGGATCGGGTCGGGTTCGGAAAGCACGATCGCGGCCGGAGCGGTTCCCGCCCGCACGGTCTCGGCGAGCACGCTCGACGAGGAACTCGAGCCGCGCCCGGACGGCATCACGAGGACGCGCCCGGCGACGCTCGCGCCGCGCTGAGGGTGCCGGACGTCGATCACCTCGCCGTTCGCCGGATCGACGCCGCCCCAGAACGAGAGCGGCTCGTCCAGGACGAGGACCTCGCCCTCTGCGGTGCCGGCGACGAGCGTTCGGCCCTCAGCCATCGGCCCACAGGGACTCGTCTCGCACGACCCGGCCGGCAGTCGCCGATTCGACGCACTCCTCGAGCCCGCCGATCACGACGTCCACGCCGATGTTGGCCGGCGCGTACCACGCCCACTTGCCCGAGTCGGTCATGACCGGCCCGCCTCCGGCATCCATGATCGGCGTGAGGTAGGTGCAGGTGTCCGTCACGATCTCGACGCCCACAGCCGTGAGCGCCGAGACCCACCCGCGGCGTTCGGCCTCCGCGAGGACGTCTCGGGACGTGTTCACGTAGAAGGGCACGACGGGTTGGCGATCGTCGAGCAGGCCGGCCAGCCGCTCGAGCTCGGCCAGCGAGGCGTGCGGCGTGCCGATGCTCACCGCGCCCAGCGCGTCGCCGTTCGTCGTCGCGAGCTCGTGGCGAGCGGCCCGGAGCCTCGAGGGCGTCGCCACGACCTCCGGGAACTCACTGCCGCCGGTCGCGGAATCCAGCGTCGGCGCTTCCGGCGTGATGCCCACCGCGTGGAACATCCCGACCGAACCCGACGACGCCGCGGCCGCCCCGAGCGCCTTCAGGCGGTCCTCGTTCGTGCCCGCCGGCAGACCATCGATCGCGGCCACCTCGGCCCCCGCCTCCCTCCCGAGCACGTGGCCGAGCACCGGGAACAGCGCGTCCGAGTCGAGCAGCCGAGCCGACACGCCGTCCAGCCGCAGCACCAGCCGGGCCCGTCGCTCCGCGTCCAGGTGGAACCCCGCCAGCGGCGCCCGGCCCGTGATCGCGGCGCAGATGTCGATGAAGTCGCCGTAGCGGTTCGTCCGGGCGCCCAGCACCGAGTTGCAGAACACGATCGCGTTCGACTCGGCCCACGCCACATGCTGGCCTAAGGCCGGTCGCTCGGGCAGCTGATACGGAGCGCAGGTCCACGTCGGCCGGCAGCCCATCGCCACGTACAGGTCCATCTGGCGGCGGGCGTTCGCGAGCGTCTCGGCGCCTCCCCGCTGCCGCTCTGGGTGCAGGAGATCGAGCAGGGCGACGTTCAGCGTCGTCGGGACCGAGACGCGCGCCCCGCCCGAGACCAGCCGCTCGGCGAACTCGAGCCCGGCGAGGCCGTGGTACAGGCACCCGTCGACGTGGGCGGAGACGACGTCGATCAGCCGTTCGGCGCCCATGACCTCGGCAGTCTCGACGAGGATCCGCATCGCGAGCGCGGCCGCCTCGCCGTCGTCGCCCTCCAGGCGCGACCGGTCGGCCTCGGTGAGCTCGACCGGCACGGACGGACGCTAGGCCTTCGCGGCCCGTTCGAAGATCGGCAGCGCCCGCTCGACCATCTCGTCGTTGCCGGTCACCGAGATGCGGAACCGCCCGGGCATCTCGACGACCGTGCCGGGTAGGACGAACACTTTGTCCTCGCCCAGGCGCTCGACGAAGGCCTGATCGTCCGAATCCGGGCTCGCGGGCAGGAGGTAGAACGACCCCTCGGGCGAGTGGAGGTCGTAGCCGTACGAGCGGAGCTCGTCCACCAGGCGGTCGCGGCGCCGCTGGAGCGCCTTGACGTCGACGCTCATGTGATCGATCTCGCCCATCGCCCGCTGAAGGACGTTGTTCGGCGCGGCGTGGCCGCCGTAGGTGAGCTGCGCGAGCATCAGCGCCTCGCGCATCGGCTCGGGGTCGGGCATCTCCGGCGGGAGCGCGATGTAGCCGCAGCGCTGTCCGGGCGTGAGGAGCTGCTTCGCGTACGTGTAGACGAGGAACGAGTTCGGATAGAACTCGGTCGGGCTGGGGAACGCGCGGTCGTCGAAGACGATCCGCGAGTAGGCCTCATCCGAGATCAGGTAGATCGGCCGCCCGATGCGTTCGGACGCGCGCGTCAGGACGTCCGAGAGCGCCTGCAGGGTCTCGGGCGGGTAGATCTTGCCGCTCGGATTGTTGGGCGAGTTCACGATGATCGCCGACGTTCGTTCGGTGATCGCGGCCTCGATCGCCAGCACGTCAAGGTCCCAGGTCTCGTAGTCGACGGGGACGCGGACCGGCGCCGCGTCGCCGCCCACGATGATGGCCTCGTAGAAGAACCACGGCGGCGTGAGGTAGACGACCTCGTCGCCCGGGTCGGTCACGGTTCGGATGCAGAGGTTCAGGCCGGCGAACGCGCCGTCGGTCAAAAGGATGTCCGCGGCCTCGAACGGCACACCCCGCCGCTCACGGAGCCCGGCGGCCGCGGCCTCCTGCGCGTACGGCTCGTTGAACTTGTAGGCGTACCAGTCCTTGTCCTGCGGGACCGTCCAGCGCTGGAGTGACTCGATGTACTCGGGCAGCGCCATCTCCTGTGGGTTGCCGGCCACGAAGTCGCAGTTCTCGGGGTCGGTCGGATCTCGCCTGGACCACGCGCCCTGCGTGAAGAACCGCATCAACGGTTCCTCGATCGCGCGGATCCGCTGCATGCTCGTCGAGAAGCGGTGCGTCATCCGGGCTCCTCCGTCGTGCGCTCGGGTTGCCGTGGTGCGCACCCTATCACCGGGCATGTGAGCCACCAGGTGAGGGGTGTCCAGAGCTGGGTCCCTGATGGCATCCATCGACCATCTGCTGGTCAGCCGGGTCGGGGCACTCCATGACGTCGAGATGTACCGTCTCCAGGGATGAGCGATACGCGAGTGGATGGACAAGAGAACCTCGAGATCGTCGTGCTCGATTACCTGGGCGCCATCCGCACGGGCGACGGGGAAGCCATCCGGGCGGTGCTCGATCCCGACGTTACGTGGCAGGGTCTTCATGAGGACTGGGTCTGCAACGGACCTGATGAAGTGATCGAGACATTGCGACAGGAACGCCAGCTGCGTCGCGATGTCGCCGCGTTGGAGTTCATCCGAGCCGGCGACCGGGTGCTCATGGGTGTCCGAGGGCCAGCACTCGATGAGGTCGGAGGCGAACCGCTGAACGGACAGATCTTCAACGTCTTCACGTTGAGCAACGGAAAGATCGTCCGCATCGAAGACCATCGCCTTCGATCGGAGGCTCTCGGGTCCGCCGGGTTGGATATCGACGCCGGCTGGCGATAGCCGCGCAGGGCCCAACTACCAGGTGACGGGCGGCACGCCGTCGGGATCGGCGTCCGGGTACGCCGTCTCGCCGAATCGCGACAGGTCCGAGGCCGCCAGCTCGCCGATGTACGAGGCGGGGAGGACCGCGGCGAACGAGCGCTCGTCCAGGCGATCGTCCCTGACCGCGGCCGGCCGGACGTAGGGCCCGATGTTGTCGCCGTAGCGGTAATCGGCCAAGAAGGCGGCCACGTCCCGGTCGGACAGGCCGGCGTCGACCAGCGCCTTGGGGTCGAGGTACACCTCGGAGGGCGCGACCATCTGCACCAGGCCGAATACGCTGGTGCCGAACTCAGCGTTGATGTCCTCCTCCAGCTGGATCGGGTCGATCCGGACGCCGCCGTTCGCGTCGATCTCGGGGCACTGGCCGTGGTCGGCCGTGACGATCAGCACGCTCCGGCCGTCGCCGAACCGCTGCGTGAGCAGGGCGGCGAGGCGACCGATTTCGGCGTCGACGGCCCCGAGGACCTCGGCCTGCCGCCCGTCGTCCATGTTGTAGACGTGACCGGCGTAGTCGGGCGCCTTGAAGTTCAGGTACAGGAGGTCGGGCACCTCGTCCTGCCCGAGCCGCTCGGAGTCGAACGTCGCCTCGATCAGCTCGCCCTGGTAGCGCACGACGGGCGGGAAGCAGCACATCGCCTTCTTGCCGGTCGGGTCGTAGGGGGAGGGAGGGGGCGGGTCCCAGCCCCCGGTGAGCTCGGCCAGGCGGTCGAGGCCGGGGCTGATGTTCGGGAGCCGGTAGCGGGTGGGGTGGTGAGGTTTCCACCCGCCGCCGCCGTCCTCGTCCCAGAAGACGCCGACCGGCGCCCGCCCCATCGGCCGGCCGCCGTGGCCGAGCAGCCCGACGTGCCACACCTGGTAGCCGATCTCGCCCACCCAGGCCTCGTTCTCCGTCCATCCCGTCCAGCGGTCGGCCAGCGTGGGCTCGAGCAGGAACGACGGGTCGATGTTGCCCGGCTCGCCCCAGGCCTTCACCGGGCCGCCGGCCCGACGGACGTTGTGACCGGTGATGCCGTGCGTCCGCGGGAACGCGCCGGTCCCGATCGTGGCGTGGGTCGCCGCGGTCACCGCCGGGAACGAGCCCGAGATCGCGTTGCGGTACGTCGCGCCCTCGTGCATGAGACGCTTCAGGTTCGGCCAGGCGTCGGGCCAGCGTCGCAGGACGTTCCACCCGCCGCCGTCGATCACGAACGTGACGACCAGGCGCGGCTGCACCGGCGGCGTGACCGACGGGATGCCGGGAAGGACCCGCCCGTCCGCGGCGCGGAACTCGTCGAACCCGATCAGCGCGGCCGTCGTGGGCGCGAGGTCGGCGAGCGTGACGCGCTCGGTGTGGTCCTGCGGTTCGATCCGGCCGGGCGACCACACGACGATGGGGACGCGCTCGCCGTACATCCACGGGACGGCGTGACTCGACCGCGGGTCGTTCGGCTCGAGCGAGCGGGACTCCTGCGGGTAGTTCGAGCTCGAGAACGGGGTGACCAGGAGCTGCAGGTCGCCCATCCGCTCGGCGTTGTAGGAGCGGGTGACGAGCTCGAGGTACTCCGAGCCGAGGTCCGAGGACATGGCCTCGAGCGCGGGCCTCGGGTCGGGCCGAGTGAGGCGGCGGACGACCGTGCCGAGCGCGGTGGCGGCGCCCACCGCGACCAGGCCGACGCCGCCGAGCGTGAACAGGAAGCCGCGCCGGGACGGATCCTCCTCGACCCGGCTTCGCGCCACCAGCAGGACGGCGGCGAGGACGAGCAGGCCGACCGCCGCGCCGAGGACGAGGCTCCGGGTCGCGACGAGCGCGAGCGCGAGGACCCCTCCCGCGACGGCGAGCAGCGCGAGGACGCCCCGGGAACGCATGGGTGAACGCATCATCTCAAAGGTTCGGTTCCGAACCGCCCGAGGGTTCGATCGCGTGCCTACACGCGCTTGCGGGGCAGGTCCAGGAACGGCAGCCCGACGACGGTCGCGGCGACCTTGCCGCGCTCGCCCTCGACGGTCCATTCGACCGAGATGCGGGTGCCGGGATCGCTCAGCGCCGGCGGGAGCGACCCGAACCCGATCATCCGCTTGATCGTCGGCCCCCAGGTCACGCTGGTCGCGCGCCCGACGCGCCGGCCGTCCTTGTAGACGGGCACGGGATCGCGGTGCACCTGCGCGGAGACCGACGGCGGGAGGTCGTGGCGGGCGAACATCGCCTCGATCCCGGTCCAGTCCAGGTCCAGGCCCACGAGGCGGCGACCCGAGCCGCGGGCCTGCTCGTCTTCGAGCGCCTGCCGGCCGACGAACGCGGGCTTGCCGAGGTCGACGAACGGGCCCAGGCCGATCTCGAACGGCGAGTACTGCTGCTCGGGGCTGATCGCGTGGCGCGCGCTCGTGTACTCGGCCTCGATCAGGATCAGCCCGGCTTCGACTCGCGCGACGTCGAGCGCCCGGATGCCCGCGGGCCGGATGCCATGGGGCCCGCCGGCCTCCCATAACGCATCCCAGACGTCCGTGGCGGCCTCGGACGCGACCCAGATCTCGTACCCGAGGTCGCCGGTGTATCCCGTCCGCGTGACGTCGACGGCGACCCCACCGATCTCCGATCGTCGGTGGCCGAAGTAGCGGAGGTCGTTCCACGCCTGCCGGGTGGCGCCCTCGAGCACATCCCGCGAGCGCGGGCCCTGCAGCGCGACGGCCGCGACGCGTTCGGACACGTCCTCGATCCCGACGTCCAACCCGGACGCGTTCATCGAGAACCAGCGGTAGGACGGGTCGGCCGCGGTCCAGAAGAAGGCGTTCTCGGCGCGGCGGGTGATCGTCCCGTCGTCGATCACCTTGCCGTCCTCGTTGCACCACGGCGTGTAGATGACGCGTCCGACGGCGAGCCTGGAGGCGTCGCGCGTCGCGATCCGGTCCACCAGCCGGGCCGCGTCGGGCCCGGTGATCTCGTACTTGTACAGCGGGGAGACGTCGATCAGGGCCGCCTGCTCGCGGATCGCGTTGTACTCGATGTCGTGGAAGTCGGCGTATACGGCGGCCGCGAAGTAGCCGGACCACTCGCCCCAGGACATCGTCGTGTTCAGCGCCGCCGTTCGCGGGTGGAACGCCGTCCCGACGCTCACCACGACCTCCTCGCTCTCGCTCGCTCTCTGCCTCGTTCTCTGGGGACGCCCGTAGGCTAGCGCTGGTAAGACGTGCCTTCATGGCTCCCCCTAGCCTCGGGCACCGCCTGCGGTGTACACCTCGGCGCGAGTACGCACAACCGCGGCCCGGCTACCGCCCCATCTCCGTGAGCCTCCCGACCAGCACGGCCTAAGCGTCGGTCCTCACAGTCGATCAGCAACTCGGCGAAGAGATGGCTCACACATACTCACTTCGCAATGAATGCGCCATTCATGGCTGGGTGTGCGTCGCATTGGAACTGATAGGTACCTGCCTCGAACGCCGGGACCTCGTACGTTATGGATGTTCCGTGAGGCGCGATATCGCCGACGAACGATGATCCGCCCCCATCGAAGATGTGGATGTTGTGGTTGCCATGGGGGCTGATGTCTTGGTTGTCGAAACGGATCGTGAACGGGACGCTCGAAGGGGCCGCGATGCAGTCGGTCGTGAACTGGTGCGATTGCGACTCCAGCACGGCGATATGGAGCTCGGTGCCATTCGGGGTACACGTCGCACTAGGCGCACTCTCGCTGCACGTTGTGAGGGCGAACGCAAAGGGGACGAGTGCCGCCGCCACGACAATCGATCTAACGGCCGCCATGCCCATCAACCTCTTGCGATCAGGCGGGCACTAAGAGCGTACGCCCGGAGCCTCACGAGGTACACCCTCATTGCGCCCGCTCCCGTAGCATCCGACGAGCACCGCCCGGACCGTCCGATCCTCCTCGCAGTCGATCAGGAGAGGAGAACGTCGCGAAGTGATAGGAGAGGATGGCCGCGTGGACTGGGTGGCGGACTTCTATACCAAGCAGTACGAGTGGGCCGACTGGCGACGTCGATGGAGCGAGTTCGACTCAGACGACCGCGACCTCCACGTCGACGCAGTAATTCGGCACGCCGGGTCGCAGCCCCTCCGAATCCTTGAGCTCGGGTCTGGCACCGGCACGACCGCCGCGGCTCTTGCGGTCGCGGGGCACGACGTTGTGGCCATGGAGCTCCTTGGCGAGCTCGCGGCACATACCCAGGAGCTTGCGGCCGTCGTGACCGGAGGCTCGTTACGGACGATTGCGGGCGACTTCTACGAGATTGAGCCGCCAGGCAAGTTCGACGTCGTCGTTTACTTCGATGGGTTCGGGGAGCGACGAGGATCAAAGGCGGCTGCTGCGTCGGATCGTCGGATGGCTCGTCCCGAGCGGGTGCGCTCTCGTCGATGTGTTTGTGCCGTGGTATTGGGCCAGTCGTGCCGGGAACGAGGAGGAGTTCCCCAAGGGGAGCGGAGTCCGCTACCTCGACGGGTTCGACGCGGAAGGGTGTCGGATGACTGAGCGGATGTGGCGGGTCGGACACGAGACGATGCCGTGACACAGTCCCTCCGGTGCTACTCGCCGGCCGACCTTCGCCTCTTGCTCCAAGGAACTGGCCTCTCAGTTCGCGACGTCGAGCCTTTCACCGATGAGACATACGGGGAGCCGTGCGAGCTCGCTGACGCCATGCTCTACCTCGCCGCGCTTACGCCCGCCTAACGCCGTTCCATCTCGCGCAGCATCCCGATGAGCACCGCCCGGAGGGTCCGGTCCTCCACCGCTAGCCGGATAGGCGAGGCTCGGCAATCGAGGGTCTCGGGCTCCCACACGGCCTACCGCATAGACGGTAGCGACGATCGTGGGCGTATGCCATGATTCGGTCGCAGGCTGCCCGCCGGTGACGAGGAGGCGAGCCATGTCTGTAGCCCGAACCCCGACGCTCCGAAGGAGCGCCGTCGTCGCAACGCTGGTAGCGGCGACCATCGCCGTCGCGCCCGCCTCATGGGCGGCCGTCCCGGCGATCTCGTCGTTCTCGCCCACCAGCGGGCCGGTCGGGACCTCCGTGACGATCAATGGGTCGGGGTTCACCGGGGCGACCAATGTGAAGTTCGCCGGCACCCCAGCGACGTTCACCGTGGATTCGGACGTGAGGATCACGGCGGTCGTGCCCGCCGGCGCGACAACCGGCCGGATCAAGGTGGTGACCCCGAGCGGCTTCGCCACGAGCACCACGCAGTTCACCGTCACGAGCGCAGCTGGCCCGACGATCACGTCCTTCTCGCCGAACAGCGGGCCGGTCGGGACTTCGGTGACGATCAATGGGACGGGGTTCTCCGGGGCGACTGCCGTGAAGTTCAACGGGACGACGGCGACGTTCACCGTCAACTCGGACACGAAGATCACTGCGACCGTGCCCCCGGGCGCGACCACGGGAAAGATCTCCGTGACGACCCCCGCCGGTTCGGACACGAGCGGCACGAAGTTCACCGTGACGGGCACGGCGCACTCGCGAACGGTCTCTCTTCACCTCCGGCGCCATCTCCGGGTGCGCGGAACGGTTACGGTCGACGACGGGTTCTCGGCTTGCGCCAGCAATGTTCCTGTTCAGATCCAGCGCCGGCGGTTCGGCGGTGCCGCCTGGCGCACAATCGTGCGCCTGTCGACGGACGACGCCGGGCGGTACTCGGCCCACGTCCGGAACCTGCCAGGCCGATACCGGGCACGAGCCGTCAGCGTCACCCTCGCGACCGGTGACGTGTGCGGCCGGTCGACATCGGGGGTGAAGCGGTACCGACTCTAGCTCTCGAGGAGGATCGAGGTTCGCAGACCGGACCGCAGCTCAGAGAGTGCCGTGACGTTCGAGCTCCGTGCTCGGCGCGCCGAGCCACCCTAGAGTCTCGAGAACATCCGCCACTGTCATAGTTATGCGGATCAGACCACCGGCTCTCGGTGCGGCGCGGGAAACCGCTGCCCCCAGTGCTCTGGTCGCCCACGCTGATGCCCTGAACCCAGTGCATCTCCATGCCGCAAGCGGTGCAGTCCAAGACGAACTCGCTGAGGCCCCGGTCGAGTTCGGCCTTGGTCTTCAGGAGTTCGAGCCGCAACATCGTCGCCGCGATCGTGACGCGGTGATCGGCGGCTAGACCAGCGTCCCTGGCCTCGTCGAAGATGTCGTTCGTCTTGTCTGCCTGCTCGAGGATGTCACGGTCCCGGCTATCCACGGTCGCCACGCTGCGCTTGCAAGAACGCCCTGACCTCCGCGTTGAATCGCTCGCCCGCTTCGATGTCGAGCGCATGACCCACGCCCGGGATCAGCACGAGCTTCGATCCGTTGATCCCTATGTGCAGGCGATGCCTCGGGGTCCGAATAGCGTGTAAACGCACGATCCGTCTCCTGCGTCTATCCACGTCACACGAGTCCGCGAGCAACGGATGATTCGGACGGTGGCAGACGAGCTGATCGAGGAAGGGTCCCAGCGGGCCGCTCCGGCGTCGCCCGATCTTGATGGCTTGTTCCGCGCGGAAGGAGACGGCGTGTATCGAACGTTGTACGCGTTCACGGGCGGACGTGCGGACGTCGCCGAGGAGGCGACGGCGGAGGCGTTCGCGCGAGCGGTGGCGAGCGGGCAGCAGTTCCGCGATCCGCTCGCATGGATCTACCGGGTAGCGTTCCGGGTCGCGATCGATGAGCTGCGCCGGGATCGTCATCGTGGAACGCTCATCGATGCACCGATGGCGCCGCCCGAGCTGACAGGCGTCATGGAAGCGCTTCGGGAATTGTCGCCGAAACAGCGCGCCGCGATCGTCTTGCGACACGTCCTCGATCTCGACGTCGATGAGGTGGCGAGGCGGATGGGGATCGCGACACCGACCGTGCGGGTGCATCTCTACCGAGCGAGAGCGCGGCTGCGTGACTTGCTGGGAGCAGAGGAGGTCGACTGAGGATGCCGGAGCGATGGGAACGGGAGATCCAAAGGCTCGTGACGCTGACAGCACCGAGGTCAACTCCCACACGGATCGCCCACGGACCGCACGGCGACGTGATGCCACCGGCGCCGCATCGGGGGCAGCGCCTCGTCGCCGTGGTGGTGGCGTTCGTCGTGTTCGGAGCAGCAGCCGCGTTCGCCGCCGTGGCGTTCCGGCGTGAGACGCCATCGACGCCGGCCGCTTCCCATCCGTCGACCACGGGGTCCGCGGCGAGTCCGACCTCACTCGATGCATCCCTCGAAGCCCCGCCCGACGGGTCCATACCGAGCCTGACCCTTGCCTTCGGCAGCACATCGTCGACGTTCGCTGCCAAGGACGGGGTATGGCCGGGCGCGGACATCTCACCCTCGCCGGCCCAGACGTTCGATGCGACGATCGATCCCGGCGCGCCGCTCGCGCTCACAACCAACGCCGGGGGGGTCGAAGCCTCGCTCTGGATCGCCGATCGAAACCAGAATCTGACCGGGCAGTCCATCCCGATCGATCTGTCGTCGGGTTCGGCGGTTCTGCCCGATCAAGCGGGCTTGTACCAGCTCACGATCGCCGGCGGCTGGGACCACGGCAAGGTTGGCTTCAGCTCGGCCTCACGATCGGGACGCCACCCAACGACTGGCCTCCGCCAGCCCCGACGGCGACTGTCCCCGACGTCGTCGGTCTCACGCAGCCCCAGGCCATGAAGGTCCTGATAGGTAGCGGCTTCGCCTCCGTGTCGGTCGCGACGCCGGCCGGAGCCACGAAGATGGAGATCATCAGCGGAGGCGTCGTCACCGCGCAGGACCCAGCCGCGGGAACGGAGACCCACGTGACGACCACGATCAAGCTCACCGTCTCGATGAACGGCTAGACCGTTACTCGCGTCCCTGGTCTTGACGTGGAAGAGCGACGGAACCCGGGGTCGTCGAGCCTGATCCCTTCTACGCGCAGAAAGCGCCTAAGCGCGTAGCCTCCAGAATCGATGCGCCCCGATGAGCTCGAGCAGCGGCTGCGGAACGGCTCGACGCGCTCGGGCCAGCTCCCCGCGCCGAGCTGCTCCACGTCCTCATGCTGCCCGACCTCGAGCGGACCGGCCGGATCGGCGAGTTCTGGAGCTCCCCGCAGAGCCGCACGTTTGCCGAGCTGCTGATCGACTGCGAAGAGGACCGCACACTCCGAGCGGTGCTGGTCGGGATGCTGCGGGAGATGGAGCGCAAGTAGCGCCTACCGGGTGCCATGCGGAAGCAGGTCCTGCACGCCCCTGATCGTCTACGTGATGCGAAGCCTGGCGACCAGCACACCGGGAACCTGCGTGAACACGTGGCTCGCCCTCCCGGTCTTCCACTCGGGATCGGGCACGAGCGGCTCCTCGAGCCCGTCGAGGACGAAACCCCGCTCGAAGAATGGCTCTAGGATCATCCACAGCGGGCGGTGGAAGTACCACTGCTCGACCGGTTGACCGGGAATCGCCACGCCCTTGCCGCTGAATGGTCGCCCGTACGAGGACACCTTGACCGAGTAGACCTCGGTGCCTCTTCCTTCCTGATCGAGCTCGACCGTCGGTCGCACGTCGCCCGAGTTAAACGAGGGATGGAGCATCGAGAAGACGAATCGACCGCTGGCATTCAGCAGGTGTGCCGACGCCGCCACCATCGGCTCGATCGACTCCATGTCCATGATCGCCATGTTGGACACTACCGCGTCGAATGATCCGGGTTCCCCCAAAGCGAAGAGCTCCTCCTCAACAGTGGCGTCTGCGGACCAGTACTCGACCTCGCCGCCATGGACCCTGGCCCGCTCGAGCATGCCCTCGCTGAAGTCGGTCGCCAGCACGTGCGCACCGAGGTCGGACATCCGACGAGCGAACTCTCCGTTCCCGCACGCGATCTCGAGGACCCGCTCTCCCGGTTGAAGCCGGAGTAGGCGCTCGACCGAGGGTTGGATCACGTGCCGCTGCCACGTAGCGCCTGTCTGCATGCGCTCGTCCCAGAAGTGAGCAAGCTGATCCCACGCCGATCTCACTTCGTCGTGAAGTCCCCGATCCTCACTCACCCGCCGAGCGTAGCGTTCCTCAGCTCACCGAGGGCTGGCGATCTACCGGCGTCCGGCTGCGGGCGCGCGGGCGGTGCTCGTCGGCATGCTGCGGGAGATGGAGCGAAAGTTGGCTAGGCGTCTCGAGCATGGACGTGCGTGGCCGTGACAATCACGGTCATCTGATCGCCGGACTTCGCAAACGCCTGCGGTGTTGCCGAATGTTGCTGATTGCCAGTATCAGTCATTCGGCTGACAGCACCGGGGGTATGGAAGCGAGCCGTTCACGCATCCATACTTCATTCGCCGAGAGGAGTGGCGGTCATGGCGACGTCCCTTACAAGGGATG
>JBKPKU010000052.1:0-12746 GCA_046731295.1 Actinomycetota bacterium
GCCGTTGGCCGTGTGCCCGTTGGGGGGCCCGTACGCGATCGCCGACAACTTCGGCGACCCGCGCCCCGAGCCCGGTGGCGGGTTCCACTGGCACCAAGGCGACGACATCATGGCCGCAACCGGGACACCGATCCTCGCCCCGTTCGACGGCGTGGCATCCGTCTCCCATAGCCAGCTGGGCGGGCTCGGGGTCTACGTCCACGGTGAGTTCGGCTACGTGTACAACGCGCACCTATCGCGCCTCGGCACGCTCGGCCCGGTCGAGGCAGGCGACGTCGTTGGATACGTCGGTTCGACTGGTCACTCGTCCGGCCCGCACGACCACTTCGAGTGGCACCCCGACAACGGTGATGCGGTGGACCCGTACGACCTCCTCTTGCAGGTCTGCGATTCGGGCGCCTCGCTCGATCCGACCTAGGAGAGCCTCGGTAGATCTCCTCTCATGGCGAGCAGCAACGCCGCCCGCAGTGTCACTCTCCCGCGCTGCACGACTCACATCGCAGAAGCCGACTCACCCATAGCGGGCCGCCGTCACCCGGCGGTCCCGTCGTGGTCTTCGATCCCATGCAGTGCTTGATCCTCCGCAATGGCCCGCCAGACGAGGACTCGCTCATTTCCTCGGCCCGGACGTCATGGTTCTTGGAGTTGCGGTCGATCAGCAAAGGGAAGAGTTGCTTGCCGCGCCCAGCCAGAAGGTGGAGGTTTTCCCGTGCCGTCGCCGAGACGTCGTGGGAGGCGCGACCCCAAATCAGGTCGGGCGGTCGGACAGCAACGCGATCATCGCGTATACCGAGGCAGCGCGCGTCAGGAAGCCGCACAGTGAACAGTGGCACGTGCTGGGGCAGTTCGCGATCCCGCGCCGTGATGAGCCACTCTGGTGGAAGCGCGCACGCCCTGACATGCGGCGCGCTCCCGCCGGTTCGGGTCCTCGCGATTGTCGGCGTTTTCGGGACTGGGACGGGTTCGCCACCCAAGGGGACAGGACTCCGTGCTTGTTCCTTCGCAGATCAGCGAAAGTCAGCGAGTCGACCCGCTTTGGACTCCTCTGGCGCCGATCCCGGCCGGTGCGGCGGCTGCCACGGCGTCGCCGGACTGCGGATCGAAGAAATGGAACCGGGCGGGATCCACGGACAGGCGGATCGTCCTGCCGCTTCGCACGCTGGTCCGGGCGTCCACCCGGGCGCAGAATGTTGCTCGGGACTCCTCACCGAGCAGGCTGATCGCCTCCCCCGATGGATCGTCGACGGCGGCTGAGAGCTCCTCGGTCGCGACCGGCGGGGCGTCGATCCGGAAGAGCACGTTCACCTCGGAGCCGAGATCCTCGGTCACGTCGGCGACCACCTCGATCGAGGGGAGCGCCGGGTTGGACCAGACGTCTGTGTCCTCGAGGTCCGGCGGTCGGATCCCGAGGATCACCGAGCTCCCCTCGTAGGTTCGGAGCCCGGCGTCGGTCCCGAGCGGGAGCTCGAAACCGGCGAAGGCGATCCGTCCGTCGTGCACGTCCGCCTCGACGAGGTTCATCGGCGGCGAGCCGATGAACGCCGCGACGAAGAGGTTCGCCGGACGGTTGTACAGCGTCTGTGGCGTGTCGACCTGCTGCAGAACCCCATCGCGGAGCACCGCGACCCGCTTGCCCAGTGTCATTGCCTCGATCTGATCGTGGGTGACGTAGATCGTCGTCGTACGCAGACGGTCGTGCAGCTGCGCTAGCTGTGCGCGCATCTGGACGCGCAGCTTGGCGTCCAGGTTCGATAGCGGCTCGTCCATCAGGAACGCGACCGGCTCTCGAACCATGGCGCGGCCCATCGCGACCCGCTGTCGCTGACCGCCGGAGAGCTCCGCCGGCTTGCGCTGCATCAGCGGCTCGAGCCCGAGGATCCGCGCGGCGTCCCGCACCCGCCGGCTGGTCTCGTCCTTGGCGGTCTTCCGGAGCTTCAATCCGAATCCGAGGTTCTGCTCGACCGTCATGTGTGGATACAGGGCGTAATTCTGGAACACCATCGCGACGTCGCGATCCTTGGGGGGGAGGTCCGTGACCTGACGGTCGTCGATGAAGATCTCGCCGGCCGTGAGCTCTTCGAGCCCGGCGAGGAGCCGGAGGATCGTCGACTTCCCGCAACCGGAGGGGCCGACCAGGACCATGAATTCGCCGTCGCCGATCTCGACCGAGACGTCGTTCACGGCGATCACGTCCGAGCCGAAGACCTTCGTGACGCTGTCCAGCACGATCTTGGCCATCTCCCCTCCTATCGCCGAGTGTGGGTTCGTAGACGCTCATGCGTCAAGACGGCTCGCAGCCGCCGGTGGCCGGAGCTCGGCGCGCCGGCGCGATCGAGGCCGATCAACGCGGCCCCGACCACCGGCGGGTCCGTCACCACCGAGACCTGAGCCAGCGGCGCGATCGTTCGGATCCCCGTTCGGATCCGCTCCAGGAATGGCGCGAACCGGTTGCGCAACACCCCCCCTCCGAGGGTGACGTGCACGTCGAGCTGGCCCAGGTCGAGGCGGCGGATCGCGGTCCCAGCCATCGTCACGATCTCATCCGCTTGCCGATCGACCAGGCTACGAGCGACCGGATCCCGTGATGCCGCTCGGAACACCAACGGTGTGAGCTCGGACAAGCGCGCCTCTTCAAGCCGTCCGAAGTGGATCGCCTCGGTTACCTGGCGCGGTCGACGCAGGTCGAAGTGAGCGGGGACAAGCCTCGCGAGTTCCGTGTTCGATCCTCGCCCGTCTTCGGCCCGAACCGCATACCAGAGGGCGTCGCGACCGAGGTCGCCGCCGCCGCCCCAGTCGCCCGAGATCTGGCCGAGGGCGGGGATCCGGAAGGTCCGGCCGTCCGGCGCGATCGCGACGCAGTTGGTCCCGGTGCCACAGACGACCCCGACACCCCACGATCGGTCCGAACCGGTGCGCATGATAGCGAACGTGTCGTTTCGGATCACGTCCTCCTCTGCCCACGCCTGCTTCGATAGCCAGCGCAGCAACCGCCGCTCGTCGTCTCCGAGGTCCGCCCCCGCGAGGCAGAAGACACCGACCGGCGCGACCGGACGACGCTCCGGGTCCAGGTTTGCACCAGCGACGGCGCTCTCGACGGCGCGCACGATGCGGTCGAGGTAGGGCGAGCCGTGCTCGGGATCGGGATTGGCGATCCGAGAGGCCCCGAGCACATCGCCGTTCCGGCCCACGAGTGCGACGTCGATCTTCGAGCCGCCGCCGTCCACGGCGAGCACCGCCGGCCTGGTCACGGGAGCTCGTCCAGCTCGTCGATGGAGACGAAGCGGACGCCCTCTTTACCCAGCCGATCGATGATCGCGGGAACCGCCTGGGCCGAATGGCCGGGCCACGTGTGTAGGAGGACGACGGCTCCGTCGCCCCGCGCGAGCGAACGGTTCACGGCGTCGTCGGCGATGTGCTCGGCGCTCCTCCATGGCTCCCAGTCCTCGAGCTCGATGTCCCATGCGACGTCGCGGTAACCGAGCCCTTCGATGGCGCCAAGCACGCGCGGATCCTGCCGGCCGGCGCCGAAAGGGCAGCGGAACCACGGCCGAGGATCGACGGAGCCGACCTCGCGGATCGCGTCCTCGCCTTCGGTGATGTCGCGCCGTAGGCCCTCGTCCGAGAGGAGGGGCATCCGCACGTGATAGTTGGAGTGGTTGCCGACCACGTGGCCTTCGCTCGCGATCCGCAAAAGCGTCTCGGGCTCGGAGCGCGCCCAGCGACCCTGCACGAAGAACGTCGCTCGGACGTGGGCCGCTGCCAGCGCATCGAGGACCCGGCCCGCGTTCTCGGCCGAGGCGTTGGAGCGATCCGGATGCTCGGCGTCGAAGGTGAGCGCCACGCGCGTCTCTGGCCGGAGGAGGTCACTCACGGGTCGTGACCTTCGACGCGCGGGTGTAGATTCCCGGTGACCGCCCGTGCGCGACCGCGAGCCGCCACGCGAGCAGTTGCACCGGGATGATCGAGATCGCCGACATCAGGGCCCGGTCGACGAAGCCCGTGGCCACGCCATACGTGCCGTCCGGCTCCTCGCCGTCGGGCGTGATCACGACGACCTTCGCCCCCGAGCTCACCAGGTCGGCCGCCAGGCCAAGGTCGAGTCGACGGGTCTCGGGCTCCGTCGCCATCACGATCGCCGACATCCCCGGACCCACGAGCTCGAGCGGGCCGTGGCGGAACGCCGCGGACTCGAGCGATTCGGCCATCACGCCGCACTCCTTGAGCAGGAGCGCGCCCATCTCGGCCGCCGCGCGCGCCGGGCCGCGTCCCAGGACGACCAGGACCCCGCCGACTCGCATGAGCTCGGCCAGTCGCGTGGCCTCGGCCCCGGGATCATCGAGCAGGCGTTCGGCCGACAGGGCGGCGGCCTCAGCCGCGGTCCAGGTCCGGTCGACCGCGGTCCCCACGCTGTCACCGCCGAGGAGACGCGCCACGCCCGAGAGCGTCGTGAGGGCTGCCGAGAACGTTACGGTCGATGGCCCGGTTTCGAGCCCCGCCGTCGTGTCGAGGCGAGCGTCCGCTCGGGGCGCGAGCTCGTTGGCCAGGCCATTGGTCACCGACACGACGAACGGGCGGCAGCGTTGCGCCTCGATCACGTCGGCCAGCTTGACGATCTCGGCGCTCGCGCCAGACTGGCTCACGATCACCACGAGCGTTCGTGCGCAGAGGATCGCGCGGCGGAAATGTAGCAGCTCGGCCGTGTTCACGAGGATGGCGGGGACGCCGCGCCGGGCGAGTTCGTTCACCGCCGGATAGCACGCATCGTAGGAGCCTCCCATCCCGGTGAAGACGATCGTCGCGGCCAGACCGCGGGCCTCGTTGACGCGCTCGAGCTCGTCCCGCTGCTCGATCAACGAGGTGGCGGCGCGCCGGAGCCCGTCCGGCTGTGAGCAGATCTCCGCAAGGAATGGGTCAGGAAAGTTTCCTAACGATTTCACGGAGTGAGTGTACGATGCCCGGGCCATGGGTGTGAAGCTCGTCGTCGTCGGCGCCGGCAGCACGTACACGCCTGAGCTCGTCGAGGGCATCGCGCGTCGCGCCGATCGACTGCCCATCGACGATTTGGTGATGCTGGACATCGACGTAGCGCGGCTCGAGATCGTCGGTGGTCTCGCCCGACGGATGCTCACGAAGGCGGGCTGGCCCGGGCTCGTGTCTCTGACCGGAGACCGGGACCGGGCGCTCGAGGGAGCCGACTTCGTGATCGTGCAGCTCCGGGTCGGGGGCAACCAGGCGCGTCTCCTGGACGAGACCATCCCGCTCAAGCACGGCTGCATCGGCCAGGAGACCACGGGACCGGGCGGGTTTATGAAGGCCCTACGAACGGTGCCGGTGGTGCTCGAGCTCGCGGAGGAGACCGCCCGTCGCGCCGCGAACGGCGCTTGGATCGTCGACTTCACGAACCCGACGGGGATCGTAACGCAGGCGCTCCTGGACGAAGGGCACCGGGCGGTCGGGCTCTGCAACTTCGCGATCAACGTGCAGCTCGCTGCCGCAGCGCTATTCGGCATCGACCTTGGTCGCGTACAGCTCGATCATGTGGGTCTGAATCACCTCTCGTGGGTCCGGAGAATCCTCGTCGACGGAGACGACCGGCTCCCCGACATCCTCGAGGCGATCTCCGGGGAGGGCGACCCGGACCTCCGGGCTCGCGTGTCCGAGGCCGGCGTCGTGAGCGTCCATCCGCCCGACCTGATCCGCCTGCTGGGCGCGATCCCCTCCTATTACCTGCGCTACTACTACGCGACCGACCGGGCCCTGCAGGAGCAGCTCGAGGGCCACATCCGCGCTCAGGAGGTGATCGAGATCGAGGCCGGACTCCTCGAGCGATATCGGGATCCAGCCCTCGATACCAAGCCCGAGCTGCTCGAGCGCCGAGGCGGGGCGCACTACAGCGAGGCGGCCGCCATGCTCGTCGCGTCGCTACACGACGGTGCCGCCGACGTCCAAGTCGCGAACGTGCGCAACGACGGCGCGATCCCGAACCTCCCCGGCGACGACGTGGTCGAGATGTCGGCCCGCATCTCGCGGGACGGGGCGCACCCCGTGCCTACCGAGCCGCTGGCGCCCGAGCTGCTCGGGCTCGTCCAGCAGGTAAAGTCCTACGAACGGCTCGCGATCGATGCATCCACCAGCGGGAGCAGAGGACGGGCCCTCGAGGCGTTGATGGCCAACCCCCTGGTCCGTCAGTACGAGCTTGCTGAGGCGCTGCTGAGGGATCTGTTGGAGGCCAACCGAGCGCACCTGCCGCGCTTCTTCCCTCGCGGCTGAAAACCGGGGGCCTCGCCTTGACCTTCGAAAGGACGTCGGCGTACCATCCCCGGAATAGTTAGGAAACTTTCCTCCACATATCTTTGGAGGACCGAGACGAGCGCAGCCAGCCGATTCTCCGCGGGGACGCCGAGTCTGCTTCGCGCGATCAACGAACGGACGGTCCTCGAGCGCATCCGGGCGGTCGGCCCGGCGTCCAGAGCCCAGATCGCGCGCGGGACCGGACTCTCCAAGCCGACCGTGTCGCAGGCGCTGCAGACGCTCGAGCGGGCACACCTGGTCCGGGAGGCCGGGCGATCCTCCGGTGCGAAGGGCCCAACGGCGGTGCTGTATGAGCTGAACCCCCGGGCGGGCTGGGTGGTCGGGATCGACGTCGGGCGGGATCTCGTTCATGCGGTGCTCGCCGATCTGAACGGCGACATAGTGGCTCGGCGCGACGAACGCGCCCACGCGCGCAGCGCTGGCGCCTTGATCGCGCAGATCGGTGAGCTCGCCCATGGGCTCGCGGCCGACGCCGACTTGAGGTGGCGGCAGGTGACCCATGCCGCGATCGGCAGCCCCGGCGTGTTCGATCCGCTCCGAGACCAGGTCGTCCTCGCCCACAACTTGCCGGGATGGGGTCGTCCGGGACTCGTGGAGGCGCTGCAGAAGGAACTCGGCACCAACATCGCGTTCGAGAACGACGTGAACCTCGCGGCCGTGGGCGAGCAGACGCATGGAATGGGCAAGGACGTCCCGAACTTCGCCTACCTGCACGTCGGCACCGGCGTCGGCCTCGGGCTTGTCCTGAACGGAGAGCTGTATCGAGGCTCGAGGGGAGCCGCCGGCGAGGTCGCCTACCTCCCACTCACGACGACCGACCCGCACGAGCCGGGGAGCCGTCGACGCGGGGCGCTCGAGTCCGCACTCGGAACGGCCGGGATCGTGGCCACGGCGCAACGGCTCGGGATGACGTCGTCGGTGACGCCGCAACGAGTGTTTGCGGCGGCTCGGCGCGGGGACCGGACGGCGGGCCGGGTCACCTCCGCGGTGGCCGAACGGATCGCCCTGACGATCGCAGCCATCGTGCCGGTCGTCGACCCAGAGCTCGTGGTGCTCGGCGGAGCGATCGCGGCGAACGGCGATCTGCTGCTCGACGCGGTGGACCGCGAGCTCCGCGAGATCTCGCCCTTCCGTCCGCGGGTCGAGGTCTCCATGCTGGGCGAGGATGCGGTGATCCGCGGCGCGGTGGCGGTTGCGCTTCAGGCGGCGCAGGAGCAACTCTTCTCGAGGACCGCACGTACATGAAGGAAGGATCGGGTCCGCAATTGATCAGTTCGGAGAGGAGGCGCCGATGAGACGGATCTTTTTGGCGGCTTGCGCGGCCGTGCTGTTCGCGGCCGCATGTACCGCGGGCGGTGGGACCAGCACCAGCCCGACCGTCGTCCACACGATCGACCCGAACGTATCCCATCAGCCGGTGACGCTGGTGGTCTGGGACTGGTTCCGGCAGCGGGAGCTCGAGAACCTCCAGCAGATCACGGCCGCGTTCGAGCAGCAGTATCCGTGGATCACGCTTCAATTCGTCCCAGGCAAACATACGGGCGAGTACGTCCGGGCGATCAACGCCGACGTCCCGATCGACGTGGCGATCGACTGGGGTCCCGACAATATCGGGAAGTACTGCTCCACCGGCGCCTGGGTCGATCTCGCGCCCTACATCAAGGCCTACGGCCTCGATATGGACGCGTTGTTCCCCGAGTCCGCCCTGACCTACACGCGGTACGGCGGCAACCAGTGCTCGCTCCCGGTGCTCACGGACGCCTACGGGCTGTACTACAACAAGGACATGTTCGCGAAGGCCGGGATCCCCGGGCCGCCGAAGACCCTCTCGGAGCTGACGGAGGATGCCAAGAAGCTCACCGAGCTCAATCCCGACGGCTCGATCAAAGTCGCTGGATTTGTGCCCATCTCGACGTTCTACGAGAACCCAAACCTCTACGACGGGAACCCGTGGGGAGCCCAGTGGTATCAGGACGACGGCTCGTCGGCTTTCGCCAGCGATCCGGCGTGGGCCGAGATGGCGCAGTGGGACAAGGAGCTCACCGACTGGTACGGGTACGACAAGCTCCAGACGTTCTACGAGGACATCGGTGGGCCGGACTCGGAGTGGTCGTCGGCGCACGCCTTCGAGCAGGGCAAGATCGCGATGCACTACGACGGCGAGTGGCGCGTGTCGTTCATCGACAACGACAACGCGAGCGTCAATTACGGAACCGCGCCGTTCCCGGTCGCCGACGACAAGCCGGATCTGTACGGGTCCGGGCAGGTGGGTGGGACGATCATCGGCATCCCTCGCACCGCCGAGCATCCCGATGAGGCATGGCTGTTGGTCCAGTGGCTCTCGACGCAGACCAAGCCTCTGAACCAGCTCGCCGATCTCCTGAAGAACGTCCCCACGACGAAGGAGTCGCTTCAGACGACGGCCCTGGGAGAAGACGCGCAGTTCGAGCCGTTCCTTGAGATCTACCAGGATCCTGCGTCGTACCACTACCCGCTGAAGCCGAGCGGGTCCGCCGACGCCGACGCGCTCGCCGCGTTCCTCGAGGACTGGGAGGCGGGCGACGTCGCCGACCTGCAGCAGGGGCTGCAGGATCTAGCCGAGCACGTGGACGCACAGCAGCAGCTCGGATGAGCGCTCCCGCGATCGAGGCCGCGGGGGCGCGGGGCGGCGTCTCGTTGCCCCGACGGCGCCGGAGACGTCCCCTCCGTGTTCGCTTGGCCCCGGCGGTCTTCATGTCGCCGTGGCTGGTCGGGTTCGTCATTTTCATCCTGTATCCGATGTTGGCGACCTTGTACTTCTCGTTCACGAAGTACAACCTGCTCAGCCCTCCACAGTGGGTCGGCTTGTTCAACTACCGCTTCATGTTTACGAGCGATCCGAACTTCTGGCAGGCGGTGCGGAACACACTCTGGATCATCGCTGTAGGCACCACCTCCGGGATCGTGTTCGCGATCGCGGCGGCGATGGTGCTGACGCGCGTTCGGGCGGGCTCGGGTGTATACCGCACGGTGTTCTTCGTCCCGACGATGGTTCCTGCGGTGGCGGGAGCGCTGGCGTTCGTCTTCCTGCTCCACCCGTCGGGGCCCGTCAACTCGATCCTCGGGCTCTTGCACCTGCCGCAGCCGCTGTGGTTCCGCGACCCGACGTGGTCGAAGCCGGCGCTCGTCCTCCTGGGCTTGTGGGGGATCGGCGACACGATGATCATCTTTCTGGCGGCGATGCTCGACGTGCCCGTCCATCTGTACGAGGCGGCGGACATCGAGGGCGCGGGCGCCTGGCAGAAGTTTCGCCACATCACGCTCCCGATGATCTCCCCGGTCATCTTCTTCGCCGTGGTGATCGGGATCATCACCGGCTTCCAGTATTTCGCGCAGGCGTACGTCGCATCGGGCGGGACGGATCTGACGCTGGGGCAGCCGCAGGGATCGCTGATGTTTTATTCGATCTGGCTTTACAACCAGGGGTTCGAGTACGGCAACATGGGGTACGCGGCGGCGATGGCGTGGGTCTTGTTCGTCATCGTGATGGCCTGCACCCTCATCTTGATCCGAACCTCACGCCGGTGGGTCCATTACCAGGGGGGGTTCCGATAGCCACCGCCACCGCGTCGCCGCTCTCGATCGCCGACATCCGCCCTCGGGCGATCCCACCCCCCGCGCGTCGGCGGCGGTTCCTTGTCGCGGTCGCGAACCACTCGATCGCGATCGCCCTCGGCACCGTGTTCGTGCTCCCCTTCGTCTTCGTTCTCCTGACCGCGCTGATGACGCGATCGCAGGCCCTCTCGGGGACCCTGTGGCCCCGGCCCTTCGTCCTCGACAACTTCGTCCGCGTCTTCCGGTTCATCCCGCTCTGGCAATACACATGGAACACGGTCCTGTACGCGGGGCTCTCGACGCTCGGGACGGTCGCATCATCGATCCCGGTCGCTTACGCGCTGTCGCGGATGCGCTGGCGCGGCCGGCAGGTCGCGTTTGTCCTCGTCCTCTCGACCCTCATGCTGCCGCCGCAGGTGACGATCGTGCCGCTCTACGTCATCTTCGTGCGGATCGGCTGGATTGGGTCGCTGAAGCCGCTCATCGTTCCGGCGTTTTTCGGCGACGCGTTCACGATCTTCTTGTTGCGTCAGTTCTTCATGACGATTCCCGAGGAGCTGTCGGACGCCGCGAGGGTGGACGGGGCCAGCGAGTTCCAGATCCTGCGACGCGTGATCATCCCGCTCGCCAAACCAGCAATCGCGGCGGTCGCGCTGTTCCAGTTCCTCTACTGCTGGAACGACTTCTTCGGCCCGCTGCTCTACACGGGAAGCAACCCGAAGATCTGGACTCTCGCGGTCGCGCTTTCGGAGTTCTCCTCGGTCCTGCACCAGGGTGTGCTCTGGAACATTCAGATGGCCGCGTCCGTGCTATTCATGCTGCCCGTGATCGCTCTGTTCTTCGTGGCACAGCGCGCTTTCATCGAGGGCGTGACGCTGACCGGCGTTAAGGGCTGACCGGCGTTAAGGGCTGACCGGCGTTAAGGGCTGACCGGCGTTAAGGGCTGACCGGCGTTAAGGGCTGACCGGCGTTAGGGGCTGCCCGGCGGCGAGGCGAGGCCAGAGCATTCCATAGAGGGTCCAAGCCAGGCTGATGCCGTTGAGGATGATCGCCAGCGTCGCCAACCTGCGACCCAGCCGTTCCGAGGCTTGAACCTCACCCCAGATCGCGAAGATCAGCCCGACGGCATATCCGGCCGGCATCAGGATCAGCCCGGCCACCCCGGAGGGGGCCGGAGCAATCCATCCCCAGCACCACCACAGGAGGAGCGAGGCCCAGACTTTCGGTGGGACTCCTCGAGGCCTCGCGGTCTCGGAGGGTTTGAAGGGAGTCGGAACCCCTTCAGAGGTCGGCAGAACGCCGTTTGGTCCCCATACGTTGCCCAAGCGCGAGGCCCCGGCGTCTCCGGGCGGACTCGGCGCGGCCCATGCGGGTGCCACATCCGGATCTTTGTGGCAGACGGAACAGACGGTCGCCTCGTCCGGTAGTTCCTCGGCGCAGTGCGGACACACCTTCATACCGACTGTTTCGGCACGCGGCCGCGATCGCCTTACCGGAGTGGGTGCGCCGCCGTCGATCAGGCCCGCGGCCCGATGAAGCGGCGGTAGCTGTCGCGGCACACAAGTGCCGGCTCGCCAGAGCGGAACAGGAACGAGACCGGCGGGAACTCGCCGCTCGGGTCCTGGCGCTTCAGCACCACGGCGTAGCGCTCCTCCTGGGGCGTCTCGAACTCACGGATCGGGTCAATCAACGCGTCGGCGACCTCGAGACCGTTCTCGTCGACGATCACGGCATGGGTGATGCTCTCGCGGGGAAGGCGTGCGAACTCGGTCTCAGGATCATGGTTCCAGTTATCGAGCAGCACAAAGTCCTGAGGGGTCACCGCGACCAGGATCGAGCGGAACTCCCCGTCGACGCGAGCGAGGCCTGAGAAGAAGGTGGCCTCCGAGGCGATCGCTCGGAGCTTCTCGCTCCGACGCATTGCCGCCTCATGGCGTACGGCCTCATCCTCCACGAGGGATGCCATCGCCGCACGGGCGTCCTCGAGCTCGAGGTCGTGCAGGGTACCCCAGACCATGTACGCGATGCTGGCCCGCGTCGCGCCTGCGAGAAAATCACGCGAGGCCGAGCCCAGCCCGCCGATCGCGTCGAACGCGTCGCTCATGCGTCCACCTCTTTCCCGAGGATCTGGCTTGCGCCTATGGGGAACGTATCGGCGGCGGCGCCTCCGGGCATGGGTAGACCGCCGATGCCGGCGGATCCTAAGAGCGCTCCGAAGTCAGCCACGGAGATCATCCCCTCAGATCGTCTCGGCGTTCGGAGCGGTTGTGCGACAACCCGAGTCTTGTCACAGAGCTCACCCCCGACCAGATAGCCTCTGACCCCCAGCCATCTCGCGCTGAACGATGTGCTCCCCTGCGGAAACGGCACGATATCGGCGAGCCGCAGCCGCCCAGTTAGACGCGCTGTAACCACGGTCAGCTATCCTCAACCTACCTCAAGTCGAGGTTGACTCCTGGGCACGGAACGACCCCACTTGAGGGTTCTCGGCACATGCACTCGGCCGGGAAGCTCCATCTACCGGCCGAATCGCCGCTCGGCGCTTCTCGATGGCCCTGACCCACTCCTCGCGGTCGAGCCGGACGTACCCGTTGGCATCACGCCGGCGACCATCGCGATGTTCTCGCCAGAGAACGCTCACGAACCAGGTGGCTGCAGGTGTAGGTCAGACGACGAACTCGGTGAACTCGTCCAGCAACAGTATGCCGTGATGCACGAGTGCTCGGAAATGAACCTAGCGCCAAGGCTCGACCGGGACCCAGGAGGCGGTCACGTCTCCGGCCTGACCTCGTATGTCTCCACACCTCGGGTTTGAATGACTTGCCGATGAGCTTTACGGT
>JBKPKU010000053.1:0-2959 GCA_046731295.1 Actinomycetota bacterium
AGCTCGGCCATCAGGATCTCGATCTCGTCGCCGATCAGTTCCTCGCGCTCGAGAAGCGCGTCGCGGACGCCCTCCACGACGGCGCGCTTCTTCAGCAGGAGGTTGCGCACCTTGTCGCGGCAGTCGTTCAGGATGGCGTCCATCTCCTTGCGGCGGTCGGGGTCGGCCAGGACCCGGCTGATCGGGTCCTCCACGCCGAATGGGCCGCCGCCGCCCACGGCGGCCGACAGCAGGCTCTTGCCCATACCGTAGACCCCGACGTACCGCGCGGCGTTCCACGTGGCGCCCATCAGGTCGCTGCTGGGACCGCCGGTCGTCTGCCCGAACCAGATCTCCTCGGCAACCAGGCCGGCGAGCCCGACCTGGATGCGGGCGAGGATCTGTTTCTGCGTCGTCAGGTAGCGGTCCTCGACCTCTTGGCCGTGCACCAGGCCCAGGGCGCCCTCGCGCTTTTGGATCGTGATCACCTGGATCTGCAGCTCCCCGCGCTCGAGCGTGTAGGAGGCCACGGCGTGCGCGGCCTCGTGGACCGCGACCATCTCCTTCTCGCGAGGGTTGTACTTGACCGGCTGCTTCAGGCCGATCTCCTCGGACAGCTTGGCCTGCCACAGGTCGTCCCACCGCAGCGCGTCCCGCCCGTCCTGCAGCGCGAACAGCAGCGCCTCGTTGACCGTGTTCTGGATCATCGCGGGGGAGTAGCCCACGGTCATCCGCGCGAGCTTCTCGTAGTCGATCGGCTCGTGGCGCACCTTGGCCAGGTAGTAGCGGAGGATGTCCTGGCGCCCCTCGTGGTCGGGGAGACCAACGTGGACCACGCGGTCGAATCGTCCGGGCCGGACCAGCGCCACATCCAGCGCCGAGGCGCGGTTCGTCGCCCCGATCACGAGGATGTTGTAGAAGGGCACCTTCGGCTTGGCGCGGAACAGCACGCGCCGGACGTGACGCCACAGGCCGCGGGGCACGGTGAACCCGTCCATCTGGACAAGCAGCTCGTTGATGACGCCCATGCCACCGCCCATCCCCATCCCCGCCCCCATGAAGACGCGGTCGGTCGCCTGGCTGCCGTTGGGGACCGAGCGGTCCGCCACGCCGCCGCGCGAGCCGATCGCGTCGAGCTCGTCGATGAAGATCACGGCGCCGCCGTACTTGTCCGACTTCACGCGCGCCTTCTTGAACAGGCGCCGCACCTTGAGGTTGCCGATGCCCAGGAACATGTTCGAGAACCCGGAGCCCGTCGCGGACAGGAACGGGACGCCCGACGCGCCGGCGATCGCCTTGGCCATCAGCGTCTTGCCTGTGCCGGGCGGTCCCTCGAACAAGATGCCGTGCGGCGGGTAGCCGCCCATCTGCTTGAAGTCCTTGAACCCCTCGAAGACCCGCAGGACCTCCTTGGTGGCCTCGACCGCGGCGGGCTGCCCACGGACGTCGTCGAAGGTCTTGTCGTACTCGCCGGGATAGACGACGTAGTCGTTGCCGCGCGACAGGAACCAGAACATTGCGCCGAACTGGATGATGATGAAGAACACCAGGATCATCGCCTGCAACATGAACGGGCGCAGCTGCGTGATCACGAGTTGGGGATCCGAGAGTGACTGCGAGGGCGACAGGCCCATGAACAGCCATGCCCCGAATAGGTAGATCGCGAGCACCCACGCCGCCCGCTTCAGCCAGCGTCCGTACCGTCGGTACTGATCCATGGTGAACCTCCGGGTGGTTCGGTGGTTGCCTGAGTGTACGCCGCGGGTGCCCGAAAGGACCGTGTCACCCAGCGGCACGAGCCGGAAGAACGAGGCGGAAGAGCCCTAGGCTTGTCGGGTGCCCAGGGACGCGTTCGCAGACCTCGAGGCCGCACGCGAGGCCGTCCTCGCCGAGGCCGAGGGCTTCGTGAAGGATCTCGAGCCCGCCCTGCGCGAGAGCCTGGCGGCGGGATTCGAGCGGCTCCTGCACGAGCAGACACAGCACGCCGCCCGGATGGACGCCCCGACCCGCGAGGCGCTGAACGCCGCGGTGGGCCGGGCGGCCGAGGTGGGCGCCGCCGACGTCCTACGACGCCTCCGCGAGCCCGAGATCTGGCTCTCGCCCCTAACCGCTCCCGAGCTCCTGCCGCGCCGCGAGAGCGGGTGGCCGCACTGGGTTCCCGAGTGGGTCGCCAAGGTGTTCGGCGGCGGGCTCGAGACGCCCGAGCTCGGCGCCCTGGACGAGGCCTCGAACCGGATCTGGGTCGCGATCTCCTCGGCGGCGCGGCCGATGGACCCGGTGCTGGAGGAGTTCGGGTTCGAGCCCGGTCGCCCGCGCCTGGGCGGCGGGCGGTTCGGGATCCAAGCGCGGAGCCTGCCGCAGCTGGATCCGACGGGGAACCTGGGCCTGCGATGGGTCCGGTACCGCGCCGCGTACGGGCGGCTGGCGGCGCTGAACGCCGCCGAGAACTAGCCTGCCCGCTGGCCCGGGTCGAGGGGCCGGCCCTCGAACGGGACCGACAGGACCACGGTGGTGCGCGTGAACACCTCGGCCTTCTCGCGCAGCCGCCGGATCAGCTCCTCCAGGTCCGCGGTGGTCCGAACCCGCACCTTCAGGATGTAGTTGGCCTCGCCCGCCACGCTCAGACAGTCCACGACCTCGGGGACGTCGCGCACGCGATCGGGTAGGTCGTCGGGCTGGGTGGGGTCGAAGGGCGTCACGGAGATCAGCGCCGTGACGAACAGCCCGAGGGCCTCGGGGTCGACAACCGCGCGGTAGCCGCGGATCGCCCCGGAGCGCTCGAGCTTTCGCACGCGCTCGTGCACCGAGGAGGCGGACAGCCCGGCGCGCCGGCCGATGTCCGCATAGGTCGCCCGGGCGTCCTCCTGCAACGCCGCGATGATCTCCCGGTCGCGTTCGTCCACCGCCCGCGTATCGTACGGCGCACCGAACGGCCGAGCGCTCGAACCCCCGCCCCGGCCGATTCCCGAGACCGGGCGGC
>JBKPKU010000054.1:0-177188 GCA_046731295.1 Actinomycetota bacterium
GAAACGTCCTGCGGGGGATCCCCGAACGTCCTTCGCGTGGCCGCATCCGCCTCCCCTCCCGGGGCCGGGACGTCTCCGCCCGAGCATACGCCCGTGGGTCCCTGGGACGGTGCACATCCCACGTGACGGGAGACCCGGAAACCGGTCATTCAACCCTTCTAGGGAGGGGTAATCGGATGCCAATCGGATGCTTCGAGCCGGGCCACGGAGCTGCCACAGCTCTATGCGAGCGAGATATCCTTGCCCCATCCATTCGAAGCACTCAGAGCTGCTGCGGACTCGCGAGGAGCTCGCGAGACACTTCGCCGCAGCCGCGGCTCAGTCTGAATTGCCCCCACGTGAGGTCATCGACCTCACTCATTCATCAGACGACCGACCCTAAGGTCGTAGTCGGCGAGTTCACCTACCGGTGGCACTCCCAGGAGGCCGCGGAGCGTCGGCTGCGAGTTCGTCTTCGTGTGCGAGACGGGGAGATCGTTGAATCTCGCGACTACATCGATCCCGTAGCCCGCCTCGTCGCCTCCTCGGGTTCGCTCCAACGCATGTTGAAGCGCGGTTCAAGGCATCGGCTATCCTAGGGCGCTCGCCTCACGCAATCTATCGTGCGTCCGTGCGTAACAGGGTAGACGTTGTGGTCGTTGGGGCCGGGTTCGCCGGCCTCGCCGCCGGGTTGGAGCTCCGGGACGCCGGTCTGGACGTCACCGTGGTCGAGGCCCGCGATCGGGTGGGCGGGCGGGTGCACTCGGTCGAGCTCGACAACGGCGAGATCGCCGAGCTCGGCGCCGAGTGGATCTTCGGGGAGGACGAGGCCCTGCGGGCCACGATCGACCGGCTCGGACTGGTCGCGTGCGAGGCGAACGTCGACTACCTGCGGAGGGAGCCTCGGGGCGACGCGGCCGTGCCGATGGCGGAGCTCGACGCGTTCCTGGAGGCCGCGGACGCGCATCTGGCCTCCATCGATCCCGCCGAGCGCTCGATGGGGGAGGCCCTAGACCTGGTCCCGGGAGACGACCGAGCCCGGGCGGTCGCGAGGGCGCGCCTGACGGGCACGTTCGCGAGCGACCTGTCGCTCGTCGCCTGGCGGCCCGGCTGGCACGCCGGAAAGCTGGCCGCCGAGCCGGCCGTCTACCGGCGCATGGAGCGGGGGAACCGCTCGATCGCCGACGCCGCGGCGGCCTGGTTGCCCGACGTCCGGCTGGACACGCGCGCCACGGCAGTCCGACAGGACCTCCGGGGCGTGGAGGTCGAGACCGACGCCGGCGAGACGATCCGCGCGGACGCGGCGGTGATCGCCGTGCCCGTTCGGCTCGTTACCGAGCTCGCGTTCGACCCGCCGCTCGCGGCCGAGCAGCGAGAGGCGTTCGCGGGCCTGTCGATGGGCGTGGCCTCCAAGCTGGCCGTGCCGCTCGACGGCGAGCCCGGCCGGTGCGCGATCCAGTGCGCCGACCTCCCGTTCTGGTTCTGGGTGGCGGACGGTTCGGGTGGCACGCGCCGCGTCGTGACCTCGTTCGCCGGCAGCGAGATCCCGCAGGGGCCGCTCGAGACCGCGACGGGCGACCCGGCAACGTGGATCCGCCGGATCCGTGAGCTCGCGCCCGAGCTGCGGCCCTCGGGGCCGGCGGTGATGAAGGTCTGGGCCGAGGATCCGTTGGCGCGCGGCGCGTACTCGGCGTGGGATGGTGCCTCGCTCGGCCGCCGGCACCTGTTCGAACGGATGCACGGCGCCGTGGCGTTCGCCGGCGAGCACACCGCCGGCGAGCACTCGGGCACGATGGAGGGCGCCCTCCGGAGCGGGCGTCGCGCGGCCGCACAGGTCCTCGAGCGCCTGGGTCGCGCCTGAACCGTCGCGGTTGAAGCGCCGTTCAGGCGCGTGTGTATCATGCGCCGCACCCCTCGACCCACCGGAGTCGGACGCGGTCATGACCACGGATGCGAACGCAGAGGGGCCCGTCCTGCTGGTCGAGGACCTCGGCCCGGTCCGCCGGCTGACCCTCAACCGCCCAGACTCTGTGAACGCGCTGAGCGGCGAGCTCATGGACGCGCTCGACGACGCGTTCGCGACCGCGGCCGCCGACGACGAGGTACGGGTCGTGATCCTTCGGGGCGCGGGCCGCGCGTTCTGCGCCGGCTACGACCTCAAGCAGGACGCCGAGGAGGGCACGAAGGACGCGGCCGAGTGGCACCGCGAGCTCGACCGCGACACGCGACGGCTCCTCCGGATCCTCGAGCTCCCGAAACCCGTCATCGCCTCGGTCCACTCCTACTGCCTGGCCGGCGGGATGGACCTGATGCTCGCGTGCGACCTGGCCGTGGCGGCCGAGGACGCAGTGTTCGGGTACGTCGACATCCGGTTCGGCTCGGGCATCGTGTCGATGTTCCTGCCGTGGATCGTGGGCGTGCGCGCGGCCAAGGAGCTGGTGTTCACCGGGGAGGACCGGATCCCGGCGGCCGAGGCACATCGGATCGGCCTCGTGAACCGCGTCGTGCCGCGCGAAGAGCTGGACGATGCGACGCTCTCGCTCGGCGAGGAGATCGCCAAGAACGAGCCGTTCGTGGTTGGCACGATGAAGGCCTCCATCAACCGCGTGTGGCAACTCTCGGGCCTTCGCGCCGCGCTCGACGCGAACATCGAGCTGGACGTGATGATCGAGACCGCGAACCTGCCCGCCCGGGACGAGTTCCGACGCATCACGCAGGAGGAGGGTCTGAAGGCCGCGATCGCGTGGCGCGACGCGCGCTACCGGGACCGGTCGTGACGCGCCGTGATCTTCGGGCTGGTCGCGGCGTTCGGGTGGGGCCTGTCCGACCTGTGGGCCGCGATCGCCGGCCGCCGGATGGGCAGTGGCCGAACGGTGGTCGTCGCCCAGGCCGCGGCCGCGGCGCTGGTCAGCCTGATCGTCGTGTTCGCGCGCCCCGACCTGTCCCGCCTCGGCACCGTGGTCCCGTGGCTGGTGCCGAACGCGTTCATCGGCGCGGCGGCATTCGCAACGCTCTACCGGGGGCTCCAGCTCGGCCCGATCGCCGTCGTGTCGCCGGTCCTGGCGAGTTACGCGGTCGTGCCCGTCTTGCTCTCGGTGATCCTGCTGGGCGAGTCGCTGGGCGCGCTGGGGGTCGCCGGGGTCGTGGTGACGATCTCCGGCGCCGTGCTCACCTCTACCGACCTCCGTGCCGACGTCCGTGCGCTGAAGACCGGGAACCGCCGCACGTTCGACGGACTTCCGTGGGCGATCGCGTCGACGTTGCTGTTCGGCGTGGCCACCTACATCACGGGCTGGGCGTCGAAGGAGGCGGGGTTCCTTCCGTCGCTGTGGTTCGGGAGGCTCTCGATGACGGCCGTGTTCCTCGTCGCCGCGCTGGTCGTCAGGCTGCGCTCGCGAGGCGGGCGATCCGGGCCGTTACAGGCCCCCGAGGCGGTTCGGCCGGCGATCGGGCTCGCGATCCTGGTCGGCGTGGTCGAGCTCCTCGGCACGATCGCGTATGCGCGGGGAGCGGAGGTCGGGCTGGTATCGATCGTGACCGCCGCCTCGGCCACCTATCCGCTCATCCCGGTGTTCGGCGGCGTGGCCCTGCTGCATGAGCGCCCGGCGCCGAACCAGTACCTGGGCGTCGCGCTGGTGGTCGCCGGCCTGGTGGTGCTCGGCGCTGCCTAGCCGTCCGCGGGCTGCCGGTAGAACGCCACCGGCTCGGGTTCGAGCGGCGTGTTGCCGAGGATCAGGTCGGCGGCCTTCTCCGCCACCATCATCACCGGCGCGTAGATGTTGCCGTTGGTGACGTAAGGGAACACAGAGGCGTCGACGACGCGCAGGCCGTCGAGCCCGCGAACGCGCATCGTCCCCGGGTCGACCACCGCCATCTCGCCGGTGCCCATCGCGCACGTGCACGAGGGATGCAGCGCCGTCTCGGCGTCGCCCGCCACCCACGCCAGGATCTCCTCGTCGGTCCGCACGTTCGCCCCTGGCGAGAGCTCGCCGCCGTCGAACGGCGCCATGGCCGGCTGCCCGAGGATGCGCCGCGCGGTGTGGATCGCCTCGACCCACTCCCGCCGGTCCTGGTCCGTCGACAGGTAGTTGAATCGGAGCGCCGGGTGCACGCGCGGGTCGGCACTCCCGAGAGTGACCGAGCCGCGAGCGTCCGAGTACATCGGCCCGACGTGCACCTGGTAGCCGTGATCGCCGGCCGGCGCCGAGCCGTCGTACCGGACGGCGACCGGCAGGAAGTGGAACATCAGGTTCGGGTACGCGACGTCCTCGTTGCTGCGCGCGAACCCGCCCCCCTCGAAGTGATTCGTGGCGCCGGGCCCGCGGCGGAAGAAGAGCCACTGGAACCCGATCCACGGGCGGTACCGCCACTTGAGGTACGGCGCGACCGAGACCGGTTGCGTGCACGCGTGCTGCACGTACACCTCGAGATGGTCCTGCAGGTTCTCGCCCACTCCGGGCAGGTCTGCCACCACGTCGATGCCGAGCGTCCGAAGCTGCTCGGCGTTCCCGACGCCCGAGACCTGGAGCGTCTGCGGCGAGTTGATCGCGCCACCGCACACGATCACCTCGCCCGCCCGAACCACTGATGGGGCGCCGCGCCCGTGCGCGACCTCGACGCCGATCGCGCGCGCGCCCTCGAACACGATCCGGTTCACGAAGGTGCGCGTTCTGACCTCCAGGTTGGGGCGCGACATCACGGGGTGCAGATAGGCGCCCGCCGCGGACAGGCGGCGGCCGCGGTGCACGTTGCGGTCGAACGGCGCGAACCCCTCCTGCCGGTAGCCGTTCACGTCGTCGGTGAGCTCGAATCCCGCCTGCTGGACCGCCTCGAAGAAGGCGCCGAACAGCGGGTTGGTGGCCGGCCCGCGTTCGAGCACCAGGGGACCCGCGTGGCCCCGGTAGCGGTCGTCGGGCTCGGCGGCCAGGCACTGCTCCATCCGCCGGAAATAGGGGAGGCAATGGGCGTAGTCCCAGTCCGCCATCCCGGGGTCGGCGGCCCACCGCCCGTAGTCGAGCGGGTTTCCGCGCTGGAAGATCATCCCGTTGATGCTGCTCGAGCCGCCGAGCACCTTCCCGCGTGCGTGGTAGATGCGCCTGCCGTTCATGTGCGGCTCGGGCTCGGACTCGTACTTCCAGTCGTAGAAACGGTTGCCGATGGGGAAGGTGAGCGCGGCCGGCATGTGGATGTAGACGTCCCACGGGTAGTCGGGCCGTCCGGCTTCCAGGACGAGCACCCGGTTGGCCCGGTCGGTTGACAGGCGGTTGGCCAACGCACAGCCGGCCGAACCGCCCCCGACGATCACGAAGTCATAGGTTCGAGCGTTCACCGGATGGAGAGTAAGCTCGCGACAGCGATGGAAGCCACCATGCGCGACGCGTTCGACGAGTCCGTCCAGGTGGTGCGGGCGGCCAACGTGAAGGGCATCCCCCTCAAGCTCCTGGGCGGGCAGGCGGTGCGTGTCCTGTGCCCGGAGTACCCGCACCGCGCGCGCGACGACCAGGACATGGACTTCGCGTGCGTCTCCTCTCGCAAGCGGGAGGTCATCGACTTCTTCCGCGAGCTCGGCTTCCGGGGGGACGCGCGGTTCAACACCCTGCACGGGGACCGGCAGATGTTCTTCACCACCGCCGACGGGGCGACCTCGGTGGACGTGATCATGGACAGGCTGAACATGTGTCACGTGCTGGAGTTCACCGACCGGATCGACCGGCTGCCGGACACGCTGGACGTGGCCGACCTGGTGCTGTCCAAGCTCCAGATCGTCGAGCTGAACCAGAAGGACGTCCACGACCTGCTCCACCTGTTCTCCGCGTTCGAGGCCAAGCCCGGGGACGAGCCCGAGACGATCGGCCTGGACCGGATCGGGTCCGTGGTCTCGGGCGACTGGGGCTGGTGGAGGACCTCCACGATGAACCTGGACAAGCTGGCCCAGCTCGCCGAGGGAGACCACCACGACCTGCTGCCCGAGGCTCGGCGGTTCGAGCCCGCCGAGCAGAGCCGGCGGGTTCGGGCCTTCTGCGACGAGGTGCCCAAGACCCTGAAGTGGAAGCTCCGGGCCAAGGTCGGCGACCGCGTCCAGTGGTACGAGCTGCCCGAGGAGGTCGGGCACTGACCGTCCGGAGGACCCGCTTGCAGCATCTCGCGGCCCGGACGAAGATGGTCTGAGTGAAGATCTTTTTCGTCACCGACCTGCACGGGTCGGAGATCTGCTGGAAGAAGTTCCTGAACGCCGGACCCTTCTACAAGGCCGACGTCGTGATCCTGGGCGGAGACGTGACCGGCAAGGCGATGGTCCCGATCGTCCAGCGCGCCAACGGCTCCTGGGAGGCCTCGCTGCAGGACCACCTCGAGTCCTTCGAGACCGAGGAGGAGATCCTCGAGTTCGAGAAGCGCGTCATGAACCGCGGCTACTACCCGATCCGGGTCTCGCAGGAGGAGTACGTCGCGATGCAGGAGGACGAGGACCTGGTCGACAAACGCTTCAAGGAGGTCATGCTCGACGGGACCGAGCGCTGGATCGCGATGGCCGAGGACAAGCTGGCAGGCAGCGGGATCCGGGTCATCGCCTGCCCGGCCAACGACGACATGTTCGAGATCGACGAGCTCCTGACCCACGCCCACCTCGTGGAGACGGGGGACGAGGACCACCCGATCGAACTGGACGGGTTCAGGATGATCTCCATGGGGTGGACGAACCCGACGCCCTGGCACACGTTCCGCGAGGCCGAGGAGCCCGAGCTCGCGGTGCGGATCCACAACGCGCTGTCGTACGCGACCGACCCCGAGACCACGATCTTCAACTTCCACGCGCCGCCGTACGGCTCCAAGCTCGACAACGCGCCGGCGCTGAACGAGGACCTCACATACAAGTCCGGCGGGCAGGCGCTGCGGCCGGTCGGCTCGACCTCGGTGCGCGAGGCGATCGAGCGGTTCCAGCCGGTGCTCGGCCTGCACGGGCACATTCACGAGAGCAAGGGAGCGGCGCGCATCGGCTCCACGCTCTCGCTCAACCCTGGGAGCTCGTACGAGGAGGGCATCCTCCAGGCCGCCGTGGTCACGATCGATCCGAAGAAGCGGAAGGTGAAGAACTATCAGCTGGTCAACGGCTAGAACCGTTCCGTACCTCGGGAGGGGGTGCAGATGGCAGCGATAGGCGAGGCTCCAACACTGTTCCTGCGAAAGGCGACCGGCCTCGTGAAGGGGTGGTCGAAGTTCGACGCGTTCCTCTACTCCTTCATGTCGGTCAACTTCGTGACGCTTGGCCTGTTCTTCGCCCTGTCCGTGCTGGCGTTCGTGCCGACCGGGCAGGTGCTGCCCGCGCTGTTGATCTCGGGCGTGTTCGTCACGTTCCTGGTCATCACGTACGCGGGGCTGATCTCGGTCATGCCTCGCGCCGGCGGGGACTACGTATGGCAGAGCCGCGTCATGGGCGGCGGGATCGCGTTCGTCCTGGCGGTCACCGGATGGTGGTTCATCCTGTGGTACTGGGCCCCGATCTACGGCAACATCCTCAACGTCGAGGTGTTGCAACCCTTGGCCGCGACGTTCAAGTGGGACGGCGTCACCGACTTCCTGGCGACCGACAACGGCCTGTTCGTCGTGATCCTTGCCACCGTGGTGCTGGCCGGCTTCCTGGTCTCTCTGGGGATGGAGGGCTACGCGAAGGTCCAGAAGGTCTGCTTCTACATCGGCATCATCGCGCTGGCCGTCGTGTTCCTCGTGATGCTGTTCGGGTCCAAGAGCGGCTTCCAGAGCGCGTTCAACCAGGAGACGGCCAACCTGTTCGGCGCCAGGGGCGACGTCTACGCGGACACGATCAAATTGGGGACGACCAACAACGGCGGTCCGATCGTGCCGAGCCTCGGCTTCTCGCCGTTCTTCGGGGACACGCTGCTCCTGATCCCGTTCCTGTGCTTCTGGATCCTGTGGCCGAACTGGGGCGCCACGCTGTACGGCGAGGTCCGCGGCGCGAGCGACTTCAAGCGGGTCATGGGCGGGATGATGTACGGCCTGTGGGTCACGGTGGCCGTAGCCGTCGTGTTCATCCTGCTGGCGAGCAAGTTCTTCGGGTGGGAGTTCTTCAACGCGGCGAACCTCAACTACTGGGCCACGGTGTACCAGTTCGGGGATGCGACGATACCCGTCTGGTCCTACGCGCCGTTCCTGGCGAGCTTCTACTTCCACAACTCGGCCATCACTGCGATCATCGTGCTCGCGTTCGGCGCGTGGTTCCTGGGCTGGGCGGGGACGCTGTTCCTGTCGTCGACGCGGGTGATCTTCGCGGCCGCGTTCGACCGCGTGCTGCCCGAGAAGGTTGCCGACGTCTCCGAGAAGCGGCACGTGCCGGTCTGGGCGCTGGTGCTGATGCTGGTGCCCTCGATCGCGGTCGGCGCCCTGTACGCGTACACAGCCAAGTTCTCCACGTACATCCTGGACGCGACGCTGGTGATCGCGGTGACGTTCTTCGGGACGGCGATTGCGGCGATGATCCTGCCGTACCGCAAGAAGTCGCTGTACGCGAACTCGCCGATCGCCCGCTACAGGGTGCTGGGGTTACCACTGATCACGGTGACCGGGTTCGTCACCGCGGCGTTCCTGGGGTTCAACCTGTGGCACTGGTTCACCAACGACCTGTATGCCGTGAACAACACGCAGTCGCTGTGGTTCATGGGGATCATGTACGCGCTCGCGCTGATCATCTACGTCGTGGCCAAGATCTACCGGAAACAACAGGGGATCGACCTGAGCGCCGTCTACAAGGAGATCCCGGTCGAGTAGTAGCGAGCGTAGGAGCGGACCTGGGGGCGGCCCACGTGGCCGCCCCTGGGGTCTGGGGTTCCTGATGGCAGACGAGTACCGGATGTTCATCGCCGGCGAGTGGACCGGCTCGGAGGGCGGGGCCACGTTCGAGGCGACCTCGCCCTCGACCGGCGAGGTGATCGGCACGCTGCCCGAGGGCACGCGCGAGGACGTTCGGCGCGCGGTGGCCGCCGCCGCCGACGCGTTCGGGACGTGGTCTCGGCTGACGGCCTTCGAGCGCGGCCGGGCGATGCGGCGCGTGGCCGAGGCGATCGACGGCCGGCGCGAGGACCTCGCGCGCACGCTCGCGCTCGACCAGGGCAAGCCGATGCGGGCGGAGGCATTGGACGAGGTCAAGGAGCTCATCGCGTACTTCGAGATGGCGGCAGCCGACGCGGTCCGGGTGGAGGGCCTGATCCCGCCCTCGGTGACCGAGGGCAATCGCGTGCTCGTCTACCGGGTGCCGCGCGGCGTCGCAGGTGTGATCAGCCCGTGGAACTGGCCGTACACGATGCCGGGCGAGATCGTGGCGCCGGCGCTCGCGAGCGGGAACGCGGTCGTTCTCGCGCCGGCCCCGACCACCAGCGTGTGTGCGGTCGCGCTCGCCGAGGTGATCGCCGAGGCCGACCTGCCGCCGGGGACGTTCAACCTCGTCACCGGTCCGGGCGCCGTAGTCGGGGACGAGGTCGCCTCGAACCCCGGCATCTCGACCGTCGGCTTCATCGGCTCGATCGCGACGGGCCAGCGGGTGGCCGAACGCGCCGCGGGCAAGGAGCTGCTGCTCGAGATGGGCGGCAACGGGCCCCTGGTCGTGCTCGAGGACGCAGACCTGGACACGGCCGTCGAGGCCACGCTCACGGCCTGCTTCCTGAACGCCGGCCAGAGCTGCACCGCCGGCGAACGCGTCCTGGTGCACGAACGCGTGCACGACGAGTACGTCTCCAGGTTGACCGCCGCGATCGCCGGGCGGATCCGCCTGGGGGACCCGCTCGACGACGCGACCACCATGGGACCGCTCAACAACGCACCCGTGGCCGACAAGACCGAGCGGCACGTGAGCGGCGCGGCCGAGCTCGGCGCCGCGATCGTGGCCGGGGGCAAGCGGGCGCCGCAGTTCGGCAGCGACCTGTTCTTCGAGGCCACCGTGGTCGACGGCGTGACCGAGGAGATGGAGATCGCGCGGGAGGAGACGTTCGGGCCCGTGGTGCCGATCCAGACGATCCGCCACGAGGACGAGGCGATCGCACTCGTCGACCGCTCCGAGTACGGGCTGCTCTCGGCGATCTTCACGGCGGACCTCGGGCGCGGGCTGCTGTTCGCCGAGCGCGTCCGCACAGGCTGGGTCAACGTCAACGAGGGCACGAACTACTGGGAGTCCCACCTGCCGTTCGGCGGAAGGGCGGGTTCGGCCAGCGGGGTCGGACGGGTCGGCGGACGCTTCTCGATCGAGCGGCTGACCGAGCTCAAGACGATCGTGGTGCACATGGGATAGGAGGCCGGGCGTGTTCCGGTCCAAGGGGCGACCGACCAGGCTCTTCTTCGCGGCCGACCTGCACGGGTCGCAGCCCACGTTCCGCAAGTTCCTCGGCGCGGCCGCGTTCTACGAGACCGACGCGCTGGTGTTCGGCGGCGACCTCATGGGCAAGGCGCTGGTGCCGATCGTGCGTTCGAACGGCGTCTTCCGGGCGCACTTCCAGGGCCGGGATCACGAGTTCGAGAGGGACGGGCTCGACGCTTTCACGAGGAGCGTCGAGCTGCCGGGCTTCTACTGGCACGTGTTCGAGCCCGACGAGTACGAGGCCGTGAAGGTCGACGAGCTCGCGCAGCTCGGGTGGTTCCACCGGCTGGCGTCCGAGCGGCTGGCCGAGTGGATCTCGCTCGCCGAGGAGCGGCTGGCCGGCACCGGCGTGCGGATGTACCTCACGGCCGGGAACGACGACGAGCCCGCGATGCTCGAGGCGCTCGAACGCCACGGCGGCCCCAACGTGATCGCGTGCGAGGGCCGCGTGATCGAGCTCGACGACGAGCACACGATGATCACGGTGGGGCTTTCCACGGTCACGCCTTGGGACACGCCGCGCGAGGCGAGCGAGGAGGTCATCGCGGCGGCGATCGACCGCACGGTCGGGACGGTCCCCGACGTGGGCCGGTGCGTCTTCAACCTCCACTGCCCGCCCAAGGACACGCCGATCGACACCTGCCTCAAGCTCGAGAAACGACCGGGCGAGCTCCCCCAGCCGATCCGGGAGGGCGGCCGGTTCGTCACGACGGGCGGTGGGAGCGTGGCGGTCCGGGAGGCCGTCGGTCGCTACCAGCCATTGGTCGCGCTCCACGGCCACATCCACGAGTCGGCGGGCCGGTTCCGGATCCGCGGGACCCAGTGCTTCAACCCGGGGAGCGAATACGTCCAGGGGACGCTCAACGGCTGGATCGTGGCGCTGAAGGACGGGAAGCTCTCCGGCTACCAGCACACGGCCGGCTAGGCCGGGGCGTCTTGTCTGCCCTGATCTCCCACGAGCGCCGGCGAACGATCCTGCTCGGTCGGTACGGCTGGCGTGGCGGCCTCCTCCTCGTGTGGACGGCGCGCGTCCGACAGCTCGGCCGCCGTGGCCATCCCGATGGCGAGCGCGAGCGACCCGAGCATCGACCACAGCATCAGCGCGATGATCGACAGCAGGGGGCCGTATGGGCTGGAGTCGCTGGCGAGCGAGAAGTACAGCGACAGCAGGCCGGTGAACGCGACCCAAAGGACGAGGCCGACGACGGCCCCGGCGACCAGCGAACGCCACGGTCCGAGCCGAGCCTTCGGCGCGAACCGAAACAGCAGCAAGATCGCCGAGCCGATCACCGCGACGCCGGCCGGCCAGCGCACGACCGACCACACGCCGCGCAGCTCGTCGCTCCATCCGAAGCCCGTGGGGATCGCGCGCCCGGCGCCCAGCGCCATCCCGCCGGCGACGAACAGCAGGCCGACGGTGACGGCCAGCACGAACGCCATCGTGTACCGGAAGACCAGGCGTCGATCCCGTCCCAGGCCGGCCATGCGGTTGCCCGTCCGCTCGATCTCGGCCATCGCGATCGTCCCGGCGAACGCCGCGCCGGCCAGTCCGACAACGGCCGCGGTCGTCGCGTGCCTGGCGCCAGTGGCCGCGGCGTCCCGGAAGAGCTCGCCGGAGGGCCCCGGGGAGAGCGCTCGGCCGAGCTCGGTGACGGTGCCGCGGATCTGCTCAAGGTCCAGGATGCTCGCGACGCCGAGCAGGCCGATGAAGCCCGAGAAGACGATGAGCATGGTTTCGTAGGCGAGCGCCCGCGAGTGGCTCATACCGTCGGCCCGCAGGAAGCGCCGGATGATGCGTCCGGGCAGGCTCCGCTGGGTGGCCTCCCGGGCCTTCCCCCGTTCCATACGGCACCGTTTCCCAGGAACCGTGGAGGCCAATCCCGCGCGACGACCGCTGACGAGACGGTGGTTCCCTGTTTGAGCGGCGATCTGGCAAGTACCCTACTGTCGCGGGCTCACCCGTTCCCCGGGGCGCACTTGGGGGACGTCCGGCTGCTGTCCGCGCCTGAGAGGGATGCCTGATAGGCATGCCTCGGGCCGTCAGGATTGCCGGGCGGCGAAGTCGAATGAAGAAGGCGTGATGGAAGCGATCGAACGAGAAGGATCCACGCCGGCGGAGGGTTCGCCGGGACGATTCAGCCTTCGCCGCTTGCGCCTGCGCTTCCGCGACGACCCATCCCTCGAGAAAGCATTCCGAGCCGACCAGTTCCGGCACAACCTCGGCAACATCCGGTTCGCCTTCCTGGCCGGGATCGCCCTGTGGCTCTTGTGGGGAGTGCTGCTGAATCCGCGCATGTTGGCCCTCTCCGACCAGAGGTTCGACACGGTGATGCGGTTCGGCGTCTTCATCCCGATGCTCGCGGTCGGGTTCGCGCTCACGTTCACGCGCTTCTTCGCGCGCGCATGGGAGTGGATCGCGGTCGCCATCGCCGTAGCTACGCTCCTGGTGTGGGTCTACTACGTCTCTCGGGTGCTCACGTTGCCGGCGGAGTACGGGTATGTGGGTGTCATCCTGATCACGGCTTTCTCCTACACGCTGCTGCGGCTCCGGTTCGTCTTCGTCGTGTTGATCACGGTCGTCGGCATCGCCGCGTATCTGCCGTACGCGCTGACCGCCGCGTACATCCTTCCGCTGAGTCTCGTGTTGGCGACGCTCTACCTCGTCTCGTTCGGCACCCTGGGCCTTCTGGCCGCCTATCGGGCGGAGCGTTTCAGCCGACGGCTGTTCCTGCGTGAGCGTCAGCTCGACCAGGAACGGGCGCGGTCCGACGCCCTGCTGTTGAACATCCTGCCGCAGGCGATCGTCGAGCAACTCAAGGATTCCCCGAGCGGGCGGATCGCGCAGGCCTTCGATCGGGTGAGCGTGGTCTTCGCGGACGCGGTCGGCTCCACGGGGCAGGCCGCACGAAGCACGCCGGAGGAGTTCGCCGATTCACTGGATGAACTCTTCCGGACGTTCGACTTGATCGCCGATCGGTACCACCTGGAGAAGATCAAGACCATCGGCGACGCGTACATGGCGGTCGCCGGAGCGCCGGTCCCCATGACGGATCATGCCGAAGCGGCCGTCGCCATGGCGCTCGATATCGTGGCCGAGGCGGGTGAGATCCGCTGGCCGTCCGGCGATCCGATCGAGGTGCGCGTCGGTGTCGCCAGCGGGCCGGCCGTCGCGGGGGTGATCGGGGTCCGCAAGTTCGCGTACGACCTGTGGGGCGACACGGTGAACCTCGCGAGTAGGCTGGAGGAGTACGGAGAGCCCGGGCAGGCCCTGGTCTCGGAATCGACGGCCAGCCAGCTGGCCGATCGCTTCGACTTCGCTCCCACGCAGCTCATGGACGTGAAGGGCAAGGGGCCCACACCGGTGCGCGTCCTGCTCGGCCGCCACTCGGGCGTTCCGGTCGCCTCGCCGAGCGGGCCGGGTCACGAATGAGGCTCACCCGGCGCCTCGTCCGTGTCGCCATCGTCTCGACGTGCACCGGGTTGGTCGGGTGTAGCGCGTTCGGGTTCGGTCCGACACCGCAGGCGCCCGCCCGATCCCAGGACACGATCGTCGTCGGGGTCTCCGGCGACTTCGCCGAGAACCAGCTCGTGGCGGAGATGTACGCCCAGGTCCTGGAGCACGCCGGATATAGCGTCCAGCGAGAGCTGGATCTCCGCTCGCGAGAGAGCTCGCAGAACGCCTTGGAGTCCGGCCGGATCGATGTCAAACCGGAGTACCTCTCGTCGCTCCTGCTGTTCGTGGACCGAAACGCTGAGGCCACCGAAGACGTGGCGCAGGTCGCCGAGGAGCTACGAGGCCTGCTCCGATCCAGAGGCATCACGCTGCTCACGCCGTCGCGGGCGCAGGACACCAACCAGTTCGTGGCGAGGGCGGATACCGCGCGACGATTCAACCTGAGCACGATGACCTCGCTGGCGGCGGTGGCCGGCCAATTGACCCTCGGGGCGCCGCCGGAGTGCCCGCAACGGGCGTTCTGCTTGCCCGGGCTGAAGAGTGCCTACGGGATCGTCTTCAACGACTTCCAGCCGCTCGACGTGGGAGGGCCACAGACGATCGCCGCGCTCCTGGACGACGACGTGCAGATCGGGCTGATGTTCTCGACGGATCCGCGCATCAGTGAGAACGGCTTGGTCCCGCTGGTCGACGACCGGCATCTCCAGGACGCGGAGAACATCACGCCGGTGATCCGGTCGGACAAGCTGAACGGCGAGATCCGGGGTCTCCTGGACGCGGTGAGCGCGCGACTCTCCAACGACGTGCTGACCTATCTCGTCGGACAGGTCGTCATCGACGGGCAGGAGATACCGACCGTGGCCAGAGGATTCCTGACCGCGAACGGCCTCCTCTGACACAGCGGATGCGCAGGATGGCGGCCGACGAGCAGGAACACGAGACGGTCCCGGCGGACGAGCTCGCCCGTCTTCGGCGGATCGAGGAGGCGGCGAGAAAGGTCCTGGCCGAGATGGAGGGCCGGCCTTCGGCAACGACCGTGCTCACCGCGATCGCCGAGCTGCGGGCGGCTCCGAAGCCCTCCTGATCAACGCCCGCGGGACGGCTGCTCCACGGGGACGGGCTGCCATGCCGGGGAAGCAGCGGGGGCGGGGCCGTCCGTCACCTGGACGACACTCGATCCGTCCCTGTTCATGAGGTAGATGTGCGTGTCGTTGGCGTTCGGGCCCGCCATGAAGGCCAGTTGGTTCCGGTCGGGGGACCAGGCGACGTCGTAGACGAGATGCGCTCCGCCGACGAGCTCGGCGACGTCGAGGATCTGCCGCCGCAAGGAGCCACCGGGGGCCACCACGTCGATCGAACCCGACTCGGTGTCGACGTAGGCGATCACCGAGCCCTCGGGCGACGATGCCGGCCCCTGAACGTTCTCAGGCCCGAGCTCCCGGACGTTCGTGCCGTCCGCGTTCATGACGTACAGGCGCAGCGGCGAAGGCGGCCGCCCTCCCGACGCGAGGCCGTACCCCTCGAAGGCGATGCGCGATCCGTCCGGCGACCAGCTGGGCTCGTACTCCATCACGGGGCCGTTCGTGAGCCGGACGAGGTTCGTCCCGTCCGCGTTCACCACGAAGATGTCCGCATGCCCGTCTCGGCGCCTTCCTCGCGCCCCTCGCGGGCGAACGCGATCCGTGTGCCGTCCAGAGACCAGGCGGGGCCCAGATCTGAGCTGTCGACGAGCGTGCCCCATCCGTGAGGCGCCGTAGATGCGTGCCATCGGCATCCACGACGTAGATGCCGTCGCGCTTCCCGATGAACCCCCGGACGAACGCGATCGTGGACCCGTGCGGTGACCAGGCGTCTGTACAGGCCCTCGAGCTCGCCCCGTCGGCTCGTGTCCACGCGCACATCCGGCCTTTTCTCCATGTAGGAGCCGACCGGCGCCGGATCCTTCGGGTTCCATCCGCGAGCTCGGAGTCCGACCTGCGACGCCCCACCCGTTGATGACAGACTCCCGGCATGCGTGAGCGCGCCCGGACCGTCGTCGTGGGCGCCGGGATCGTCGGCGCGAGCGCCGCCTACTACCTGGCGGAGCTGGGCGAGCCGGACGTCCTGGTGCTCGACCAGGGCTCGTTGTTCGGGACCGGGGGCTCGACCACGCACGCGCCGGGACTCGCGTTCCAGACCAACGGCTCGCGCATGATGTGCCGGATCGCGCGGGAATCCGTCGCACTGTACTCGACGCTCGAGGACGAGGGACTGCCCGCCTGGTACGGCGTCGGCGGGGTCGAGGTCGCGACCTCAGAAGCTCGGATGCGTGAGCTGAGGCGCCGGCTCGGGTTCGCGCGCTCGTACGGCCTCGAGGGGGCCGAGCTCCTCACGCCGGCCGAGGCGGCCGAGAGGGTCCCGCTGCTCGACCCGTCGACGATCCTCGGCGCGTACCACGTGCCGTCAGACGGCATCGCGAAGGGCGTCCGGATCGCCGCCGCGCTCGCGCGCAAGGCCGGCGAGCGCGGCGTCGCGTTCGAGGGGGGCGTCGTCGTGACCGGGTTCGGCGTCGGGGACGGACGCGTCGTCGGTGTTCGGACCGAACGCGGCGACGTCGAGTGCGAGCGCGTGCTGCTGTGCGCCGGGATCTGGGGGCCGAGCGTCGGCGCACTCGCGGGCGTGCCGGTCCCGCTGCTCGCCGTCCAGCACCAGCTGGTGTGGACGGACCCGATCCCCGAGCTCGAGGGCGACACGCGCGAGGTCGCGCATCCGATCCTCCGCCACCAGGACATGGCGATGTACTTCCGTCACCGGGAGGACCACTACGCGGTCGGCAACTACAAGCACGAGCCGATCTCGACGCCGCAGTCGGCGCTCCGCCGGCCGGGCGACGAGCAGCTCATGCCTTCACTGATGCCGTTCACGCCGAGCGACTTCGACGTGGCCGAGGCCGAGGCGGCGCGCCTGCTTCCCGCGCTGAAGGGCCGCATGCGCCCCGCCGATCCCGAACGCTCGATCAACGGCATGTTCTCGTTCACGCCCGACGCGGGATCGATCGTCGGCGAGTCCGCGACGGTACGCGGGTTCTGGCTGTGCGAGGCCGTGTGGGTGACGCATGCGGGCGGGTTCGGCAAGCACGTGGCCGAGTGGATGGTGTATGGCGAGCCCTCGATCGACATGGCCGAGGCCGACGCGAACCGCTTCTACCCCTACATGACCACGCCGCCGTTCGTGCTCGAACGCGGCAAGCAGCAGTACCGCGAGGTCTACGACATCATCCATCCGCGCCAGCAGATGGCGCGGCCCCGCAGGCTCCGCCTGTCGCCGTTCTACGAACGCCACGTCGAGCTCGGCGCCCAGTTCGTCGTCGGAGCCGGGTGGGAGCGGCCCGAGTGGTTCGAGGCCAACGCGGGCCTCGTCCCGAAGGACGCGCCGTGGCTCCGGCGAGACGAGTGGGCGGCGCGGTTCTGGTCGCCGATCGAGGGTGCGGAGCACCTGGCGACGCGTTCGAGCGCGGCGTTGTTCGACCTGACGGCGTTCGCGAAGTTCGACGTCGAGGGGCCGGACGCGCTGGCGTACCTCGAGCGCATCTGCGCGAACAAGATCGATCGCCCGGTCGGCACGATCGTCTACACGGCGATGCTCACGCCGGGGGGCGGCATCCGCTGCGACCTTACGATCACCCGGAAAGACGAGCAGCTGTTCCGGGTCATCACGGGCGGCGGCAGCGGGCAGCACGACCTCGCGTGGATGCGTCGTCACGTCCGCGAGGGCGAGGACGTCTGGCTCACCGAGCGGACCGGCTCGCTGTTCGCGCTCGGCCTGTGGGGCCCGAACGCACGCGAGATCCTCGCCGCCTTGACCGAGGCCGACCTTGGAAACGAGGCCTTCCCGTACATGACAGCCCGCTATTTGAACGTCGGCGAGGTGGGCCCGGTGTGGGCGCAGCGGATCTCTTACGCCGGCGAGCTCGGATGGGAGCTGTATGGGCAGTTCGCGATGGGGCACCGCGCCTGGGAGCTCCTGTGGGAGGCGGGTCGCGAGCACGGGCTGGTGGCGGCCGGGCTGGGGGCGTTCGACACACTGCGGCTGGAGAAGGGCTACCGGTTCTGGGGCCAGGACATCGACACCGAGCACGATCCGTTCGAGGCCGGGCTCGGCTTCGCGGTCAAGATGGACAAGGGCTCCTTCCAGGGCCGCGAGGCGCTCGAACGCAGGCTGGAGCGCGGTCCGCGCGAGAGGCTGGCCTGCATCACGCTGGACGACCCGTCGGCCGTGGTGCTCGGCAAGGAGCCGATCCGCTCCGACGGTCGGGTCGTGGGCTACGCGACGTCGGCCGGCTACGGCTACTCGGTCGGTCGCTGCATCGTCTACGGTTACCTGCCGGTCGAGCTCGCGGTGCCCGGAACGCCGGTCGAGGTGGAGTTCTTCGACGAGCGCCTGCCGGCGACGGTCGCCGAGGATCCGCAGTGGGATCCCAAGGGCGAGCGGTTGAGAGCGTGACGGGGTCGCGCAGAAGGGAGCACGAACGTTGGGCGTGATCGACAACCCGGGGATCCTGCTGTACACGCGGATCCGCAAGTCGCCGTACTTCTACGCGTCCCGCGAGCACGGGGTCGCGCGTTACAGCGTCTACAACCACACGTACCACCCCCGCCACTACGGCGACCCGCTCGCCGAGTACTGGCACCTGGTCAACGGCGTCACGCTCTGGGACGTAGGGGTCGAGAAGCAGATCCAGATCAAGGGGCCGGACGCGTTCGACCTGACGAACATGATCATCCCGCGCGACCTGCACAAGTGCGCGGTCGACCAGGCCAAGTACGTGTTCGTCACGGCGCCCGACGGCGGGATCCTCAACGACCCGGTCCTGCTCCGGGTGGCCGAGGACGAGTTCTGGCTCTCGCTCGCCGACTCGGACGTGAACCTGTACGCGATGGGGATCGCCGGCGCGAGCGGGATGGACGTCACCGTGCGGGAGATCGACGTCGCCCCCGTCCAGATCCAGGGCCCGAACGCGAAGAAGGTGCTGGTCGACCTGTTCGGCGAGAAGGTGCTCGAGATCCCGTACTACGGGCTCATGAAGGGCCAGGTCGACGGGATGGACGTGGTCGTGTCGCGGACCGGCTATACGGGCGAGGTCGGCTACGAGATCTACCTGTACGACGCGTCCCAGCACGGCGTCTCGCTGTGGAACCGGGTCCTCGAGGCCGGCAAGCCGCACGGGCTCGAGGTGATCGGGCCGTGCCACATCCGTCGGATCGAGGGAGGCATCCTCGCGTTCGGCGCGGAGATGTGGTACGAGAACAACCCCTTCGAGGTCGGCTACCACTACACGTGGATGGTCGACCTCCAGCAGGAGGCCGACTTCATGGGCAAGGAGGCCCTGAAGCGGATCAAGGCCGAGGGCGTCTCGCAGAAGCTCGTCGGCGTCGACATCGAGGGCGAGCCGCTCGGCAGCTACATCGACAACGAGATGCTGGACTTCTTCCCGGTCTCGGCCGGCGGCGACGTCGTGGGGCGCGTGACCTCGGCCTGCTTCTCGCCGCGGCTGGAGAAGAACATCGGGTTCGCGATGCTGCCGATCGAGCACACCGAGCTCGGGACCACGCTCGAGGTCGAGACGCCCGTGTCCGGCAAGGTCAAAGCCTCGGTCGTGCAGATGCCGCACTGGGACCCAACCAAAGAGATCCCAAAGGGCTAGGCCGCCGGCACCACGAACCGGATCGTCGTCCCACGGCCGGGTTCGCTCTCGGCCGAGATCGTCCCGGCGTGCGCCTCCACGAGGCTCTTGGCGATCGCGAGCCCGAGCCCGACGCCGCGCGACTCGGGCGACTTGGCGAACCGGTCGAACACCCGCGCGAGCTCGTCCGCGGGGATGCCCTCGCCGGTGTCGGCCACGGCGAACGCGACGCCCTGGGGGTCGCCCCACGCCGAGAGCGTGATCGCGCCGCCGGACGGGGTGTGGCGAACGGCGTTCGCGAGCAGGTTCGCGAGCACCTCGCCGATCCGAACGCGGTCGACGTCCAGCGCCGGCAGGCCGGCCGCGACCTCGGTCCCCAACCGCACCCCGGCCTCGCCCGCCGGCGTCGCGAACGCGTCCGCGGCCGTCTCGACGAGCTCGCGAGGCTCGAGCCGCTCGCGATGCAGGCGCAGGGCGCCCGCCTCCGCGTTCGAGAGCAGCTGCAGGTCCTCGAGCAGGCGGGCCATCACATCCGTCTCGCGTTCGATCAGCTCCAGGTGCTCGCCGTCGGCCGCGTACAGGCCGTCGCGCATGCCCTCGACGCGCGCGCGGATCACGGCGAGCGGCGTCCGAAGCTCGTGCGCGACGTCGGCCAGCAGGTCGCGGCGCTGCCGCTCGTTGGTCTCGAGACGCTCGGCCATGCGGTTGAAGGCGCCGGCCAGGTTGCGGACGTCCGTGGGGCCGTGCGCCGGGGCTCGGGCCGACAGGTCGCCCTCGGTGATCTTCTCGGCCGCGTCCATGACCTCGCCGATCGGTCTCGCCGTCCGCCGGATCGCGCGCCCGAACGCGACGAACCCGAGCGCGAGCAGGATCGGGACGAACACGAACCACGGGAACCCGTGGGCCCGTCCCGCCAGCGTCGCGCCGAGCCACCCGATCAGGAAGACGAACAGGAAGAAGACGCCGAACCCGATCGCGATGCGCCGGACGAACCGCCCGCGCATGCCGCTCCACTCGCCGCCCTGCGGTGGCCACGACTCGTCGGGCGGCCACCAGGGAGGCGGACCCCCGCGCCAGCCGCCGAACTCAGGCATCGGCGAACCGGTATCCGACGCCGTGGACCGTCAGGAGGTAGCGGGGCGAGCCGGGCTCGGGCTCGATCTTGCGGCGGATGTTCTTCACGTGCGCGTCGATTGCGCGCTCGTAGGACTCGATCGCCACGCCATGGACGGCGTCCAGGAGCCGGCCGCGTGTGAACACGCGGCCGGGTTCGGCCACCAGGGTGGACAGCAGCTGGAACTCGGTCGGGGTCAGCTCGACGGGCCGGCCTGCGACCGTGACCCGCAACTTGCCGGTGTCGATCACCACGTCGGCAGCGCGCAGGACCTCGGCGCCGCGTTCGGCGGCGCGGGTGCGTCGAAGGACGGCCCGGATCCTCGCGACCAACTCCTTGGGGCTGAACGGCTTGACGACGTAGTCGTCGGCGCCGAGCTCGAGGCCGACCACGCGGTCGGTCTCGTCGGCGCGGGCCGTCAGCATGACGATCGGAGTGTTCGACCACCGCCGGATCTCACGCGCGACGTCGAGCCCGTCCCGGCCCGGGAGCCCGAGGTCGAGCACCAGCAGGTCCGGCTTGGCGCTGCGAACGCTGGCGATCGCCGAGCCGCCGTCGCCTACGACGATGACCTCGAACCCGGCGTTGTCCAGGTAGTCGCGCACCACGCGCGCGATCTCGATCTCGTCCTCGACCACCAACACGGTCGTCATGACACGCCCTCCGGCGCCGCTAGCCTGCCGACGGGAGCGGGCGGTGGCAACCGCCACCGCCCGCCCGCGTTCCGGCGATCCGCTCGGGTTCAGACCGTCGGCGGCCCGGTGCTCTCCTGGTCACTCACCTGCTCGTGCTGGCGGCGGTGCCAGTCGCTCGCCCGGTCCTCGAACCTCGCCCGCCCCTCCTCGGACCAGGGTCCGTAGCCGGGGCCGTAGGGGCGACCCCACCCGCGCGAGCCTCGGAACGCCCGTCCGATCAGGAAGATCGTCCCGAACAAGAACAACGGGAACAGGAAGAAGCCGAACGGGAAGAAACCCCACCCGCGCCCGTACCCGCCGACGACCTGGACGACCTGGTCCGAGGTGGCGGCCCGCCGGATGCCCTCGTCGACGCCGGCGTTGTAGGCGCCGACCGCGATCCCGATCACCGCCAGGACCACCAGGATCGACGCCGCGATCGCCCATCCGCGTCGCATCTGTTGCCTCCTTTCGACGCTTCCACCTTTCGAGACCCATCCTGCGAGCCGGGTGTGAAGGACTCGTGAAGGCGAGCGGGAGGGTTCATGCGCGTCCCGCTCGGGGGATCGGGCAGCGCGTCCAACGCCCACCCGTCACGCTTCGGCGAGCTCGGGCCAGTCGAGAAGGGCGATGTCGTGGGCTACATGGGGGAGACGGGCAACGCAACCGGACCCCACGTGCATTCGAGTGGCATCCGGACGACGGTCCGGCCGTCGATCCGTACGACTTCCTCATGCTCGTCTGCTGACGGGCGATCTGCGGACGCGGGAAGGCCGGGCTCGCGAGGGTGAGCCCGGCCTTTCGGGTGACGCGTGCTCGCCGCCTACCCGCTGGGTGGGCGCTTGGGCAGGTGGGGCTTGACCGGCGGGTCCTCGGCCCCGGCCTGCGCCGCCAGCACACGGCCCTCCATCGCCTCGAGCTTCTGGGTGTCCCATAGGACGGGATCGCGCTGCAGCCGCTCGGCGAGCTCGCCGTTGCGAAGGGCGATCAGCTCGGCGGCGGTGAGCACCACCGCGGAGTCCTGCTCGCCCCGGAGCCGCTCCGGGACCACTCCCTGCCGAAGCAAGTTCAGCTCAGCCGCCGAAAGGACGACCGTGTCGCGGAACTGCTCGGCCGTCGCGCGGCCCGCCATCGCCTCGAGCTTCTGGATGTCCCACGTGGTCGCGCTCCCGAACGGAGTCGCCACGAGGACGCGCCCCGGCCACGCGTCCAGCGTCTGTGCGCTCGCCTCGATCTCGGGCGCGACCGGTGACCGGTCGTCTCCCCCAACGATCGAACGGGTGACCAGGCTTCCGGCGAGGGCCCCGAACGTCAGCGCGACGAGCAAGGCCATCACGACCGGACCGACGAGATACCCGCTTCGGATCTGTGGTGACTCGACCCTTGCGCTCATCTCGCACCTCCTTCCGAACCTGGCTCGATCGTGGTCCTGTGAGATGGGGAGGCGCGGTGGTCGCCGCTACCGGGCGCGCGTGACCTGCGTCACGATCCGGCCTCGCGCGCCTCGTCCGGCCGGGTGACCTCGGCGACCTCGGCGACGAGGAACCGGACGAGGTCGGACCCGGACAGGTGCAGGTTCACGCCGTGCTCGCCGCCGCCGATCGCAACGCGATCGAGGGACGGGATGCCGGCGTCCGCGATCACCGGCCACGGCGACGCCGATCCGAACGGCGTGATCGTCCCCCGCTCGTAGCCGGTCGCGGCCCTCGCCTCCTCGGCGTCGGGCAGCGAAAGCCGGCTCACGCCAAGGTGCGCGCGCAGCTTCGGCCAGTCGATCTGACGGCCGCCCGGCACGAGCACGAACACGTAGTCGTCGGCGCCGCGCCGAACGACAATCGTCCGCAGCAGCTGTCCGAGCTCGATGCCCTGGAACCCCGCGCTCTCCTCGGCCGAACGCGCGCGCTGCGTCCGCTTGACCTCGAAGACGAGGTCCGAGCCATCGAGCGCGCGCAGGGCGGGCGTGTCGGCGTCCATCGGGCCGCGAGCCTACCCGGTCAGCGCGTGACGCCGGCGAGCAGCAGGTCGACGACGTAGGTCGTGAACGACGGCCGGACGAACAGCCGGGTGTCTTCCGCGCGCTCCTGCAGCAGCACCTGCGCCGCGCCGAACAGCGTCTGCGCACACCGCCCCTCGTTCCACGAACGCGGGTCCAGGTCGAGCGGGCAGGCGGACGACAGGAGCTCGAGGCGGCCGTTACCCGCGAGCTCGATCACGGCGCGGTTGGCCGAGACGTCGACCACCGAGTGGTGCGAGCCTGCGAGCGAGGACTCGAGGTCGGCGATCACCTCCGCCGTGTCCGCCGCTGCGACCACGAGCCACTCGTCGGGCCCGAGCCACAGGGCGTCTCGCTCGGTGACGCGGGCCCATGTGTTCGGCTCGACGGGGAACCCGACCGCCGAGCCGTCTGCGACGCGGACGTCCACCTGCGCCGGGAAGGCGATCTCGATCCCGCCCAGCCGTGCGAGGTCCGCCGAGCGGCCGGCGAGCGCGGTCCGGGCCATCACGGTCGCACCTCATCCATCGCGCCGAACCCCGTCCGGGTCGTAGGGCACGGGCGAGGTGACCTCGCAGGCGACGGTCCGCTCGCGCAACGGCGCGAACACTGTCCGCCCGTGCATCCCGTGACCGCCCTCGAGCATCGCGAGCGCGAACGGCCGCCGGAGCACAGGGCTCCGGTACGACGAGGTCACATGGCCCGCGAGCGGCATCGGGATCTCGGCCGCCTCGTCGAGCACGAGCTGCGCGCCCTCGGGGAGCATCTCCTCCGGGAACAGCCCGACCAGCTGCTTGCGATCCGGGCGGACCAGGTCGGCCCGGCGGAGGGATCGCTTCCCGATGAAGTCACCCTTCGACAGGTTCACGATCCAGTCCATCCCGAGGTCTGCCGGGGTCACGCTGCCGTCCGTGTCCTGGCCCACGATCACGTAGCCCTTCTCGGCCCGGAGCACGTGCATCGCCTCGGTCCCGTAGGGTTCGATGCCGAATGCCTGGCCCGTGGCCATCACCGCGTCCCACACGAGCGGCCCGTGCCACCCCGCGACGTGCAGCTCGTACGCGAGCTCGCCCGAGAAGCTCACGCGTGCGATCCGCGCCGGCACGCCCGCGATCTGCCCGTCGCGGAACGTCATGAACGGGAACGCCTCCCGCGACAGGCCGACGTCCGTCCCCACGGCGTCGACCAGCTCCCGAGCCCGGGGGCCGTTGATCGCCATGACCGCCCATTGCTCGGTGACGCTCGTGCAGTAGACGCGCAGCCCGGGCCACTCGGTCTGCAGCCATTCCTCGAACCGGTCCAGCACGACCGCGGCGCCACCCGTCGTCGTCGTGACCAGGTACCGGTCCTCCGCCAGGCGCATCGCGACGCCGTCGTCCAGCACCATCCCGTCGAGGCCGAGCATGAGGCCGTACCGCATGCTGCCCACGGCCAGGTTCGACATCCGGTTCGTGTACATGCGGTCTAGGAACGCGGGCGCGTCCGGGCCGGCAACCTCGATCTTGCCGAGCGTCGAGGCGTCCATCGCCCCGACGGCGTTGCGAACCGCCAGGCACTCGCGCTCCACGGCCTGGTCCATGGACTCGCCAGCCCGCGGGAAGTAGCGCGGCCGCTTCCACTGCCCGACGTCCTCGAAAACGGCCCCGTGCTCCACGTGCCAGGCGTGGATCGGCGTCGTTCGGATCGGGTCGAACAGCTCGCCCCGGAAGCGGCCCGCCAGCGTGGCATACGGGACGGGGGTCTCGGGGGGCCGCGCGTTCGAGGGCCCCTGCGCGCCGGCGTCGTGGTCCAGCATCGCGTTCACGATCGCGGCGGTGAGGACGCCGCTCGTGCGCCCCTGATCGACCGCGGTGCCGATGTACGTCGCGCGCTTGACGTGTTCCACGGACCGCAGGCCCGAGTCGAGCGCGTCCGCGATGTCCGCCACGGTCTGGTCGCGCTGGAGGTCGACGAAGTGGCGCGAGGTGTCCTCGGCCGGCACGAACCAGTACGGCATGTCCGCGAACTCGTCCCCAGCCGCCGAGCCCGCGACCGAGAGCCAGGGCGGGCCGTCGCCATCGGCGACGAAGCACGCCATCGCCTCGTCGTATCGAACGCCGCCGCCGATCGAACGCCAGAGCGTCAGGTTGGGGTTCCACCCGCCGGAGACGAGCAGGGCGTCGCATTCGATCGTCCGCTGTTCGCCGGTCGGGGACGCGACGTGGACGGCCTGGATGCGCTCGTCGCCGTCGGTGCCGGCCACCACCCAGCCGGGCAGCCGCTCGCCCTCGGGCGCGTCGCTGATCGTCCTCAACGAACGAACGTCGACGATCGCGGCGATCTCCGCTCCGGCCTCCGCCAGCGCCCCGGCTACGGCGTAGGCGGAGGAGCGGGCCGTGAACACCACCGGCCGCTCGCCGACCCGGACGCCGAATCCCGAGAGGTACCGTCCGGCGGCGCCCGCGAGCATCACGCCCGGCCGGTCGTCGTCGGCGAACGCGATCGGCCGCTCGAACCCGCCGGTGGCGAGCACCACGCGTTCGGCGCGAACGTGCCAGATGCGGTCCACCGCTCCGGCGCGTTGGCGGACAACCGCGTAGCCCTCGTCGTACAGGCCGAGCGCGGTCGCCCGCGTCATGACACTGATGCCTTCCTGCTCCCGGGGCATGCCCACACCGGCGGGCCACGGCTCGCGCTCGACAACCAGCACGCGCTCGCCGCGCTTGGCCGCCTCATCGGCGAGATAGATCCCGTCGTGACCGCTACCGATCACCAGGAGTTCGACGTGGGCGTGTCGTTGTTGGGCGGCCGGCGCCGGCACGGACGCCGGATCTCGGGGGAGCCGTCCGACCCCCGGACGGCCCCTCGCGACGAGCCCGTCGACGAGCTCGACCGTCGTGGCCGCGACGATCGGCTCGAACCACGGCTCGGAGATCTCGACGAACGCGTTCGGTTCCTCGGGACCGGCGGAGAACACGCCGCGCGGCCGGCCGAGAATCGGGCTGCGGAACCCCCCCACGACGTCGTTGGCCAGGAGCGCGCTCGCGATCGTGTCGCCCTCGAACGCCGCGATCTCGGACCCGTCGAACGTGAACGAGATCGGCTTCGAGCGATCGATCTGCCGTCCGCCCGACGGCAGCCGTGAAGCCGTCACGAGCCGTCACCTTCGCCCGGCGGGCTCGTGCTCAGGAACCGATACGTCCCGGTGTCCCGGACGGCGTCGAACCATCGCCGGCACCCCTGGACGTGGTACCAGCGCTCGGCGAACGGTCCCTTCGGGTTGTCGCGCATGAACAGGAAGTCGGCCCATTCCTCGTCCGATAGCGCGTCGGGGTCGGCCGGGTAGGCGATCCCCGCCTGACCGCCGTACCGGAACTCGATCTCCTCGCGCGGGCCGCACCAGGGGCAGGAGATCAGCAGCACGTCACGACGCGCCTTCGTCGAACGCCTTCACGAGCCGCTTCGGCGCCGTCATCCGCCACGCCTCGAGCAACAGCTCCTCGAGCTCGCCCCGGTCCACCGTCGTGTATCGGATGCCGACCCACCCGCTCTTTCCGACGTACGGGGGGATGAAGAACGTGTCCGGATCCATGTGACAGAGCGCCCGCTGCTCGTCGTGAGTCGACTTCACCCAGACAGCCCGCCGTTCGTCGGCGAACATCGCGAAGATCTTGTTGCGGACCCGGAACGTCGGCTCCTCCCAGGTCAGGCGCTCCTCGACCTCGGGAAGTGAGAGGGCGAGCCTCTTCACCGTCCGTGCCTGCATCAGTGCGCCACCCCCGCGGCGCCGTGCTCGTCGATCAGCGCGCCGCTCGTGAAGCGGTCGAGGGAGAACGGCCGCGCCAGCGGGCCCGGCTCGCCGTTCGCGATCAGCTCGGCGAACACCCACCCGGAGCCGGGGGTGGCCTTGAAGCCGCCGGTGCCCCACCCGCAGTTCAGGAACAGGTTGTCGATCGGCGTCCGGGAAAGGATCGGGGACGCGTCCGGGCACACGTCCACGATCCCGCCCCACGTCCGCAGCAACGCGGCGTTCGCGAACACCGGGAACAGCTCGATCGCGGCCGCCAGCTGCTGCTCGATCACGTGGAAGGAGCCTCGCTGCGCGTAGCCGTTGTAGGCGTCGATGCCCGCGCCCATCACCAGTTCGCCCTTGTCCGCCTGCGACACGTACACGTGCACGGCGTTCGACATCACGACGCAGTCCAGGACGGGTTCGAGCAGGACCGAGACCAGGGCCTGCAGCGGATGCGACTGGATCGGCAGCCGCAGGTCGAGCATCGAGGCGAGCATGCTGGTGTGACCGGCGGCCACCAGCCCGAATCGCCGCGCCGAGACCTCGCCGCGCGTCGTCCGAACCGATTCGATCCGCCCTCCCACGCCTCGGACGAACCCGGTCACCTCGCAGTGCTCGACGATGTCGACGCCGAGCTCGCTCGCGCGCGTCGCGTAGGCCCACGCGACCTTGTCGTGCCTGGCCGTGCCGCCGCGCCGCTGCAGTGTGGCGCCCATGACCGGATAGCGCAGATCGGGTGAGACGTTCAGGATCGGGCAGACCTCGGCGACCCCCTCCGGCTCCAACCACTCGGCGTCGAGGCCGCTCAGGCGGTTGGCCTCGACCCGCCGCATCGAAGACCGGACGTCGCCGAGCGAGTGCGCGAGGTTCAGCACGCCCTTCTGGTCGAACTGGAGGTCGAACCCGAGCTCGTCCTCGAGCCCCTCCCACAGCTTCAGCGAGTGCTCGTACATTGCCGCGCTCTCGTCCCACAGGTAGTTCGAGCGGATGATGGTCGTGTTCCTGGCCATGTTGCCGCCCGCCAGCCACCCCTTCTCCAGGACGCAGACGTCGGTGATCCCGTGGTTCTTGGCCAGGGAGTACGCGGTCGACAGCCCGTGCCCGCCGCCGCCGACGATCACGACGTCGTAGGCCTTCTTGGGCTCGGCGGCTCGCCAGTATCGCGTCCCGGGCACGGACTGATTCTGCACAACGCCGCCCCCGCGTGCCGCGGCGGCCGTCCTGGGCGTCAGTCGACAGCGGCCATCGGCTCCGAGGTGCCGACCGTGAGTGGGTAGACGATCTGCGGCGCCTCGATGCCCTTCAGCTCGACCTGGCGTGGATCCCCGAACGTGAACTCACCGGTCTGGGCCACCAGCGCATGCACGAGTTCCGAGACGACGACCTCGCCGCCTTCGGCGACCGAGGCGATCCTGGCCGCGTAGCTCACGGCGTGACCGAAGAAGTCGTCGGCCTCCTGAACGGTCTCTCCGACGTGGACGCCGATCCGCACGCGGATCATGGATCCCGGGCTCCGGAACGCGTCATCCATCGCGTGCTCGATGGTCCGGGCGCAGGTCAAGGCGCGACGCGCAGAGGGAAAGGCCAGCATGAACCCGTCGCCCCGTCCCTTGACCACGGTTCCGCCGTGATCGGTGGTGACCTGCGTGACGACGTCGTTGTGGATGCGGAGCACCTCGAGCCATCGCTGGTCGCCGAGGAAGGTGTTCAGCTTCAACGAGTCTTCGATGTCCGTGAACGCGATCGTCACCGTCCCGTCCGGTGCCGAGGTCGACGACAGGTCCGGGCGGGCGTCGCTTACGGCCTCGGCGATCTCCTCCACCGATTTGGTCAGGAAGAATCCGAGCTCCTCGTTCGAGGAGGGGACGGAGCTGTGCCATTGCACGATCTTCCACTCGCCGTGTTCGAGATGCAGGACGCACGTGAACCGCAGGGGGATGACGTCTTCGGAGGCATCGTATTCGACTCTTGCCGCGGCCCAGCCGACATGGTCTTCGCGCATCGCATGGACATCGCCGATAAGTCGCCACGCGTATCCACCCAGCTCGCGGATCTGCTGCCTCCAGACCCGCCAGGCCTCCTCGCCGTCCTGCCACCACTCGGCAGCGTCGCTGCCGAACCGCTCGAAGCCGGGTTGTCGCGAGAGCCGTGCGTCGACGCTCTCCTCGTCGCCGTCGCGCAGAGCCTCGAAGAACCGGCTGACGACCTGTCGGATCTCGTCCGACGGTTCCACGGGCGGAGTGTCACGCTTCGGGGCGTGCGCCGCAACCGGGCGCACGGCCGGCGTCAGGGGCGGCTGCGTCGGGGCCTACGGGCTCGGTGCCCGGCGCGGACGCGAGCGGCCGGCCCCCGTACCGGCGCCGGTACAGACCATAGGCGAGCAGCCCGGCCGGCAGCGGCAGCCAGTACGAGACCAGCCGGTAGGTGAGCGTCGCGATCGCGGCCTCCCCGGCCGACACGCCCGCCAGTACCAGCGTCGCCGTCAGCCCGGCCTCGACGAACCCCAACCCTCCCGGCGTGATGGGGATCATGCCCAGCACGGCCGCGACGACGTACGCGAGCAGCACCAGCGATGGGCGCGGCCGAACGCCCAGCGCCACCAGCGCGGCCAGCAGCGCCGCGAAATCGAGCAGCCAGTTGCCGACGGCGGCCAGGACCGCGACCCACCACCTCGAGCCCAGGTGATCGCGGACCAGGTCGCGTTCGCGCACGAGCCGGTCGGGCAGCCCCTGCACCGGCGGGCCTTTGCGGCGCACGAGTTTGAGGACCCGCTCGATCGCGCGACCGATCACGCGGAGCGGGCGCTCGGTGCTGAGCAGCAGGGCGCCGGCCCCGATCATCAGCACGGAAAGGCCGATACCGAGCAACGCCGCCGACCGGAGCTCGCGCGGGACCGGCGCGCCCCAGATCATCACCGGCACGGTCAGGAGCGGCAGCGCGAACAGCGTCGCCGTGCTCATGATCGAGGCCACCGTGAGCCCGGTGGCGGCGCGGGTCGCGTCCATGCCGCCGGCCCCGACCAGCATCTGGAACTGCAGGGCTCCACCCGTCGCGGCTCCGCCCGGCAGCACGCGGCTGACCGCGTTGCCGGTGAGCTGCGAGGCCGCGATGCGGAACCAGACGTCGCTGTGGAGCGACACGCGCACGAGGGCCCACGCGCAGGCGAAGCTCCCCGCCTCCAGCAGGAACATGGCCGCGAACCAGGCGGGGTTCAGGTCGCCCAGCTGCGGCCAGGCCGACAAGACCGACATCAGGCTCGGCCAGACGATGTACAGGCCGATCGCGGCCACGGCGAAGAAGATGAGGCGACGCAGGAGCGACCGGCCCACGGTGCAACGCTACGCCCAGCCGGGGGTTGCGGATGGATTGAACCGCGAGTCAAACTTCGGGGATGGAGCGCCCCGAGACGCTCGTCTGGGACGCGTACGCCCGTGCGCTGCCCTCCATGCTCGACGCCGTGGGGCGCACGCCGCTCGTGCGCCTGTCCCGCGTTGGCCCGGACGGGCTCAGCCTACTCGCCAAGGTCGAGTGGTACGGGCCGACGGGCTCGACGAAGGACCGCATCTACCGGCACATGATCGAGCGAGCCGAGGAGCGGGGTGCACTGAGGCCCGGCATGACGATCATCGAGACGACGACGGGCAATGCCGGCATCGCGTGCTCGGCCGTCGCGGCGATCAAGGGCTACGACTGCGTGATCGTGATGCCGCGCGGCATGAGCCTGGAACGCAAGCGCATGATCGAGGCCTACGGCTCCGAGCTGGTCCTCACGCCGGGCGCGGGTACCGACATCGACCTCGCGCTGGAGAAGATGCGCGAGATCGTGGCGACCGATCCGGATCGGTTCTTCGTCCCGGCCGAGTTCGAGAACCCGGACAATCCCGACGCGCAGACGATCTCGGGCGAGGAGATCTGGCAGCAGTGCGGTGGGCAGGTCGACGCGGTGGTGGCCGCGCAGGGGACCGGGGGATGGATCACCGGCGTGGCCCGGGCGCTGAAGGCCTACGACCGCGCGATCCGCGCCTACGCGGTCGAGCCATCCGAGTCGCCGCTGATCTCCGAGCAGCGCTGGGGCACGCACGGCGTGCCCGGGATCGGCGACGGGATCGTCCCGCGGAACCTGGACCTGTCGCTGATGGACGGCATCGTGACGGCGTCGACGGAGGAGGCGCTGGAGATGGCGCACCGGCTCGCGCGCGAGGAGGGCATCCTCGGCGGACCGTCCTCCGGCATCAACCTGGCGTCGGCGCTGAAGGTGGCGGCCAAGCATCCGGAGTTCGCCACGATCGTGACCGCCGTCCCAGACACCGGCCAGCGGTACCTGTCCGGCGAGCTGTTCGGCGAGCGGTCCGACGAGCCCGCCTCGCCCGAACGCGACCACTCGGTCGACCCCGACTCGCTGCGCCAGATCGAGGAGAACCGCGACCGCCTCGAGTTCATCTCGTAAGGTTGGCGCCCGTGACGACCTACGAGATGTCGGAGGAGGACCGGGAGGTCCAGGAGCGCGCCCGGCGGTTCGTCGACGAGGAGCTGATCCCGCTCGAGGTCGAGACCGAGCTCTCGGGCGGCCGGCTCTCGGAGGACGTGCGCGAGAAGCACCACCGCATGGCGATGGAGCTCGGGCTGTGGGCGATGAACATGCCCAAGGAGCTCGGGGGCGGCGGGTTCCCGATGTTCCGTCAGGTCCTGGTCTCCGAACAGATCGGGCGCGTGACCAACGGCCTCGGGTGGTGCGTGCACACGCCGCCGGCCTGGGCGCCGGAGGTGGTCACGAAGGAACAGCTCGAGCGCTGGATCGTGCCGACGATCCTCGGCGAGCGACAGGAGTGCTACGCGATCACCGAGGAGGGGGCGGGCTCCGACGTGGACGCGATCCAGGCGACCGTTCGTCGGGACGGCGACGGGTACGTCCTGAACGGCCGCAAGTGGCACGTGACATCGTTCAACACGGCCGACTACCTGTTCTTCCAGGGCAGGGTCGAGGGCGGCCCGAACGCAGGCTCGCACGCGATGCTCATCGTGGACACCGACACGCCGGGCGTCCGCGCCGTCCGGGAGCCGGCGTACACGCACACGCTGGTCGACACGCACACCGAGCTGGCGTTCGAGGACGTCCGGGTACCGGCCGGCAACCTGATCGGGCAGGAGGGCGACGGGCTCGGGTTCGTGTACGCGTGGTTCCGCTACGAGCGGCTGATGATCGCGGCGCGGTGCTGCGGCGCCGCCGAGCGCCTGGTCGACGAGGCGACGGCGTTCGCGCAGGAGCGGGTGCAGTTCGGCCGCCCGATCATCGAGAACCAGGCGATCGCGCACATGCTGGCGGACTCGCTCACCGAGCTGTGGGCCGCACGCCTCATGACGTACGAGCTCGCGAAGAACATCGACCGCGGGGTCGACCTGAAGGTCCAGCACGCGCGGTGCTCGATGGTCAAGCTGTACGCGAGCGAGATGGCCAACCGCGTGGCCGACCGCGCGGTGCAGATCTTCGGGGGCCGCGGTTACATGCGCGAGAACGTGGCCGAACGCTTCTGGCGCGAGCTGCGCGTCGAACGGATCTGGGAGGGCACCTCCGAGATCCAGCGCAACATCGTGGCGGACCAGCTCGCCAAGCGTGGCACACGAACGCTGGCCGGCTGATGGATCGGAACGAGCTGCTCGACCGCGAGGCGTCGGCCTGGGACGCGCTCCTGGCCGCGGTCGCGCGCGTGCCGGAGGATCGCAGGGCCGAGCCCGGGGTGGTGCCCGGGTGGTCGGTCGCCGACCTCGTGTGGCACTGCGGGTACTGGGCCGACGACGCCGCGCGAAGGATCGAGCTCATCGCGGCCGGCACGCCGGAGCCCGACGATCCCGAGGCCGTCTGGCAGAAGACGAACGACGAGATGGCCGAGCAGTCCAAGGCGATGCCGTGGGACGAGGTCGTCGCCCGTTCCGAGGCTGCGCGAGACAGGATCCGCGTGCTCCTAGCGTCGCTGTCGGAGATCCCGCCGGCGGCCGAGTCGGAGTTCGTCGACGAGACGTTCGAGCACTACGACGAACACACGGCCGAGATCGAGCGCTTCGCCGCGCGTTCCGGCGGCTGAGGATCAGGCCTTCGCGGCTTCGAGCTCGAACCCGAGCTGCTGCGCCGAGACGTCCATGCACGTCCGCCACATGCGCTCGGGGCCCACCTCGGAGTCGTTGAGGATCACCTGGATGGCCAGGCCGTCGATCAGCGTCGCGAGCCGCAGCGCCAGCTCGTCCGGATCGTCTGTGGTGGCGAACTCGCCCGTGGCCTGCCCGCCCCGGATGATGTCGGCCAGCTGCGCGCGCCAGCGCTGGTCCAGCACCTCGCGGTCCTTCGCCATCTCGGGGTCGCGGAGCGCGCGGACCCAGACCTCGATCCACAGGGCCCACTCATCGAGGCGCCCGAACTCGGCCAGGTAGCCCGGGACCGACAGGTCGATCAGCCGCCGCAGCCGGTCCTTGGCCGAGGGGATCCTGCGGATCTCGCGCGAGGTGCGGACGTAGAACTGGTCGTTGGCGAACGTGAGGGCCTCGGCCAGCAGCCGGTCCTTGGACTCGAAGTAGTACAGGATCAGGCCCGGAGAGACGCCGGCTTCCTCGGCGATGTCCGAGATTCGCGTCTCGGCGAGCCCGCGGTCGGTGATGACGCGGGCGGCCGCATCCAGGATCTCCTGGTGGCGGTCCTTTCCCTGCTTCGCCCCCGGTGTGCTCACGCGGCCTCCTGCTTCATCTCTTTGGCCTCATCTACTTCCGCCTGAACGCCGACCAGTTGGGGTGCTGATCGAGGTCCCGACCTGAACGGTTGTTCAGCAACTCTTATGGCTCCGACCTGGGGTGTCAAGCTTCCGTGGACAGCCGGTTCGCTTGACCGACCGTTCAAACGCGTGGGAGGATGGGCCCCTCCGACCTGGGGAAGGACCCTCGCTCATGTCCAACGTCTACGACGCGATCGTCATCGGTGGCGGCCACAACGGCCTGACGGCGGGCGCGTACTTCGCGCGCGCGGGAGCGCGGACGGTGGTGCTCGAGGCCCGGAACAAGACCGGCGGGGCCGCGGACACCAGCGCCCCGTTCCCCGATCACCCCGAGATCAAGGTGACGACGTACTCGTACGTCATGTCGCTCATGCCGCCGACGATCATCCGCGAGTTGAACCTGAAACGGCATGGCTACGACGTGACGCCGTTCGGGCCCTACTACCAGGCCTACCCGGACGGGCGCTCGATCAAGGTCTACGCGGACGACGCGGCCAGGAGCTACGACTCGATCGCGCAGTTCTCCAAGAAGGACGCCGAGACCCTGCCGAGGTGGGAGGCGTGGCTGCAGGAGGTGGCGGACGTACTCGGGCCGCTGCTGCTCCAGAAGCCGCCGAAGGTGGGCTCGATGGCGTTCGGCGACCTGATCGAGAGCGCCAGGGCGGCGTGGAAGGTGCGCAAGCTCGGCGTGCGGGGGGTGGGCGACGTCACCCGGCTGTTCACGATGAGCATCACGGACCTGCTCGAGGACTGGTTCGAGTCCGACGAGATCAAGGGGATGCTCGCGGTCAACGGCATCATCGGTACGTGGGCCGGCCCGGACGAACCCGGCACCGCGTACGTGATGCTGCACCACTCGATCGGCGACGTCGGCGATGGCCACCTGGGCTCGTGGGGGTTCCAGCAGGGCGGGATGGGCGCCGTCTCCGATTCGATCCGCCGCTCGGCCGAGTCCTTCGGCTGCGAGGTCCGGACGGACGCGCGCGTGCAGAGGGTGATCGTGAGCGGCGGACGCTTCCATGGCGTCGTGCTCGAGAACGGTGAGGAGCTCCGGGCGCCGATCGGCGTCACGAGCATCCACCCGAAGATCGCGTTCCTCGATCTGGTCGGGAGCGAGGAGCTCCCGGCCGACTTCGCCCACGACATCGAGCACTGGCGCTCGCGTTCGGGCGTCGTGAAGATCAACGTCGCGATGTCCGAGCTCCCGGACTTCATCGCCGACCCCGGCAAGGAGATGCAGGACCACCACACTGGCTCGGTCGAGCTGTGCTTCACGCCGCGCTACGCGGAGGAGGCGTTCCAGGACTCGCACATGCTCCGCAAGGCGTCGGAGCGCCCGTTCGTGGACGGCGTGATCCCCACGACCCTCGACAAGCAGCTCGCGCCCGAGGGCGTCCACGTGTTCTCGATGTTCACGCAGTGGGTGCCCGACGACTGGAACGCCCAGCCGCACCGCGACGAGCTCGAGCAGTACGCGGACCGGATCATCGACCTGTACACGGAGCTCGCGCCGAACTTCAAGGGCGCCGTGATCGAGCGGCAGGTGCTCGGGCCCTATGACCTCGAGCAGGAGCTCGGGCTGATCGGCGGGAACATCTTCCACGGCGAGCTCTCGGTGGATCAGCTGTTCCACATGCGCCCGGCGCCCGGGTACGCGGACTACCGGACCCCGATCCGCGGGCTGTACCACGGGTCGTCGGCCACGCACGCCGGCGGGGGCGTGAACGGCATCCCCGGCTGGCAGGCGTATCGTGCGGCCGTGCGGGACCGGGCGATCAAGAAACCGCGGTGACGCCGGCGTCTGCGGAGGCGCCTTCGGACGACCGAGGCCCTCTAGAGCGCATGCTCGAGGCGCGCTCCGTCGCGATCGTCGGCGCGAGCGTCCGGGAGGGCTCGGTCGGCAACCAGAGCGTCGTGGAGCTCGTCCAGGGCGGGTTCGATGGCCGGATCTTCCCCGTCAACCCGAAGTACGACGAGGTGCTCGGCCTGCACGCCTATCCGTCGCTCGCCGAGATCGGGGAGCCGGTCGACCTCGCGATCCTCGCGGTCTCGAACGCGCTGCTCGAGGAGCAGCTCGGGCTTGCAGCGTCGTCCGGCGCCGCGAGTGCCGTGATCTTCGCGAGCGGCTACGACGAGCCGGCCGAGGGCGAGCCGCCGCTCACCGAACGCCTGTCGCAGATCGCGCGCGGGGCCGGGATGGCGGTGTGCGGCGGCAACTGCATGGGGTTCGTGAACCTCGAGAGGCGCGTGCGGGCGCTCGGGTTCTACGAGCCGAAGGACGCGCCGGTCGGCGGGGCGACGTTCCTGTCGCACTCCGGCTCGGCGTTCAGCGCGATGATCCACAACGACCGGAACCTCGGGCTGAACCTCGCGGTATCGGCCGGCCAGGAGTTCGTCACGACCGTCGCCGACTACCTGCGGTACGCGCTCGGCCTCGAGAGCACCAAGGCGGTCGGCCTGTTCATCGAGACCGTGCGCGACCCGTCCAGCTTCCGGGAGGCGCTCGCGCTCGCCAACGAACGCGACGTGCCGGTCGTGGCGCTCAAGGTCGGGAGGGAGGAGCGCACGCGCGAGCTCGTGCAGGCGCACTCGGGCGCTCTGGCCGGCGAGGACGGAGCGTACGAGGCGCTGTTCGACGCGTACGGCGTCGCGCGGGTCGAGAGCCTGGACGAGATGGCCGACACGCTGGAGCTCTTCGCGGCCGGGAGGCGGGCCGGGCCTGGCGCGCTCGCGAGCGTGCACGACTCGGGAGGGGAGCGGGCACTGCTGATCGACGCGGCTGCTGCCGTGGGCGTGCCGCTCGCCGAGATCTCGGACGAGACCGCGAAGCGGATGGAGGCGCTGCTCGATCCCGGGCTGCCGCCGGTGAACCCGCTCGACTTCTGGGGAACGGGGACCGACGCGCACCAGATCGTGACCGGGTGCGTCCGAGCATTGCTGGACGACCCCGCCGTCGCGGCCCTGGCATTCACGGTGGACCTCACGACCGAGGAGCACCCGGAGATGGGGTACATCGCGATGGCGCGAGAGACCTTTCCCGAGACCGATAAGCCGTACGCGATGCTGTCGAACTTCGCCGGAGGCATCGAGCGCGCCGATGCGAGGCTGTTGCAGGACGACGGGATCGCCGTGCTCGAGGGGACGCTGACGGGCCTGGCGGCCTTCAAGCACCTGTTCGCGTACCGGGACGCCCGAGCGCGCCCGCCGGTCACCGGTGCGTCGCCGGTGTCGGACGAGGTTCGGCGGCGGTGGGTCGACCGGCTGGCGACGGCGGAGCCGTTCGACGAGCTCGAGGGGCCCGCGATGCTCGCCGACTACGGCGTGCCGGTGGCCGAGAGCGTTCGCGCGGACACGCTCGAGGATGCGATCGCGGCCGCCGAGCGGCTGGGGTTCCCGGTCGCTATGAAGACGGCCGAGCCCGGCGTGCTGCACAAGTCCGATGTCGGGGGGGTTCGGCTCGGCGTGGACGACTCGCCATCGCTCGAGGACGCGTACGGCGACCTCGAACGCGCGCTCGGGCCGAGGGTCACCGTGTCGCGGATGGTGCCTCCCGGCGTCGAGATCGCGCTCGGGATCGTGTGGGATCCGCAGTTTGGACCGCTCGTGCTGGTGGGGGCGGGCGGCGTGCTCGTCGAGGTCATGAATGACCGGCGCCTGGCGATGCCGCCGCTCGACCACGACCGGGCTCGGTCGCTGATCGACCGGCTCGAGATCCGGCCGTTGCTCGACGGGGTCCGTGGTCAGACAGGCGCGGATGTAGATGCGCTCGCGAACGCGATCGTCGCGCTGTCGTGGCTCGCCCACGACCTCGGCGAGCACATTTACGGACTCGACGCGAACCCCGTCATCTGTGGCGCCGCCGGCTGCGTCGCCGTCGATGCTCTCGTGATCCCTCGTCGCACGTAGCTACCGCGGAGCAATTCGGGCCTTCGTCGATAAGCTCGAAGAAGTCGCCGGCGAAAGGAGGAGACATGGCCGTCAAGCCGATCCCGGACCAGTACCACAGCGCCCAGCCATACCTGCTGGCAGACGACGCCTCTCGACTGATGGAGTTCATGAAGGCGACTTTTGGTGCGGAGGACCTCGGCACCATGCCGACGCCCGAAGGGAAGATCGGGCACGCCGAGATGCGCATCGGTGACACGATCGTGATGCTCGCCGACGCCTCGACCGCCGAGGGTGTCAGTGGAGCGATGCCATCGACCGTCATGACCTACGTCGAGGACTGCGACCGCGTGTATCAGCGTGCGCTCGAGGCCGGGGCCACCTCCCTCCGCGAGCCGCAGGACATGTTCTACGGGGACCGGAGCGCAGGCGTGGTGGACCCGGTCGGCAACCACTGGTGGATCCACACGCACGTCGAGGACGTTCCGCCCGAGGAGATGATGCGGCGAGCACAGGAGCAGCAGGGCTCGTAGCGCCAGCCGAACTGGAGGCCTCCCGATCTCGTACCCGGGAGCGCTAGACGAAGTGGCTCGGGTCCGGCTGTGTGCCCGGGGGCCATCCCGGGTAGTCGTCGCCCGGGTAGTCCCACGGCGTCCCGTAGCAGCCCTCGATCGCCGGCGCCGGCTTCGCGTCCGTGCGCGGATTGCGCCCGAACGCGAACACGTGCTCGAAGTTGTGCGCGCGTTCGATCCGCGGCGTCAGATACGGCAGGCCCCAGTTGTCCGCGACGAACCGCAGCGGCGTGGAGAACTCGCCCTCGGCGTCGTCGATGTAGCCCCTCCTCGCGTACGGGCTGATCACGAGCATCGGCACCCGGAAGCCGAGCCCGATGTCGTCGAGCGCCGGGGGCGGCACGTGATCGTAGAAGCCGCCCCACTCGTCCCACGTGAGGAAGATCGCCGTGTGCGCCCAGTCGTCGCTTTCCATCACGGCGTTCACGACGCCGCTCAGCCAGTTGTGCGCGAAGCAGGTGCTCTCCGGCGGGTGATCCGAGAGCTCGAACCTCGGCGTGACCCACGTGACCGAGGGGAGCCGCCCCGCCCGGATGTCCCGCGCGAGATGCTCGACCGAGCGGATGCGCTCGGGGCGCCACAGGTCGGTGTGGAACACGCCGGCGATGCCGTTCAGCGCGTTCCAGAAATACCCGGCCTGGCCCGGCTGCGCCGCGTAGTACGCCCAGGACACGCCGGCGTTCTCCAGCTGTTCGGGCACCGTCGGGAACGTGAAGCACGAGTCGTGCTTGGTGAGGTTGCCCCGCTCGTCCTTGACCAGGACGAAGACGTCCTCCCCGACGGCGTCGCATCCCCAGCTCTTGAACGTCTTCCCGTCATCCGTCTTTCGGGTCAGGATGTTCTCGGGGTTGTCGATCGCGCCGCCGGACTGGCCGGCCACGAAGTAGAAGTGGTTCGGGTACGAGGGCCCGGCGGCCGAGCTGAACACGTTGTCACACAGGACGTAGTCCTTCGCCCACGACCAGTAGTTCGGGATCGTATGACCGCCGAAGGTCGTGTACGCCCACGGGTCGCCGAACTGCCCGTTGCCGAAGCCGTCGTACGATCCGCCGTTGACGTCGTTCAGGTGCGCCGCGCGATCGTGCGGGAGATCGCCGGGCAGCCAGTGCGGGCACGGCATGAGGGGGACCTCCTGCCCGAACTTCACCCCCACGGTCGCTCCGTTGGCGCCGGGGAACCGCCCGAAGAGGTTGTCGAAGCTGCGGTTCTCCATCATCACGTAGATCACGCGCTTGATCGGCCACTGCGTATCCGTAGTCATGACGGATGCGTTGGCACTCGGCGTGACCACCGGGACCTTGCGGCCGCTTCCGGTGCACGCGTAGAGCGTCGCACCCGCCAGCGCGAACGAGGAGGTGCGCAGGAACGAACGCCGCGAGAACAGCGGCGAATCCTCGTGTCCCGCGCGCCCGTCGAAGGGCCGGTCTCGTGGAGAGTGGTGCGGGCTGTGCACGGTCGCCCACGGTATCAAGGAAGCCCGCGAACGATATCCTTCCGCGACCCTGCGAACCCATGCATCGACACAGCTTCTCCATCGCGCTCGCCATCGTCCTCGCGCTGGCCCTGTCCGCGTGCACGGGCGACGACGACGGTGACGGGACGACCGGCCCGAGGTCGGGGACGACACCCGCCGAGACCGCAACGCATGCGTCGCCCACCCCGCCCGCGATCCCCGAGCGGCCGCCCGCAACCCGTGGCCCGGTCGCGAGCGACTGCGTCGAGGGGTGGGTCACGCCGAGGGCGGGCTCGGCCAGGTACCGGACCCCGCTCCGGGTGATCCGTCGCGTCACCGGCGAGAGCGGCCTAGAGGTGGTCGACATGCGGTGGTTCGACGGGCCCGAGTCGCCGCCCTCGGACAAGGGGTACCTGCTGAACGTCGGGCGCTGGTACGTGAAGGCGTTCGCCGGGGACGACCAGGCGTTCCAGGGCCGTTTCCTGGTCGAGGCCCGCACCTACGGCCTCGGGCTCGTCGCGGTGGCGCCGTACGACACCAGCGGGTTCCGATCGCCGGACTGGACTGGGTTCCAGTTCGACGCCGGCGACACGCAGGCGAAGGCCTATCCGGGCCTCCCGGGCACCTGGTCGGGTGTGCCCTACGACTTCGTGGAAGGCGGGGCGGGCCTGCAGTTCCCCGGGCTGCCGAACGAGGTCGTCGGCTGCCTCTCGGGGACGTAGGTCAGCCGCCTACGAGGACGGCCGCGCCCACCGCGCCCGACAGGTCGCCGAACTCGGTGGTGAGCATCCTGGGCGGACGATCCGGGACGAACAGCTGCGGCTTCATCTCCTTCTCGATGCGTTGCACGAACGGCTGCCCGAGGCGGTCGCCCAGCCCGCCGCCGACGATGATCGCCTCGAGCGCCAGCAGGTTCTGCACCGACGCGAGCGCGATGCCGAGCGCCTCGACGGCGTCGTCGATCAGCTCGATGGCCATCTTGTCCCTCTTCTCCAGCGCCTCGGCCCACACGCCGCTGGAGAGCCTCGTCCGTCCCTTCCTCTTCATGATGTCGAACAGATCGGTCTTGTGGCCCTGCTTGTGGAGGTGCCGGGCGTGGGCCTCCAACCGGGCGCGCCCCGCGTAGGCCTCCAGGTGTCCGCGCCGTCCATCCGAGCACACGCGGCCGCCCGGCTTGACGATCGTGTGTCCGATCTCGCCGGCCGCGCCCTGGCCCTCATACAGCTCGTCCCCCAGCACGAGGCCGCCACCGACGCCGGTGCCCACCCACACGCCGAGCAGGTTCCGGTAGCCGCGGCCCGCCCCGCGCTTCCATTCGCCCAGGATGCCGACCCGCACGTCGTTGTCGAGCCTGACCCGCACGCCGCCCAGGAGCCCGGAGACCATCGCGCCGAGCGGGACGGGTTCGGTGCCCCGGAAGCCGGGCAGGTTCGGCGAGCTCGACACCGTGCCCTCGTCCGTGTCGATCGCGCCCGGGACACCGAGCCCAACCGCGTGCAGGTCCGAGGGCTGCGCCCCCGCCTCGGCCAGCGCCTTCGCAACCGCCTCTGCGATCGCCGCGGCGACGTCCTGGGCGCCGGTGAGCGGCGTCATTAGGCGGTGGCCGCCCGCGATCTTCTCCGAGACCATGGCCGTCGACTGGATCTTGGTCCCGCCGACGTCCACGCCGACCGCGATCGCGCCCATGCCGCTCTCCTTCAGGCCCCGGTCCGGGGCCGACCCCGCGCGAGTATGAACGGGAGAGGAGGACCCGGTCCAGGCCGTCGCGCGGCGGTCATACCCACCCCGTGTACACGCCGGCCCCGCGCTTTCGAAGCTCGTTGCCGATCACCATGCGCTGGATCTCGGAGGTTCCCTCCCAGATGCGGTCGACGCGGAGCTCGCGCCACAGGCGTTCGACCGGCTGCTCGCGCATGTAGCCGCGGCCGCCGTGGATCTGGACCGCTGCGTCGGCCACGCGGCCCGCGGTCTCGGAACACACGAGCTTGACGGCCGACGCGAGCGCGTGCAGCTCCTTCCGATCCGTGTGCCCTCGCGCCGCCTGCCAGCCGACCCGGTACAGCATCGACGTGGCGGCCATGATCTGCGCGGCCATGTCGGCCAGCATGAATTCCACGGCCTGGAACGACACGATCGGCTCGCCGAACTGCACGCGCTCGTTCGCGAACGCGAGCGAAAGCTCGAGCGCCCTCGCGGCGGCGCCCATCGTCCGCGCGCCGATCATGATGCGCTCCTCGACGAACCACTCCTTGGTCAGCTCGTACCCCGAGCCGACCGCTCCGAGCACCGCGTCCGCGCCCACCCGGACGCCCTCGAGCGCGAAGATCGGGTGCTCGAACACGAACGTGTGCGAGTACTTCGGCGTTCGCACGACCTCGACGCCCGGCAGGTCCTTGTCGACGAGGAACACGGTCGCGAGGCTCGGGTCGTCGTCCACGTGCGCGTGCACGAGGAGGAAGTCCGCGACGTCGCCGGCGGTGACGTGCCACTTCGTCCCGTCGAGCACCCATCCGTCGCCGTCGCGGCGCGCCGTGGTCCGGACCATCGACGGGTCCGAGCCCGCCCGTTCCTCGGTGATCGCGTAGGCGTCGCGCCGCTCGCCCCGGCAGGCGGGGAGCAGGTAGCGCTCCTTCTGTCCCGGCGTGCCCCGGGCGAGCGGGATCGAGGGGCGCCACGGGATGTCCCAGAGCGCCCCCGTGGCCTTGCCCCACTCCTGCTCGACCAGGATCTGCTGCAGCAGGTCGAGGCCCTGACCGCCGTCCTCGCTGGTGTGGTTGATCGCGTTGAACCCTGCATCGAGCACGGCCCGGTGCGCCGCCTCGAGGCTCGACGGCGTCAGGCCGTCGTGCTCCTCGCACTCGAGCTCGAGCGGGAGCAGCACGTCCTCGGTGAACGCCCGCGCGCGGTCCTTGAGCTCGAGGTCCTCGTCGGTGAGTCGCAGGTCCATCCGGCCGGGCGAGCCTATCGGACGCGGCCGCGGGCGCTCTGGGTGGGCCTCACGCGGGGGGCGGGCACGTGGCGCCCCGGATCGCGAGCGTCCGGCGCCCGGTCGCTACGTCCTTGTATCCGACCGCGAGGACCGTTCCGTCCGCAAGCGCGTCGACGGCCGTCAGCGCGTCGGAGCCTGGTACGGACGGGCCGTCCACCGGCACCCATCGATGCCCCCCGTATCGGTACACAGCCGCGCCGGTCGTGTCCTTCTGCTTGTCGGGACTCGAGCCGACGGCCCAGATGTCCTGGCCCCCGACGGCGGCCACTGCGACGAGGTCGGCGTCGGACCGGACCATGGGCGCCTCGGTCCACGAGGTGCCGTCGAACTCCTGGATCGGTTTGCCTACCACCCAGACCTGGCTGGTGGCGAAGGCTTCCACGGCGTGCACCGAGCCGCGGATCTCTGTGGGGCTGTTGCTCCATGACCGTCCGTCGAACCGCAGGATCGCGGGCTGGAAGTGGTGGTAGCCCACCGCCCATAGGTCGGTCGCAGACACGGCCTCGACGTCCTCGAGCGCCGCCCTACCGCCGCCGATCGTCTTGCCGACCTCGACGGTGTTCCAGGACGTGCCGTCCCAGTGCAGCACGAGCGCGCGTTCGAGCGAGACCGCGGGGTCTCCCGAGAACCCGACCGCCCACACGTCGTCCGGCGAGATGGCGGCGACGCCGTTCAGGACGCCGTGGACCTCCGGCGGGAGCTCGGACTCGAGCCAGTCGGTGCCGTCGTAGTGCAGGACGAGCGGCTCGTCGCCGGAGCCGCTGTCGGTCCTGCCCACGGCCCACACGTCGTTGGGTTCGGCCGCGTCGACCGCCCGGAGTTCGTTGACGAAGCTGCCGGGGCTCGGCGCCTGGGCGGGGGACCACCTGCTGCCGTCCCACCGCTGGATCGCGATGGCCGTGGGGGCGTCCGGGTCACGGCCGATCCCTCCGACCGCCCATGCCTCGGACGCCGTGACCACCGTGACGCCGAGCAACGTCGTGGGCTCCTCCGAGCGGTTCGCGCTGCGCACCACCTCCCATGTCGGCGTGCACGGCGGTGGCGGCGAAGCCGACGCACTGGGGGAGGGCTCCGGCGGCGCCTCTTCGGTCGACCCGCTGCTGGCGAAGACCAGGGCGGATCCGATCGCGAACGTCGCGACGGCCGCGATCGAGGCGTTGACGAGTCCCCGACGCTGGATGCTGTTCACGTCGTGAGGACGCACCCGGGCCCACGAGCGGTCCTCACGCGGAGCGGTCCTCCGTTGCGGGGCACATCGCGTGGCCGGTACCGTGGCGCTTCCGTGAGCGTGTTCGAACGCGACGTCGTCATCATCGGGGGAGGCCACAACGGCCTCGCGTGCGCAGCGTACCTTGCGAAGGCCGGCTTGGATGTGCTCGTCCTGGAGAAACGCGACGTCGTGGGCGGGGCGGCCGCGACCGAGGAGCCGTGGCCCGGCTACCGCGTCTCGAGCGCATCCTACGTCGTCTCGCTCATGCCGCCGCAGGTCGTGCGCGAGCTCGACCTGAAGCGCCACGGCTACGAGGTCTCGATCATCACGCCGGACTACTTCGTCCCGTTCCCCGACGGGACCTCGCTCACGCTGTGGGGGGACGTCGAACGCGACGCCGCCGCAATCGCCCGGTTCAGCGAACACGACGCCGAGGCGTACGTCGCGTTCGACCGGTACTTCGACCACGTCGCGAGGCTGCTGAAGGACCTGCTGTTCGTCGTGCCTCCCAACATGAACCTGCGCGACCTCCCCAAGTGGGCGGCCACGGCCGGTCGGTTCCGGCGCTGGAGCGGTCGAGACGTGCACGAGACCGTCCGCCTCTTCACGATGAGCGCGGCAGACTTCCTCGACGAGTGGTTCGAGGACGAGCGCGTCAAGGGCGCGCTCGCGACGCAGGCGATCATCGGCGGGTGGTGCGGTCCGATGACGCCGGGCTCCGCCTACGTGCTCATGCACCACTGGATCGGCGAGGTCGACGGTCACGCCGGCGCGTGGGGATGGGTCAAGGGCGGCATGGGCGGCCTCTCGAGCGCGATGGCGCGCGCGGCCCAGGCGTCCGGCGCCGAGGTGCGGACGGATGCCGAGGTCGACCGCGTAGCCATCACGACCGGCGGCCGCGCGGTGGGTGTGTCCCTCTCCGACGGCGCGCTCGTCCGCTCGCAGCGCGTGGTCTCGTCCGCCCACCCGGTGACGACGTACCGGGACCTGATCGGAGAGGAGCGACTGCCGGGCGACGTGGTTCGGGACGTGCGCCGGTACCGGACGCGCTCGGGCTCGGTCAAGCTGAACGTCGCGCTGTCCGAGCTGCCCGCGTTCCCTTCGTGGGATCAGGAGGGCGACGTGCACAAGGGCCTGGCCGCGGTCTCGCCCTCGATCGAATACCTCGAGCGGGCGTGGGACGATGCCAAGTACGGCCGGATGAGCGAGCACCCGTACGTCGAGGTGGTGTTCCCCACGGCGCACGAGCCGGAGGGACTCGCGCCCGAGGGCAAGCATCTGATGCTGGCGTTCAGCCAGTACGGGCCGTACGAGCTGCGCGAGGGATCGTGGGACGACGGCGGCCGAGAGGAGTTCGCGCGGCGCGTGCTGAAGGCGCTCGGCGAGTTCGCCCCCTCGCTCGAGGACGCGGTCGAGCATCTCGAGGTCTTGACGCCCAAGGACATCGAGGCGCGGTTCGGCCTGCTCGGCGGGAACATCATGCAGGGCGAGCTCACGCCCGATCAGCTGTTCAGCTTCCGGCCGATCCCCGGACACGGCGACTACCGAACACCGATCGCCGGCATGTACCTGTGCGGCTCGGGCACGCATCCGGGCGGCGGCGTGATGGGCGTCCCGGGCCGCAACGCCGCCTCGATGATCCTGCGCGACCACAAGCGCGGCGAGTTCGTCGGCCGCATCAAGAACCTCGGGCGGTAGATGCTCGCCCAACTCGCCCAGGCGGTTCGCGAACGCACCGTGTCCGCGTCCGAGCTGATGCTGGCCTGCATCGACCGGATCGAACGGTTGAACCCGCCGCTCAACGCCGTCACCGAGCTGTGGCCCGGGGAGGCGCTCGACCACGCCCGCAGGCTGGATGAGCGTGGCGCCGAGGGTCCGCTGGCCGGGCTGCCGCTGCTAGTCAAGGACAATGCCGATCTCGCCGGAAAGGTCACGAGCTACGCGTCGCGACCGATGCTCGAGCGCCCGCCCGCCGAGCGGAGCGAGGTGACCGTGGAGCGCATGGTGGCGGCGGGCGCGATCCCGCTCGGGCGGACCAACCTCCCCGAGTTCGCGTTCCAGGGGTACACGGACAGCCGGCTGTTCGGACCGGCCCGCAACCCGTGGGGGCTCGAGTGGTCGCCCGGCGGCTCGTCCGGCGGCTCGGGTGCGGCCCTCGCCGCCGGCCTCGCCCCCATCGCCACCGCCGGCGACGGCGGCGGCTCGGTCCGCACGCCGGCCGCGTTCTGCGGCCTTGCAGGCCTCAAGCCGACGAACGGGCTGATCGGACGGCGGCCGATCCCGTCGTGGATGGACTTCTCGACCCAGGGGCCGCTCGCGGCGACGATCGAGGATGCGAAGCTGCTCCTGCACGTGATGCGCGGGCCGGCGGAGGGCGATCCGACCGCGGCCCCGTGGTGGCGGTATGGCGGCGGGATGCCCAGGCACGTCCTCGCCACGCCCCGAACCCGCGACGTCGGCCCGCTGCCCGAGGACGTGGACGAACCCTTCCGAGCCGCGCTCGCCGCGATCGAGGGGGGGCTCGGCCTCCCGGTTGAGGAGATCCCGACGGCGTCGCTGTTTCCGTCGCTGGACCTCACGGAGACCCAGACGCGCGACGACTGGTTCGCCACCGTCGCGGCCGAGGAGCTGATCTGGCTCGGCCGTTCGTGGGTCGAGGAGCACCTGGACGAGTTCAGCCACGACTTCCGCTCCGCGATGGAGTACGGACTCACGCTCACGCTCGACGACTACCTGGAAGTTCGGCAGCATCGGTTCGGCTACGCGGCGGATCTCGATCGCTTGCTGGGTGACGACACCGTCATGGTCACGCCGACGCACGGGTACGCGGGATGGCTGCCGAACGGGATGCTTCCGGCCGCCGACCGGCCCGCCGAGGCCGAGGGCTACAACACGGGCGAGTTCAACATGAGCGGCCATCCCGCCATGAGCGTTCCGGCCGGTTTGAGCGCGAACGGCATCCCGTTCGGCCTGCAGATCGTCGGACCGCGGTTCCGCGACGACCTCGTCCTCGACTTCGGCGCCGCCTGGGAGGAGGCGAACCCGTGGCCGGCGTCAGCGCCCGGGTACGAGCCGTTCCCCCTCCCGTGATGTGAGCGCCCGGACCGTTCACGGGCCCAGGTTGTACCCGAGGCGCCGCGGGAGTCGAGACAGCAGGTCGGTCAGCACGCCGAGCCTGCGGCCGGTGTCCAGACGTTCGTCGCGCCGGATGATCGAGCGGCTCACGATCCACTCGCCCGGCGTGAACAGCGGCTCGGGTGGGAAGCGCTTGCGGTCCCCGTCGCAGATCGGCAGCGTGGTCGCCTCGTCCTCGATCGCGAGCGCGAGCCCCGAAAGGATCTTGCCGGCCAGGTGGCAGGGGCCGACGCCGTTGCCCGTGAACCCCAGGCCGTAGTGGGTTCTGCCGCCCGGCAGGGTGCCGAAGAACGGCAGGTGCAGGGCCGACACGTCGATCGGCCCGCCCCACGCGGCCTCCACGGGCACCCCGTCGAACGCGGGCAGCCACCGCCGCAGGTCGCGAACGAGCATCGCGACCGACGGCTCGTGGTACCGGTACTGCTGGTGGTCGGCCCCGCCGCCCGATGCCCGGTACCCGGCGCCACCGAACGCCACCCGCCCGTCTCGCGTGGGTCGGACGTAGTGGAGCGCGGCCAGCATGTCGTACACGCCCTCGCCGCCGGTCCAGCGCATCCGCTCGAGCGCCTCGGGGGCCGGGGCGGTGATCGCGATGAACGTCCCGCGGATCAGCAGCGAGCGGCGGAACGCGCGCCACGATCGCGCCCATGCGTTCAGGCCTACGATCGCCCGGCCTGCGCGAACGGTCCCGCCGGGCGTCTGCGCGGTCGCCCTCGCGGCGTTGAACCGCTCGACGGGCGTGCCCTCGAAGATCCGAACGCCGCGAGCCAGCAGGGCGTTGCGAAGGCCGCGCGCGAGCCGCGCCGGATGGACGGTGCCGCCCTGCGCGACCCGGAACCCCGACCGGACCACCGGCGAGTCGAACCGTGCCCGCAGCTGCTCGTTCGTCAGAGGCTCGTAGACGTCGCCGTACCCGAGGTCACGCGCCCAGTCCACGGTCCGAACAGCCTTCGCGTCATGCGACGGGTTGGTCGAGATACCGAGCTGACCGGGACGCTCGCACCAGGCGTCGACGCCGTTGGCGTCGCACCACGCGCCGACCTCGTCGATCGCACGCGCGAACAGCTCGACGGTTCGCCGGCCCTCGTTCCCGTGGCGTTCGATCAGGACGTCGGCCTCGTCGTACTGCCCGTTCAGGAAGCCGCCGTTGCGTCCGCTGGGGCCGCCGCCGCAGATGTCGGCCTCCAGGATCACGACGTCGAGGCCGGGCTGCCGCTCCTTGAGGAACCACGCCGACCACATGCTCGTGTAGCCGCCGCCCAGGATCACGACGTCCGCCGTGACGTCGGCCGCGAGCGGCGGCGCTTTCGGCCCCGCGAACTCGGGCAGCGCGAGCGCCTCCTCCAGCCACCAGCTGCGACGCGCCGGCCGCGGGAGCTCGATCGCGGTCACCGCGGACCGAGCTTGTAGCCGAGCCGCCGAGGAAGGCGCGCAACCGCGCGCGTCAGGCGGCCGACGCGCCGCCCGTCGTCCTCGCGGTCGTCCTTGCGCCGGATCGCCGCGTTGACGATGAACGCGCCGGGGGAGCGGAAGGGTTCGGGGGGGAAGCGCTTGGGCGTGCGCGTCACCACCGCCAGCCGGCCGAACCCGTCGTCCGCGTGGAGCGCGAGCGAGGCCAGGATCTTGCCGCCCAGATGCGACGGCCCGACGCCGTTGCCGGTGAAGCCGAGCCCGTAGTGCACGTTGCCCTTCCCGAGCGTGCCGAAGAACGGCATCGTGAACCCGCTCACGTTGATCGGGCCGCCCCACGCGGCCTCGATCGGCACGCCCTCGAAGGTCGGAAACATCCGGTAGAGGTCGTTGGCCACGCGCCGGGCGTAGCGCGCCTCGTAGTCATACCGGTGATCGATCCGCCGGGCCAGGTCGGGCTGCAGCCCGCCCAGCCCGAGCGCGATCCGGCCGTCGGGCGTCGTCCGCCCGTAGTGGATCGACGAGCGGAGGTCGCGGATCGCCTCGCCGCCGGTCCAGCCGAGCTCGTCGAGCCGCTCGGGCGCGGGCTCGGTCACCACCATGTACGAGCCGCGCAGCGTCAGCCGCGGCTTGAACGCCCTCCACCATGTGGCCCAGGCCCCGAGCGCGATCACGGCCGCGGCGGCTCGGACGGTGCCCGACGGGGTCTCGGCCGCGACGGTCTTGCCCATCCCCAGCCGGGTCACGGTCGTGTGCTCGAAGATCCGCACACCGTCCTCGATCAGCCGGCGGCGCAGCCCGCGGGCCAGGCGCGCCGGGTGCACGGTGGCGGCGTCGGCGATGAGCACGCCGCCGCCGAACCGCGGCGACGCGCATCGCTTGTGGACCTCGCCGGGCGATAGCACCTGGTACCCGTCCTCCACGCCCAGATCCCTGGCCGCCTCGAGCTGTCCCTGCCAGCCGCCCTCGTGCTTCGGGTTGGTCGCGACCGCGAGGTCGCCGCCGTGGCGGAACCACGCGTCGATTCCGTTCGCGCGGCACCACGTCCCGATCTCGGTGGGCGAGCGGCCGCACGTCATCAGGAGCTCCATCGCGTCAGCGTCCCCGTACACCTCGCGCACGTCGCGGATCTTCTCCCACCACCCGTCGCAGAACCCGCCGTTGCGTCCGCTCGGCCCACCGCCGCAGATGTCGGACTCCAGCAGCGCGACGTCGAGGTCGGGGCGGCGCTCCTTCAGGAACCACGCGGTCCACATCCCGGTGTATCCGCCGCCCAGGATCACGACGTCGGCCGACGTGTCGCCGTGCAGGGCAGGAGCCTCCGGCGTGAGGAATTCCGGGAGCGTGAGCGCCTCCTCGAGCCACCACGAGCGTTCGGCGGGGCGGGGCGCGTCGATGGTCTGCATGGCTTCGCGTCCGTTCCGGCTGCGGTATGGTCCGAGACCATTCTGACCCACCGCCCTGGAGGTCACGACATGGCCGAACGCCCGCGCTCCCGAGACGTCACCGAGGGTCCCGAGCGGGCGCCCGCGCGCGCCATGCTTCGCGCGGTCGGGTTCTCCGAGGAGGACTTCGGCAAGCCGCAGGTGGGCGTCGCGTCGTCGTGGAACGAGGTGACGCCGTGCAACTACCACCTGGGCAAGCTGGCGGCGCTCGCCAAGGAGGGCGTTCGGCAGGGCGACGCGGTGCCGCTGGAGTTCACGACGATCGCGGTCTCCGACGGCATCGCGATGGGGCACGAGGGGATGAAGGCCTCGCTGATCTCGCGCGATGTGATCGCCGACTCGGTCGAGCTGGTGATGCACGCCGAGCGCCTGGACGCGCTGGTCGGGATCGCGGGATGCGACAAGTCCGAGCCCGCCATGCTGATGGCGATGGCACGCCTGAACCTGCCGTCCGTGTACCTGTACGGGGGCAGCATCCTGGCCGGGACCTACGACGGGCGCGACATCACGATCCAGGACGTGTTCGAGGCCGTGGGCGCGCACGCCAAGGGCACGATCTCCGACGACGAGCTGCTGGGCATCGAGCGCGCCGCGTGCCCGACCAAAGGGTCCTGCGCGGGCATGTACACGGCCAACACGATGGCGGCGGCCGCCGAGGCGCTCGGCATGTCGCTCCCCGGCGCGGCCTCGCCGCCCGCCGTCGACTACCGGCGCGAGGTGTTCGCGCGCGAGTCGGGCCTCGCGGTCACCAGGGTGCTCGAGTCCCGCCTGCGGCCGCGCGACATCATGACGCGGGACGCGTTTACCAACGCGATCGCGGTCGTGATGGCGCTCGCCGGCTCGACGAACGCCGTCCTGCACCTGCTCGCGATCGCGCACGAGGCCGGGGTCGAGCTCGAGCTGGACGACTTCGATCGGATCAGCAGGGCCGTGCCGCACCTGGTGAGCGTCCGTCCGGCCGGCAAGTTCGTGATGCAAGACCTGGACCAGGTCGGCGGCGTGCCCGTCGTGATGAAGGAGCTCCTGGACGCCGGCATGCTGAACGGCGACGCGATGACGGTGACGGGCAAGACGATCGCGGAGAACCTGGCCGAGCTCTCGCCGCCCGGGCCGGACGGCGACGTGGTCCGCCCGGTCGCCGAGCCGATCCACGCGGAGGGCGGCACCGCGATCCTGTACGGGTCGCTCGCGCCAGAGGGCTGTGTGATGAAGATCGCCGGCGCGGCCACGCAGGAGTTCCGCGGGCGCGCGCGGCCGTTCGACTCCGAGCAGGACGCGTTCGACGCGGTCACGAGCGGGTCGATCGTCCCCGGCGACGTGGTCGTGATCCGATACGAGGGGCCCAAGGGCTCGCCCGGCATGCCGGAGATGCTCGCGGTGACCGCGGCCGTCGCGGGCGCCGGCCTGGGCGCCGAGGTCGGGCTGGTCACCGACGGCCGGTTCAGTGGCGCGACCAAGGGCTACAGCGTGGGCCACGTCGCGCCCGAGGCGTTCGTCGGCGGGCCGATCGCTCTCGTGCGCGAGGGCGACGAGATCGTGATCGACGCGGCCAACCGGCGGATCGACGTCGTGGTGGACGACGCCGAGCTCGAACGACGCCGAGCGAAGTGGAGCGCGCCGGCGCCCCGCTACGAAAGCGGGGCGCTGGCAAAGTACGCGCGGCTGGTGGGCTCGGCCTCCAGGGGCGCCCTCACCTGGTGACCTCGCCGGGTCAGGCGGCGGCTCTCAGTTGTCTGGTCTCCTCCGCGACGGTGGTGGCTCCGAACGCGGTCGCCAGTCGGTTGAGCGTGATCGCCGCCAACATCAGCGCGAAGTCGCGCGCCGCGATGTCGTAGTACCTCGGCGGGTCCAGCGTCAGCAGGTTGACGATGATCCCGGCGAGCCACGCGGCGACGAGCAGGCTTCCCCACTTCGGCGAGATCAGCACGACGATCCCGGCCACGATCTCGATCGCGCCCACCACATACATGAACTCCTGGGCCGTGCCAGGCATCAGGTCGTTCACCCATGGGGCGAGATATTTCGGCCACTCGACGAGCAGGTTGAAGAACTTGTCGAGCCCGGACAGGATCGGCACGACCACGAACGTGATCCGTAGGAGCAGGTACCCCTGAACCGCGGGATCCCGGAGCGTGCCACGCGGGGCCATGGTTGTCGTGGCCATCGGCATCACCTCTGGTTCGGCTGCTACCCGTGCGTTTCCTCGTTCAAACGCCCAGGTCACGGGGCAAAGGCCGCGTCGAACGCGCCCGGATCGGGTACCGGCCCACCGTGACGCCCCTCCCCTTGATCGGCGAGTACGGACTCATCGGCGACACGCGCACGGCCGCGCTGGTGTCGTCGCACGGCTCGATCGACTGGATGTGCTTTCCCAGGTTCGACTCCCCGCCGTTGTTCGGCCGGCTGGTCGGCGGCGAACGCGCGGGACGGTTTTCGATCGAGGTCAACGGGATCGTCCACACGCGACGGCGGTACCTCGAATCGTCCGCGGTCCTGGAGACCACGTGGAGCACCCACGACGGGGAGGCGGTCCTGCTCGATGGGATGGTTGCCGACACGACGGACCTCCTCCTGCCGCAGTCGTTGATCGTGCGAATGCTCTCGTGCCGCGGCGGCACGATCCGAGGTCGTGTGTACTTCGACCCCCAGCCGGACTGGGCGGCGCGACCCCCTCGGTGCCGGCGCGGGGCCGGCCGCTTGTTCTGTACGTGGGGCTCGATCGTCGCAACGGTCGCGTCCGCGCCAGATCTCCAGCTCAGGCCGGGACGGTCCGCGACGTTCTCCCTGCGCACGGGGGAATCGGTGACGGTGGTGCTCGGCCTTGACCACCGGGAGCCCGCCGTCCTGGTCGATCCGGGCCGGGCGCTCGCCGAGCTCCACCGGACCGATCGGTGGTGGCGCGGCTGGACCGGGAGGCTCCGCCCGATCGCCGATGGCACGGATGACGCCGTCCGCCGCAGTCTCATCACCCTCCGTCTCCTGACCTACGCGCCCTCGGGCGCGCCCGTGGCCGCGCCGACAACTTCGCTGCCAGAGGTGCCCGGCGGCCAGGCGAACTGGGACTACCGGTTCGCCTGGATCCGCGACGCGAGCATGCAGGTGGCCGCCTTCCTGGAGGCGGGAGCGATCGACGAGTCGAGGGCGTTCCTGTGGTGGATGCTCCACGCCAGCCGGCGGAGCGCGCCGGATCTCCGCGTCCTGTACGACGTCATGGGCGGCGAAGGTCTGCACGAACGCGAGCTGCGGGACCTCCCCGGCTATCGCGACGCCCGCCCCGTCCGGGTGGGGAACGCGGCGGCGGAGCAGTTCCAGCTCGACGTCTACGGTTACATGATCGACGCGGGGTGGGGCTACATGCGAGAGACGGGTGACCTGTACCGGGAGACCTGGCGGGAGCTCCGAGGACATGCCGACCTATTGGCCGCGCGCTGGGCCGAGCCGGACCACGGCATCTGGGAGCTTCGTGGCCCGCGTCGCCACTTCGTCCATTCGAAGGTGATGTCGTGGATCGGCCTGGATCGCGCGCTGCGCGTCGGCGAGCGCCTGCACGTATCCGAGCGCCGGCGGCGTCGGTGGTCCGAGGCTCGCGACGCGGTGGGGGACGCGGTTCGTCGGCTGGGTTTCAGCGAGGTCCTCGGCGCCTACGCCCAGTCCTACGGGTCCCGCGATCTTGATGCCGCCGTACTGGCGATGCCGATCGCGCGGATAGAGCCGAGGGACTCGCCCCGTCTGGTGGGAACGATCGAGGCGATCGCGCGCGGCCTCGATGCCGGGTACCCGCTGCTGTACCGGTTCGGCCCGACGGGCGAGGGCGCGTTCCTCCCATGTTCCTTCTGGTGGAGCCGCGCGCTGATCGAGACGGGCCGGATCGAGGAGGGCCGGGAGGTGCTCGAGGCGACGTGTGCGCTCGCGAACGAGCTCGGTCTGTTCGCCGAGGAGATGGACCCCGGGACGCGGGAACTCTCCGGGAACTTCCCGCAGGCGTTCACTCACGCGGCGCTCGTAGAGGCGGCCGGCGCCCTCGGGCGTGCGGAGGCGGTCAGGGCGAAAGGAACGTCCCGAGGATCGCTCCGAAGATGATGTGTGCGACGAGCGCGACGATCGGCGTCTCCCGCCCGTAGTTGAGGGCCAGCAGGCCCGGCGGCTCGAGCACGGCGTGCAGCTCCGGTCCCGACCGGTCCGTCGCCATCCTGGGATGGGCCCCGCTGGCGAGCGGGACGATCACGACGAGGGCGGCCAGTCCGTGCCACGCCCCGAACAGCGCGCCGATCCACCATTCGGCGCGACCGAGGATCGCGAACGCCGCCGCATAGCCAAGCGCGAAGACCTGTCCGTTCACGACGTGAACGAGGAAGCCGAGGGACCGCGCGCGATCGGGTCTGTCGGTGAACATCGTCCCCAGGATCAAGGGGATGTCCATCCGCGACAGGCCCGCCAACTGCGCGGCGACCATGATCCCGGTGAGCGTCACGGTGGCCGCGATCCCGAACACCGCCCAGCCGGCCCAGTCGATCACGCCTACGCGCCTTCCGAGCGGTCGCGCGATCCGATCGCGACGGCGAGCGAAACGGCGGCCGCGGCCGCCGGCGCGGCCCACCGGTGCTTGGTGAGCCATAGCTGCATCGTCCGTCCGTGTGCCCGTTCGTCGAACGGACCGTGCGCACCGGCGTCGGTCTCGACGGGCGCGTAAAGGTTGTCCGGTCGAGTCGGATCGCGCGGCTCCTGCGTCTGCTGGGCGCGATAGCCGGTCAGCGAGAGGTACCGATCGATCAGGCCCGGCATGATGCTGGACACGATCGTCCCGACTGTCGAGCCACCCACCCACGTCGACCGGCGCGGGTGGTCGAGTACCCACGCGATCGCGTCGGCCGCGATCTCGGGTTGATAGATCGGCGGCACCGGCCGGGCCTCGCGGTCGAGGAGGGAACGCACCCATCGGAACTGCGGCGTGTTGATCGCCGGCAGATGCACCTCGCAGATGCGGACGTTGCTCCGCTCGTGCAGGAGCTCGGCCCGCAGCGAGTCGTCGAACCCCCGGATCGCGTGCTTGGACGCGCAGTACGCCGACTGCAGCGGGATGCCGCGGAAGGCCAGCGCCGAGCCCACCTGCACGATCACGCCGCGGTCTCGCGGCCGCATCCGGTCGAGCGCCGCCCGGGTCCCGTAGACGTAGCCGAGGTAGGTCACCTCGGTGACGCGGTGAACGTCGTCCAGCGGGATCTCGGTGAACGGCCCGAACACCGAGGTCATCGCGTTGTTGACCCAGGCGTCGATCGGGCCCAGCTCGCGTTCGACATCGTCCGCGGCTGCCGCCACGGCTGCCGCGTCGGCGATGTCGACCGAGACGGAGATCGCCCTCGCGCCCGCCGCCTCCACCTCCGCCGAGGTGGCGTCGAGGCCTTTCTGTCCGCGGGCCAGCAATCCGAGGGACCACCCGCGACGCGCCAGCGCCCGGGCCGTGGCCCGGCCGACGCCTGCAGTCCCGCCGGTGATCACGGCGACCCTGGGCCGCTTGCGTTCGAACGGTCTGTCCGGTGTTGACCGGTCGGCCATGACATCGAGATACCCAGGCCAGGAAGGCTGTACGCGGGGTTGTTGGTTTGACCGCGGCCCCTACGGAGTGCATCGTTGCGCGGGCGGGTGCCCGCGGCCGATGCGCGCGCGGACAACGCCGCGTGGTTCCCGAGGAAGGGGGGACGGATGGACGTGAGCGACCAGGCAGCACGGGACACGGCCGACCTCGAGAAGTTCGGCTACAAGCAGGAGCTGAAGCGTGAGCTGGGCACGTTCAGCTCGTTCGCGGTCGCGTTCAGCTACATCTCGCCGTCCACGGGGATCTTCACGCTGTTCTTCCTGGGGATGGCCGCGCTTGGAGCCAGGCTGTGGTGGGGCTGGCCCGTCGTCTGCCTGTTCCAGTTCATCGTCGCCATGAACTTCGCCGAGGTCACGAGCCACTTCCCGCTGGCCGGGTCGGTGTTTCAGTGGACGAAGTACCTCGCCGGTCGCGGCTACGCCTGGTTTACGGGCTGGTTCTACTTATTCGCGGGGATCCTGACCGTCGCCTCGGTATGCGCGACGCTGCCGATCGCGCTGCTACCAGCGTTGAACCAGATGTTTGGTTGGCACCTGAATACGGACCTGGGCAGCGCCGATCAGAAGATCACCGCGCTCGTGACGCTGCTGTTGATCACGATCTTGAACATATACGGCGTGAAACTCGTCGCGATCGTGAACAACACCGGGGTCTTCTTCGAGATCCTTGGCATGGTGGTCTTCGCCGCATTCCTCGCCATCGTCCACAACAACCAGGGCCTCGGCGTGATCTTCAGCTCGTCGGCGACGGGCAACTACGGTCAGTTTCCGGCCTCGACCACGTTGGGGTTCTTCCTGGTCGGGATGTTCATGTCGTTATACGTCGTCTATGGGTTCGACACCGCGTCGACCTTGGCGGAGGAGACCCGCGACCCGAAACGGGAGGCCCCCAAGGCCGTCCTTGCATCCGTGATCGGTGCCTTCGTGATCGGCGCCATCTTCCTGTGGGGCGTGCTGGTCGCCGTGCCGGACATGAAGGAGGCCGTGACGGGCTTCTTCGGCGCACAGACGGTGATCGAGAGCGTGATGACGTCCGCGGGGTCCACGCTGTACCTGCTGGTGGTCTCGGCGGCGATCTTCGTCTGCTGCCTCGCGATCCTCACGTCGACGATCCGGCTCGGGTTCGGCATGGCTCGGGACAACCAACTGCCGTTCTCCAGGCCACTGGCGAAGGTGAGCCCGAGGCTCCATACGCCGATCTTGTCGTGCATCGTGATCGGCGCGCTCTCGGCGGTCCCCTTCATCCAGTTCGCCGGCGCGGCGGTCATCGCGGTCGGCGCCACCGCCTCGATCTACTTCAGCTATCTGCTCGGGAACCTGGCCTTCATGCGGGCTCGGGTGAAGGGTTGGCCGAGGACGAAGGCTCCCTTCAGCCTCGGCGTCTGGGGCAAGGTCGTGAACGTCGTGGCGATCCTGTGGGGCGCTGCGATGCTGCTGAACTTCCTGACGCCGTCGCCGGTCAACTCGGCCTTCGACCCGAACGCCTCGGGTGCCTCCTACCTCCGGATCTTCTCGAACCCGAAGCCGATCCAGACGGACTACTACGAGCAGGGCAAGCAGCTGGTGGACTTCAAGATCGACTTCCTCAACAAGATCCCGGTCATCTGGACCGCGTTCGCGGTCATCGCGATCCTCGGGGCTCTCTACTACCTGCTGTCACAGCGCAAGAAGGCGTATACGCCACCGAAACAGCCCGAGGAGGACTTGACCGGCATCGTGTCGACTACCTGAGGACCGCGAAGCGTTCGGACGAAGGGGGGAGCCTTGTCCCCCCTTCGTCATCGCGTGCCATCATCGTCGCCGTGAAGATCCTCGCGACACCGAGGGCCGCGGACTACATCAGGGACCGGGGCGGGTCGGTCTGGGTGTGGCTGGACCCGCACCGTGGGATCGTCGGCTCGTACGTGTGGCTCGAGGCGCATTGCGAACATCCGCGCACGAGCCGCCGGTCGAGCTTCACACGCAGCTCGCGGCGGCCACATCGGTTCCGATCGGTGGCGGATGGGGCCATCACCCTGCACTACGACTTCGGGAACCTGGATCCGCCCGCCGAGCTCCATCTTGACCGCAAGGGGTGGCGCCCCGGTTCGCACCGGCTCGAGGCCTACTGGAACGGATCGATCTTCGTCGATCCGGATCTTCCGCCGCCCGGCCCGGACCACCGCTCGTGAACCTGATCGCCGGCTGAGCGTCAGGCCCTGATCCGGTCGCCCCTCGGGTCGTAGAGCGGCTCCCGCGCGACCTCGGCGCCGATCCACTCGCCGAAGACCTCGACCTCGAGCCGCGTGCCGACCTCGGCGAGACCGGGGGGCATGTACGCGAAAGCGATGCTCCGGCCGACCGTGTAGCCGATCCCGCCCGAGGTCACGCGCGAGACGACGTCCCCGCCCGACCGGACCGGCTCGTTGCCGAGCGTGGACGACCTTGGGTCGTCGAGTACCAGGCACGCGAGGGTGCGCCCCTCCTCCGCACGCCTGCGCTCCAGGGCCGCTCGTCCGATGAAGTCCTTGCCGGGCGCGACGGCGAACGCGAGGCCGGCCTCGACCGGGGAGTCGTCGGGCGTCACGTCCGAGCCCCATGCTCGATACCCCTTCTCGAGCCTGAGCGAGTCGATCGCCCGATACCCGCCCGGCACCAGCCCGCGAGGCTCCCCGGCCGCCATCAGCGTGTCGAACAACGCCGCCCCGAACTCGATCGGCGCGTAGAGCTCCCACCCGAGCTCGCCCACGTACGTGATACGCACCGCCAGGCACGGGACGTCGCCGACCGTGACCTCACGTGCGGCCATGAAGGGGAAGGCCTCGTTCGACAGGTCGTCGGGACAGACCGACGAGAGGATGTCGCGCGCGCGAGGACCCCACAGGCCGAGGCACGCGAGAGATGACGTCACGTCGCGGATCTCGACCCGGTCGGCGTCGTCGCGCTGCTTCGTGATCCATCCGAGGTCGAGGCTGCCCGATGCCGTCCCGGTGATGATCCGGTAGCGGTCGTCCGCCAACCGCGTGACCGTGAGGTCGCACTGGATGCCGCCGCGGCGGTTCAGCATCTGGGTGTAGACGACACGGCCGGCCGAGACGTCGACGTCGTTCGCGCAGATCCGCTGCAGGAACGCGCACGACTCGGCGCCCGAGACCTCGATCTTGGCGAAGCTCGTCTCGTCGAACAGCCCGGCCCGCTCGCGCGTTGCCACGTGCTCGGCCGGGATCGCCGTCGACCAGTGCTGCCCGGCCCACCCCCGCGGGCGCATCTCGGCGAACCTCTCGTCCTCGTTGCTCGCGAACCAGTTCGCACGCTCCCACCCCGCCTTCTCGCCGAACGCGGCGCCGAGCGACGCGAGCCTCGTGTACGTCGGCGAGATCCTGAGGGGACGGCCGGCCTCGACCTCCTCGCCCGGGTACTTCACGTCGTAATGCTTGGCGTAGATCTCGTAGGCGCGCGCGAGCGCGAACCCCCGACTGCGGTACTGCCGGCCGAACCGCCGGACGTCCATCTTCGACAGGTCCATCGACGGTTCGCCCTCGACGATCCACTCGGCCGTGTAGCGGCCGACACCCGCCCCGCCGGTGATGCCGTGCGCACAGAACCCGGCCGCGACGAACAGGCCGCGCACCTCGGTCTCGCCCAGGATGAAGTCGTCGTCGGGTGTGAAGGCCTCGGGGCCGTTGATGAACCGGTTGATCTCGGTCGTGCGCAGCGCCGGGATCAGGTTGAAGGCTCCCTGCGCGATCGGCTCGAAACGCTCCCACCTCTCCTCGAGCAGCCGGTGGTTGAAGTCCGGCGGGATCGGCGTGCGGACGTTCCAGGGGTCGGGGTTGCGCTCGTAGCCGCCCACGACGAGGCCGCCCACCTCCTCGCGCACGTAGACGAGGTTGTCCGGGTCGCGCAGCGTCGGGAAGGCCGACGTGACCCCCTCGATCGGCCGGGTGATCAGGTACTGGTGCTCCATCGGCACGACCGGGATCTCCAGCCCGGCAAGGCCGCCGAGCTCGTGCGCCCAGATCCCGCCCGCGATGACCACGACCTCGGCCTCGATCGGGCCCGCGTCCGTGACCACGCCCCGAACGCGTTCGTCGCGGACCGGGATCTGGACGACGCGGACCCCGGTCCGGATCCGCGTGCCGCCGCGCTTGGCCCCTTCCGCGAGCGCCATCGTGAGGCCGGTCGGGTCCAGGTGGCCGTCGGAGGGCACGAACTGCGCGCCCAGGACGTTCGAGGCCTCGATCAGCGGGAACCGCTCGTGCGCCTCGGCCGCCGAGACCATCTCGACAGGCAGCCCGAAGCTCTTGGCCCAGCCCGCCTGCCGCTCGAGCGCCTCGAGCCGGTACTCGGAGGAGGCGAGGTGCAGCGTTCCCACCTGGTGCCAGCCGGGATCGATCCCGGTCTCGTCGTGCAGTCGCGGATACAGCTCGACCCCGTACATCATCATCCGGGTGTGGCTGACCGAGTTCCGCAGCTGCGCGACCAGGCCGGCCGAATGGAACGTCGACCCGCTCGTGAGCTCGGAGCGGTCCAGGAGCAGCACGTCGTTCCAGCCCATCTTCGTCAGGTGGTAGGCGATGCTCGCGCCGGCGACGCCGCCGCCCACGATCACGGCGTGCGCGCGGTCCTCGCTCACGGGGCGATCGGCCGGGACGCCAGCTCGAGCCATCCCTCGAAACGTTCGTCCGCCATCGACCGCAACAGGCGGTCGAAGTGCCGCCCCGCATAGGCGACATAGTCGATGTCCAGCGTCGACAGCGCCTGCTGCACCACGCCCCACATCGCCTCGCGGAAGTCCGACATGATCCGCATCAGGTGTAGGCGGGCGCGGTGCGCGTCGGTCACCTCGTCGAACATCAGCCCGAGCAGCGCCTCCTGCGAGTCCTCGGACAGCGCGTTGTTGATCGACAGGTTGCCCAGGTCGAAGAACGGGTCGCCCATGCCCGCGTACTCGTAGTCGACCAACCAGAACCCGTCGTCGCCGCGCAGGAAGTTGTCGGCCAGCAGGTCGTTGTGGCACGGGCACTCGGGCACGGGCGCCTGGGCAAACGCCTCCTCGATGCGTCCCGCGCGCTCGTGCGCGGGCTCGAACGCGTCCGGGATCGCGACGCCCCGCTCATGCGCGATCCGCCGGTAGTCCTCGACGATCCTGAAGGCCTCGAACGAGCACGGCAAACGCGGTCCGGCGTGGATCGTGCGGACCACGCGCGCCACGTCCGCGAGCACATTCTCCTGCTCCATGTCGCCCTCGGCCAGGGGCTCCCCCGGGACCCAGCCGGTGATCAGGCAGCGGTGCTGGGGCAGGTGGGCCACGACCTCGGGGCCGACGCCGGCCGCTGCCGCGTCGAGTGCGGCCTCGTACTCCGCGGCGCGGTCGATGCCCAGCAGCGCGGTGTCCTCGTCGGACAGGCGCAGGAAGAAGGCCGCGCCGCCCACCTCGACGCGGAAGTTCCGGTTCGTCCGTCCCGCGTCGATCGGCGTCACGGTCGGCTCGTGCGTCCGCCATTCGGGAACGGCGGCGATCACCGCCGCCAGTTGGGGGTCCTGGAGCACGCGGCGACGCTAGAGGGGGTGACCGCGCTGGGTCAAGGCGAGGCCGCCCCGAACGACCCAGCCGGGTGTGGGGCGGCCGGCCGTGCCGGGTCACCCGTCTGGTGGGTTGACAGGCACAGAGCGGTCCGTACACTGGCCCAACCATGCAGACGATGTTGGAGAAGACCGGGCCGCAGGCACTCGTACTTATTCCGTAGGCGCGGCCGGGCCGAGACAGGCCCGGGTCCCGCGCCAGACGCCCCTCGCGCAGCGAGGGGCTTTTTGTACGCCTCGCGGGGCGATCGGCGAGGCCGGCGATCAGGTCGACGACACGGAGAGGAGATCCAGATGCGCTACGAGTTCGAGCGGGACGGACGGATGGTGGCCAGCGTGCTGTGGGAGGGTCCCGGCCAGGTCACGGTCGACGTGGCCGACCCGGCCGACCGGCCGCAGTTCGACCGGTTCTTCGGCGAGGAGGTCGCCTACCTGGACGCCGGGGTCGACTTCGGCGGCGGCATGGACGAGGGCGGCATGACCACGCGCCGCCGCGACTGGACGCCGTGGGAGTTCGAGCGGGCGGCGCAGAGCCTGGCCCACACGCTGGGGTGCCGCCTGCACCGGGTCGAGACCGGGCCGGTCGAGGAGCGCGCCGCGGTCGCCGGCCGCGCGGAGGTCGCCGCTACATGAGGGTCACCGGCGCGCAGGCGCTGTTCCGGGCCCTCGAGGGCGAGGGCGTCGATCTCGCGTTCGGCATCCCTGGCGGGGCGATCCTGCCCGCCTACGACCCGCTGATCGACTCGAGGGTCCGCCACGTCCTGTGCCGCCACGAGCAGGGCGCGGGCCACGCGGCCGAGGGCTACGCGTGGGCCACGGGCAAGGTGGGCGTCGCCATCGCGACGTCGGGCCCCGGGGGCTGCAACCTGGTCACGGCGCTCGCGGACGCCAAGATGGACTCGGTGCCGATGGTCGCGATCACCGGCCAGGTCCCGACCCCGGTGGTCGGCAACGACGCGTTCCAGGAGGCGGACATCACCGGCATCACGATGCCGATCACCAAGCACAACTTCCTGGTCAAGGACGCGAACGAGGTCGCCGAGACGATCCGGGAGGCGTTCCACATCGCGCGGACCGGCCGGCCCGGCCCAGTCCTGGTCGACATCCCCAAGGACGTGCAGCTGCAGGAGATCACCTGGCGTTGGCCCGAGGGTGTCGACCTGCCCGGCTACCGCCCGACCACCAAGGGAAACCTGAAACAGGTCCGCACGGCCGCGACGATGATCATGGAGTCCGAGCGCCCCGTCTTGTACGTGGGCGGGGGCGTCATCAAGGCGGACGCGAGCAAGGAGCTGTTCCAGCTCGCCACCGACGGTGCGTTGCCGGTCACGACGACGCTCATGGCGCGCGGCGCGTTCCCCGACACGCACGAGCTCGCGCTCGGGATGCCGGGGATGCACGGGGCCTACACGGCGGTCACCGCGATGCAGAGGGCCGACCTGCTGGTCGCGCTCGGCGCGCGGTTCGACGACCGGGTGACCGGACAGCTGTCCTCGTTCGCGCCGGACGCCAGGATCGTGCACGTCGACGTCGACCCGGCCGAGATCGGCAAGAACCGCGCCGCCGATGTCCCGATCGTGGGCGACTGCAAGGACGTGATCGCCAAGCTCCACACCGAGCTCGGGCGCCTGCAGGGCGAGGCGGGGGGCGTCCCCGACCGGACCGCATGGCTGCGCCAGATCGACGAGTGGCGGACCGCGCACCCGTACGCCTACGACCAGCCCGCGGACGGTCCCCTCAAGCCCCAGTACTGCATCGAGCGGCTGTACGAACACACCAAGGGCGACGCGATCGTGGTGGCCGGCGTCGGGCAACACCAGATGTGGGCGTCGCAGTTCTGGAAGTTCACCGAGCCCCGGACGTGGGTGAACTCGGGCGGGCTCGGGACGATGGGGTTCGCGGTGCCGGCGGCGCTCGGCGCCAAGGCCGGCAACCCGGACCGGCGCGTGATCGCGATCGACGGCGACGGGTGTTTCCAGATGACGAACCAGGAGCTCGCGACCTCGACGGCCGAGGGCATCCCATTCGTCACCGCCATCATCAACAACGCGCACCTCGGGATGGTCCGGCAGTGGCAGGAGCTCTTCTACGAGGAGCGCTACTCGCAGGTCTACCTGTCCTACGACGTCCCGGACTACGTGAAGCTCGCCGAGGCGTACGGGTGTGTGGGCCTTCGGGCCGAGCACCCCGACGAGGTGGACGCCGTGATCGACAAGGCACTGTCGATCGAGGATCGAAGCGTCGTCATCGACTTCCGGGTGGATTCGAAGGAGATGTGCTTCCCGATGGTCCCGGCCGGGGCGAGCAACGACGACATCATCGCCGGCCCCGAGGGCCTTCGGCCCGTGGACGACCCGGCGGAAGCTCCGGTCGCATGAGCCTGCACACGATCTCGGTGCTGGTCGAGGACAAGCCCGGCGTGCTCACGCGCGTGGCCGGGCTGTTCGCCGCCCGCGGCTTCAACATCGACTCGCTCGCGGTCGGACCCACCAACGGCGAGGGCCAGTCGCGCATGACGATCGTCGTGCACGTGGACACCAAGCCCCTCGAACAGATCACCAAGCAGCTCAACAAGCTGGTGAACGTCATCAAGATCCTCGAGCACGAGCCCGGCGACGCCGTCGAACGCGAGCTGATGCTCGTGAAGGTGCGCGCGAGCGGCGACGACCGGCATCGCGCGATGGAGATCGCCAACGTGTTCCGGGCCACGGTGGTGGACGTCACCCGTTCCACGCTCACGCTCGAGGCCACCGGCAAGCCGGAGAAGCTCGAGGCCCTCCTGCAGCTGCTCGGCGACTTCGGCGTGATCGAGCTCTCGCGCACCGGGCGCATCGCGCTCGCGCGCGGGGACCGAGGGATCAGGGAGAAGGGGTCCAAGCGCAGGGCGCTCGCGGCCGTGGCCGACGAGTACACCGGCGGCAGCGTCTGACCTTCACGCGATCCGGAAAGGCGGGAGCTGGATGGCCACGATCTACCACGACCAGGACGCGGACCCCTCGGCGCTTGCGGGGCAACGGATCGCGGTGCTGGGGTTCGGAAGCCAGGGGCACGCGCACGCCCAGAACCTGCGAGACTCCGGGCACGACGTGCGGGTGGGCCTGCGCGAGGGTTCGGCGTCGTGGTCCCGGGTCGAGGAGGCGGGCCTGCCGGTGAAGGCGACGGCCGAGGCCGTCGCCGAGGCCGACGCCGTGATGGTCGTCCTGCCCGACACCGCACACGGGGCCGTCTACGCCAGGGACATCGGGCCGAACCTTTCCGCGGGCAACATGCTGATGTTCGCGCACGGCTTCTCGATCCACTTCGGCACGGTCAAGCCGCCCGCCGACGTCGACGTCACGATGATCGCCCCCAAGGGCCCCGGTCACCTCGTGAGGCGCACGTACGAGGAGGGGATCGGCACCCCGGCGCTGATCGCCGTCCAGCAAGACGCGACCGGCACGGCGCTGCAACGTGCGCTCGCCTACGGCGCCGGGATCGGAGCCGCCCGCGCCGGCATCATCGAGACGACGTTCAAGGAGGAGACCGAGACCGACCTGTTCGGCGAGCAGTCCGTGCTGTGCGGCGGGATCTCGACGCTGGTGGAGGCGGGGTTCGAGACGCTGGTGCGCGCCGGTTACCAGCCGGAGATCGCCTACTTCGAGTGTCTGCACGAGCTCAAGCTCATCATCGACCTCATCTATGAGGGCGGCCTGTCGTGGATGCGCTACTCGATCTCGGACACCGCCGAATGGGGCGACTACATGAGCGGTCCCCGCGTCGTGGACGAGGGCGTTCGCGAACGCATGCGCCAGGTCCTGGCCGAGATCCAGGACGGCACGTTCGCGGAGGAGTGGCTGGGGGAGGCCGAGGCCGGCTTCCCCCACTTCCTCGCGATGCGCCGCGAGGCCCGCGGCTCCGAGCTGGAGCGCGTGGGCCGCGAGCTGCGTCCGATGATGCCGTGGTTGCATTCCGACGAGAAGGTGATCCCCGATGACCACTAGCAACGACCCCGACGTAGTACGGATCTTCGACACCACCCTCCGCGACGGCGAGCAGGCCCCCGGGATCGCGCTCACCCGGGCCGAGAAGGTCGAGATCGCGGAGCAGCTGGCCCGCCTCGGCGTCGACGTGCTCGAGGCGGGCTTTCCGGTCTCCAGCGACGGCGAGTTCGAGGCCGTGCGCGAGATCGCCGCGAGCGTTCGCGGCCCGGTGATCGCGGCGCTCGCTCGCGTCGTACCCGGCGACATCACGCGCGCCGCCGAGGCGCTCGACGGCGCCGAGCGCTGGCGGATCCACACGTTCATCTCCACCAGCGACATCCACATGACGGACATGCTGCGGATGAGCCAGGGCCAGGTCCTGGACGCGATCCGCGACGGCGTCAAGCTCGCCGTCGGGTACACCGACGACGTCGAGTTCAGTGCGCAGGACGCCACCCGGACCGAGCTCGAGTTCCTGCTCGAGTGCTTCCGGGTCGCCGTGGAGGCGGGCGCCATCACGATCAACGTGCCCGACACCGTCGGCTATGCGATGCCGCACGAGTTCGGCGAGCTCGTCCGGACCGTCCGCGAGGCGGTGCCCGACCACGTCGTGATCTCGACGCACTGCCACAACGACCTCGGCCTCGCGGTCGCGAACTCGCTGGCCGCCATCGTGAACGGCGCGCGCCAGGTCGAGGTGGCCGTGAACGGGATCGGGGAGCGGGCCGGCAACTGCTCGCTCGAGGAGGTCGCGATGATCGTGCGGACGCGCAGCGAGGCACTCGGCGTCCGGCACGGCCTGAACCTGAAGGAGATCACGCGCACCTCGCGCCTGGTCAGCATGACCACGGGGTACGGCGTGCAGCCCAACAAGGCCGTGGTGGGCGCGTCCGCGTTCGCGCACGAGAGCGGGATCCACCAGCACGGCGTGCTCTCCAACCGGGCGACCTACGAGATCATGGACCCGCTCGAGATCGGCCTGGAGGGCAACCGCCTCGTCCTGGGCAAGCACTCGGGCCGCCACGCGTTCGCCGACGCCCTGGACAAGCTCGGGATCGAGCTCGACGAGGATCACCTGAACCGCGCATTCGCACGCTTCAAGGAGCTCGCCGACCGCAAGATCCAGCTCACCGATCAGGACCTCGCGGCGATCGTGTCCGAGGAGCTCGGCGCGGCGGCCGAGGACGTGTTCGTCCTGGAGGCCTTGCAGGTCGGTGGCGGGACGCTGCTCTCCCCGACGGCCAGCGTTCGGCTCCGCAAGGGCGACGAGATCGTCGAGGAGTCGGCGATGGGCGACGGGATGATCGACGCGGCGATGGGCGCGATCCAGCGCGCCTCGGGCGTCGAGGGGCGACTCGTCTCGTTCAACGTCTCCGCCGTGACCGGCGGGACCGACGCGCTGGGCGACGTCGTGGTTCAGCTGGACGCGCTCGGGCGGCGCGTGACCGGGCGTGGCGTGGCCACCGACGTCGTCGAGGCCAGCGCGCGCGCCTACCTCGCGGCCGTCAACCGGGCGCTCCTGATGTCGAACGGGCACGCCGAGGAGGACGGCACGCCGTGACGCACGCGGTCGGTGTGATCCGGGGCGACGGCACGGGTCCCGAGGTCATCGGGCAGGCCCTGCGCGTCCTGGACGCCGTGGCCGTTCCGGTCGAGCTCGTCGAGTTCGACCTCGGCGCCGAACGCTATCTGCGTACCAGCGAGGTGCTGCCCGACGACGAGCTGGCTCGGCTCCGCGAGATGGACGCGATCCTGCTCGGCGCCGTGGGCGACCCCAGGGTCCGGCCCGGCGTGCTCGAACGCGATCTGCTGCTCCGGATCCGGTTCGATCTGGACCAGTACGTGAACCTGCGGCCGATCGTGCGCTACCCGGGCGTCGAGACCCTGATCCCCAGCCAGACCGAGGACGACGTGAACATGGTGGTTGTGCGGGAGAACTCCGAGGGTCTGTACGTCGGCGCGGGAGGCTTCCACCGCAAGGGGACCGAGCACGAGGTGGCCGTCCAGGAGTCGATCAACACGCGGCACGGGGTCGAGCGCATCGTGCGATACGCGTTCGAGCTGGCGAGGCGGCCGGAGCGGCGTCGCAAGCTGACGCTGGTCCACAAGACCAACGTGCTCACGTTCGCCGGCGATCTGTACCGGCGGGTCGTGGAGGAGGTGGGCGTCGCGTATCCCGATGTCGAGCACGACTACGTCCACGTGGACGCCGCGTGCATCTACTTCCTGGATCAGCCGTCGCGGTTCGATGTGATCGTGACCGACAACATGTTCGGCGACATCATCACGGACCTCGGCGCGATGATCCAGGGCGGGATGGGCATCGCGGCCGGCGGCAACATCAACCCGGCCGGCACGAGCATGTTCGAGCCGATCGGGGGCACGGCGCCCGACCACGCAGGCAGGGGCACGATCAACCCGCTGGCCGCGATCGGCGCGCTCCAGATGCTCCTGGCCCAGCTCGGCGAGGCCGACGCGGCCGACCGCGTGACCGCGGGCATCCGCGTCGCGTGCTCGAAGATGTCCTCCATGCGCGCCGGCGAGATGGGGTACTCGACGCGGGAGGTCGGCGATCTCGTGCTCGAGGGGGCCACCGCATGAGCGTGGGCGCGGGCCTGCAGGTCGAGCTGTACGACACCACGCTGCGCGACGGCGCGCAGGGCGCCGGCGTCTCGTACTCGATCGACGACCGCCTGCGGATCCTGCACAAGCTCGACCAGCTCGGGGTGCCGTTCGTCGAGGGCGGTTGGCCGGGTGCGAACCCGCGGGAGACCGAGTTCTTCCGGCTGGCGACCGGCGAGACGCTCAAGCACGCGACGCTCACGGCGTTCGGGATGACGCGCAAGGCGGGGGAGTCGGCGGGCTCGAGCGCCGTGCTCCGCGACCTGCTGGACGCCGGGACGCGGGTCGTGACCCTGGTGGGCAAGGCCTGGGACCTGCACGTCATCGACGCGCTTCGGACGACCCTGGACGAGGGCGAGGCCATGGTGCGCGACTCGATCGGCTTCCTGCGCGAGCAGGGCCGGCGGGTCTTCTTCGACGCCGAGCACTTCTTCGACGGGTACCGCAGCGACCCCGCGTTCGCCCTGCGGATCCTCCGGACCGCCGAGGAGGCGGGCGCCGAGCGGCTGGTCCTGTGCGACACGAACGGCGGGATGCTGCCCCAGGAGGTGGCGCGCATCGTCGGCGAGGTGCGCCAGAGCGTCCGGCCGCCGCTCGGGATCCACGTCCACAACGATGCCGGCTGCGCGATCGCCAACTCACTGATCGCCGTCGAGCACGGTGTTTATCAGGTGCAGGGCGTCGTGAACGGCTATGGGGAGCGGACCGGCAACGCGGACCTGATCCCGATCGCCGCCAACCTCGTGCTGAAGATGGGCGCCGAGTGCCTGCCCGACGGGTCGCTCGAGCGGCTCACCGAGGTCGCCCACTACGTGGCCGAGGTCGCCAACGTGGCGCCGGACGCGCGGCAGCCGTACGCGGGCCGGTACGCGTTCACGCACAAGGCCGGCCTGCACGCGAGCGGCGTCGAACGCGTCTCGCGCGCGTACGAGCACGTCGAGCCCACCACGGTCGGCAACCGGCGCGGGGTGGTGGCCAGCGATCTCGGCGGCGGCGCCACGATCCGGATGAAGGGTCGGGAGTTCGGCGTCGAGCTCGACGGCGACGCGGTCACGCGCCTGCTGAGCGAGCTCAAGGAGCGCGAGGCCCGCGGCTACACGTTCGAGATCGCCGACGCCTCGCTCGAGCTGCTCATGCGGCGTGCCGACGGCTGGCGGCAGCCGTTCTTCCAGATCGACAGCTACCGCGTCCACGTCGAGGAGCGCGTCGGCGACGACGAGCCGCCCCTCGCCGAAGCCACGGTGAAGGTCGTGACGAAGGGCCGCCGGCACATCGAGAGCGCCGAGGGGCACGGCCCCGTGGGGGCCCTCGACAACGCGCTGCGCAAGGCGCTGGCCAACGACTACCCGGAGCTCGAGCACATCACGCTCGAAGACTTCCGGGTGCGCGTGCTGGACGAGACCCATGGCACAGGTGCGGTAGTCCGCGTCCTGATCGACACATCGAACGGTCGGCGCGAGTGGACCACCGTCGGCGTGTCCGAGAACATCATCGAGGCCTCCTGGGAGGCGCTCGTCGACGGCTACCTGTTCGGCCTGATCCACCCGCGCGAGAGCGAGGAGCCGCGAAGCGAGCCCGCGGTACGCTGACCCGGATGCCGCTGCGGATCCGAGAGGCCGTGCCGGCGGACGCCCGCGCCATCGCCGAGATCCACGTTCGGTCGTGGCAGGCGGCGTACCGGGGACAGCTCACCGACGACTACCTGGACGGCCTCTCCGTCGAAGACCGACTCGAGCAGCACCGTCGGAGCCTCGAGGAGCCGCCGGCCGAGTGGCGGACCTGGGTGGCGCAGGACGGCGAGCAGGTGGCCGGGTTCGCGGTCACCGGACCGAGCCAGGACGCCGACGCGACCGAGCGCACCGGAGAGGTGTACGCGATCTACCTGGAGCCGGATCGCGTCGGGACCGGCTCGGGGCGTGCGCTGTTCGAGCGCGCGGTCGGCGACCTGCGCGAGCGCGGATTCGACGCCGCCACCCTGTGGGTGCTCGAGACCAACGAGCGCGCGCGCCGCTTCTACGAGGTCGCCGGTTGGGCCGAGGACGGCACCGTCACCAGCGAGCGGGTCGACTGTGAGATGCGTCCGACCGTGCGCTACCGGATCGACCTGACACCCTAGGAGGAGAGCTCGGTCTCCCTCGTGGCCAGGGTCTGGCGCGTCGTGAGCAGGTCGTCCACCCCCGCGAGCGGGAGCGGTTTGGCGAAGTAGAACCCCTGGCCGAGGTCGCAGCGGAGCGCGAGGAGCTTGTCGAGCTGGTCGGCGTGCTCGATGCCTTCGGCGACCGGACGCAGACGGAGGATCCCCGCGAGCTCGATGATCGCTGCCGTCAAGGCCGACTCCTCGCCGCCCTCGTCGACGCCGTCCACGAAGGACTTGTCCACCTTGAGGATGTCGACCGGGAACCGGCGGATGTAGTTCAGGCTCGAGTACCCGGTGCCGAAGTCGTCCACCGCGAGCCGGACGCCGAGCTCCTTCAACTCGGCCAGCCGCTGGATCGACAGGTCCATGTCCTGCATCATCACGGACTCGGTGATCTCCAGGATCAGGCTGTGCGGGTGCAGCTCGGCCTCCTGCAGGGTCTCCGCGATCTCGCCGACGATCTCGGGACGCTGCAGCTGTCGCGCCGACAGGTTGACCGCCATGTGCGACGGCGGCGACAGCGCGAAGCGCTCCTGGAGACGGCGGGCCTGCATACACGCCTCTCGCAACACCCATCGGCCGATCGGCACGATGAGCCCGGTCTCCTCGGCGAGGGGGATGAAGTCGAGCGGGGCGACCAGGCCGCGTTGCGGATGCTGCCACCGGATCAGCGCCTCGAGGCCCTCGATGCGACCGGTCTCGAGCTCGATCACCGGCTGGTAGTGCAGGACGAACTCGTCGTTGTCGACGGCGCGCTGCAGGTCGGCCTTGAGCTCGAGGCGCAGAAGGGCCGTGTCGTGCATCGCCGGTTCGAACACCTGGTAGCGGCCCTTGCCCGCCTCCTTCGCCATGTACATCGCGACGTCGGCGTTGCGCAAGAGCTCCTCGGCGCCCTCGGGTCCGCCGGTGCGCGCATCGGCGCTGGCGATACCGATCGAGGCCCGGACGAACACCTCCTTGCCCTCGAGGTGGAACGGCGCCTCGAGCGACGCGAGGATCCTCGCCGCGACCTCGGCGGCGTCCACGCCGTCCCCGCCGTCTTCGAGCAGGATGGCGAACTCGTCGCCGCCCAGCCGCGCGGCCGTGTCGGCCTGGCGCAGGGACTGCTTGAGCCGTTCGCCCACCTCGCCGAGCAGGCGATCGCCGGCCGCGTGACCGAGCGAGTCGTTGATCGTCTTGAAGTCGTCCAGGTCCATGAACAGGATCGAGACAGGCAAGCTGTCGCGCGCCTGCCGCTCGATCATGTGCTCGACGCGGTCCTTGAACAGAGCCCGGTTCGCGAGACCGGTGACGGCGTCGTGGAACGCCTGATGCGCGAGTTGCTCCTCGAACGCCTTGCGTTCGGAGACGTCGCGAGTGTTGAGGACGATGCCCTTGACGTTCTCGTCGTTCATCAGGTTCGTGCGAAGTGCCTCTACGTTGAGCCAGAAGTCGTCGCGGTGCTTCATCCGGAACTCGGTCAGGCCCGGATGCCCGTCGCCCTCGACGCCGCCCGAGGTGAGGAACTGCAGCACGTTCGTCCGGTCGTCGGGATGGATCAGGACGGTCAGCTTGGTGCCCTCGAGCTCGGCAGCCTCGTGGCCAAGGACCCGCTCGACCGAGGGGCTGATGTATCGGATCGTGGAGTCGGCCTCGACGACCATGACGACGTCGGAGGAGTTCTGGACCAACGAGGAGAACCGCGCTTCGCTCTGGCGGATCAGCAGCGCCTCGGTGGTGAGCGCGCTGTCGAGCGCCAGCGCCACCTGCGAGGACAGCGCCTCGAGCGATTCCCTGGTCGCGCGCGGAACGGTGTCCGGCGCGGCCAGGACCAACAGCCCCTGGAGCTCCTCCTTCATGAACAGCGGGGCACGCAGGAGAAAGGTCGCGTTCTCCGGCATCCCGAGCGACCACGCGAGCTCGGCCTCGGCGGCCGGAACCTCGTAGGAGCGATGCGACTGGAGACGGTCGCGCTTCCACTGCGGAAGGACCGAGAGGGAGACCGTCGTGCCTTCGACGCCGACGTCACCACCCGCCGCCGCGACGACCCTGAACCGGTCTCGGTCGTCCTCGGTGGCGACGAGCAGTCGCAGGCCGGCGTGGTCCCCGATCAGAGAGCGGGCCGCCTGCAGCGTGGCCGTGTAGATGCTCTCGCGGCTGGTCGCGGTCACCAGCGCCGCGCCGGCGTTGCGCAGAGCCTTCTCGCGGAACGCGGACTGCTCCTGCCGTCGAACCAGTCCGGACATCCGCACGACCACCAGGATGAACAGCGCGACCGAGGCGCCGATCAGCACGGGCATGTCGACCGCGTCCGCGCGGCTGAGCTGGATCAGCATCACGCCGGGGGCGATCAGCGATGCGCTCGCGAGGACCAGCAGCCGCCTCTTGGACATCCGTGGCTCGGCCTCGGGCGCCTTGTCCGAGACACCCCGCATCGACGGATGCAGCGCCGCCGCTCCCCACAGCAGGTAGAACATCCCCCAGCCGACCTCGAGGTACCCCGACTGGTCGTACACGGCTCCCGTGACCGAGATGTACGTGTACACGGTGTCGGTCAGGAACAGGGCCATGGCCGCCGTCCCCATCAGATACATGGACGGGGCCGGTTTGCCGGCACCCATCGCCAGCCGGACGACGGCGGTCAGCAGGATCAGGTCCATGAACGGGTAGGCCATCCCCACCAGCTTCTGCAGGACGGTCGACGCCGAGTCGTGGGCGACCGGCGACATCAGGAACACCCACTGCATGGTCCCGACGCCGATCGCGACGATCAGGGAGTCGACGACGCTGTCGCGGTCGCGGCCGGGGGTGCGTCGCCGGATGAGCATGAGGAGCCCGCCCACCAGGCAGGCGTAGACGAGCAGATAGGTGACGTCGCCGATCGACGGGTATGGGAGCTCGGTGCCGAAGAGCTGGTCGTAGTTGTATGTGATGACGTCCCCGATCACGAAGAACGTCATACCGAGGGCGAACAGGTGCCAGGGCAGGCGCACCTCGGGCTTCCAGAGCCAAACCGCCCCCATGATCGCGACCGGCGAGGACAGGGAGATCAGGTTGAAGAACCACCCCTGTCGCAGGTGCGGGACGAGCACGAATGCGAGCAGGGCGCCGATGCCGCCGCCCAGGTAGAGGAGCCAGGCGCGCGCCTTCATGGTGCCTTCAGATATCGGTCCCGAGCGTGGATGACCTTAGGGCGGCCGAGGGACCTCCGGCCGCCCGAATGACCGCTTGACCAGCGGAAACGGGCGCCTCGGGCCCCTGAGGCTCCGAGACCGGCGAGGCCTCAATGGCCCTACGGCCGAGGGATCGAGGGGAGCCGGGACGGCCGCGCCCGCTCGAACGCGTCGATCGCGTCCGCGTGCCTGAACGTGAGGTCGATGTCGTCCAGGCCCTCGAGCAGGCGCCAGCGCGTGTACGGGTCGATCTCGAAGGACTCGTGCACGGCGGCCGCGCTCACGCGCAGCTCGTTCAGGTCGATCGTGATCTCGGTCGCCGGGTCGTCCAGGACGGCGTCCATCAGGGCGCGGACCGACTCGTCCGGCAGCTCGACGGGCAGCAGCCCGATCTTGAAGCAGTTGTTGCGGAAGATGTCCGCGAAGGATGGGGCGATCACGACGCGGAACCCCGCGTCCTCGAGCGCCCACACGGCATGCTCGCGGCTCGAGCCGCCGCCGAAGTTCGGTCCGGCCAGCAGGATCGTCGCCCCCTCGTAGGCGGGCTGATTCAGCACGAACCCGGGATCTTTTCGCCACCCGCCGAACAGGAACGGCCCATACCCCGATCGCTCGATCCGCCGCAGGTGCTCGGCGGGGACGATCTGATCGGTGTCCACGTTCGCCCGGTCGAGCGGCACGGCGCGGCCGGTGTGGACCGAGAAGGCCCTCATCGGTCCAGGTCCTGCGGCGTGGCGAAGTGGCCGGCGATCGCCGTGGCCGCCGCGACCGCCGGGCTGACCAGGTGGGTCCGGCTGCCCTTGCCCTGTCGGCCCTCGAAGTTCCGGTTGCTCGTCGAGGCGCACCGCTCGCCCGGCGTCAGCTGGTCGGGGTTCATCCCGAGGCACATCGAGCAGCCGGCGTCGCGCCACTCGAACCCGGCCGCCACGAACACGCGATCCAGGTCCTCGCGCTCGGCCTGCTGCTTCACGAGCATCGACCCGGGGACCACCATCGCGCGCAGGCCCTCGCGAACGCGATGCCCTTCGAGCACGCCGGCCGCCTCGCGCAGGTCCTCGATGCGCGAGTTCGTGCACGAGCCGATGAACACGGTGTCGGGACGGATGTCCCGGATCGCGGTCCCCGGGCGCAGGTCCATGTACGCGAGCGCGCGTTCGGCGGCCTCGTCCTCGGGCTCGGGGACGACGTCGTCGATCGTGACTGTCTGCGACGGGTTCGTCCCCCACGACACGTGCGGCCGGAGTCCGGCCGCCTCGATCTCGATCTCGGCGTCGAACGCCGCGCCTTCGTCGGTCGGCAGCGAGCGCCAGTCCTCGAGGGCCTCCTCCCAGTCGGATCCGCTGGGGGCGTTCGGACGGCCTTCCAGGTAGGCGAACGTCGTCTCGTCGGGCGCGACCATGCCGGCCCGCGCGCCGCCCTCGATCGACATGTTGCAGATCGTCATCCGCCCCTCCATCGAGAGCGAGCGGATCGCACTGCCGCGGTACTCGATCACGTGGCCGGTGCCGCCCCCCGTCCCGATGCGCGCGATGATCCCCAGGATCACGTCCTTGGCGGAGACTCCGGCCGGCAGGTCACCCTCGACCGTGACCGCCATCGTCTTGGGGCTGCGCTGCGGGAGGGTCTGCGTCGCGAGCACGTGCTCGACCTCGCTGGTCCCGATGCCGAACGCGAGCGCCCCGAATGCCCCGTGCGTGCTCGTGTGCGAGTCCCCGCACACGATCACCAGGCCGGGCTGCGTCAGTCCCATCTGGGGCCCGATCACGTGCACGATCCCCTGCCCCAGATCCCCCGTCGGGAACAGCGCGATCCCGGCGTCGGCGCAGTTGCGCGCGAGCGCCTCCATCTGCGTTCGGCTGATCGGGTCGATCGGCCCCGGCGCCGTCGGCACGTTGTGGTCCATCGTGGCCACGGTCAGGTCGGGCCGCCGCACGGTCCGCCCGGCCAGGCGGAGACCCTCGAAGGCCTGCGGGCTCGTCACCTCGTGCACCAGGTGCAGGTCGACGTAGAGCAGGTCGGGCTCGCCCTCTGCCCGGTGGACGACGTGCCGTTTCCAAACCTTCTCTGCCAGTGTCCGGCGCTCGGTCATGATCGGAGATGGTGGCAGGCCGGGCGCGGCTCCGTCCACGGTCTGGGGGTGCGCCCGCGTCGGGCCCCGGGCGGCGGTCAGAGACGGCGGTCGAGGATCTCGACGATCCGATCCTCGATACCCGACGCCGTCCACTTCGACAGGCCCCGCGACAGGATCGAGAACTCTGTCCACTCGTTCGGCCCGGTCTTCACCCATCCCGACAGCGCGGACACGTCGTCCAGCGTCCCGGTCTTGGCCCGCACGTCGATCCCGTGCAGGCGGTTGACGAGCGTCCCCTGACCGCCGGTGGGGAGCGCCGCCCGGAGCTCGAGCCCCCAGGGCTGGTCCTCCGCGAACGACAGGAGCCGGACGATGCCGTGCGCCGTCACGCGGTCGCCGTAGGACAGGCCGGAGCTGTCGTGCAACCGGAAGGCGATGCCGTGGGCGTCGGTCCAGCCCTGGAGCGCCGCGGCGCCCTTGGCGATCGTGCCCGGGAGCGCGGTCTCGGCCCCCAGGCGCTTGCCGAGCGTCTCGGCCATGAAGTTGTCCGATGGACGCAGCATCTTGGTGGACAGGCGCTGCAGCGACGCCGAGCGCTCGACGGCGATCGTCTCGAGCCCCTCGGGCGGATCGCCCCTCGTCGGGGTGCCGTCCACGTGGACGCCCAGGTCCTCGAGCCGCCGCGTGAGCGCCTTGGCGGCATCGCGCTCGGGGTCGGCGTCGCGATTGCCCTCGAATGTCAGCGCAGTCGGGCGGTTCACGTAGTCGCGCGCGTCCTCGTGCCACCCCGGCGCGTCCCAGTCGCGAGCGAAGTAGTCGGTGGCTCCGACGATCCGGCCCTGGACGCGCGTGATCCCGGCGTCGACCAGATCGTGCGCGAGCGCTCCCATCGTCGCGTCATCCACGGTGGGGTCGCCCTGGCCGAGGATCCACAGGTCCTGGACCTCCCCCGTCTCGCCCGCCGCGACCGCGACGCTCGTGGGGATGCGGAAGTCCGCCCCGAACGTGTCGTACATCGTCATCGCGAGCAGAAGCTTCTCGTTGGAGGCCGGCCGGCGCGGCGTCTGCGCCTCGTGGTGGTACAGGATCACGCCGTCCTGTCCGATCGCCGCGGAGACCGCCCGGTCGCCGATCGCGCGGGTGATCGCGTCCATCCACCGCGCGGCGGTGACCTCGGACCTCAGCACGGGCGACGAGCTCGTCTCGTTCGGCTGGGCCTGCGCCCCCCGCACGCGGAGGCGAACCACGTCGTCGAACGCCGCGTCCACCATCTCGCGCACCCGGACGAGCACCAGGTTCGTCGTGGCCGCAAGGCACGCGCCGTTCTCGGGGAAGAGCCCGCGGTACTGGCCGGTCTGCGGCTGCGACGCATCGAACGCGAACGCCCCGTCCCCCGTCGTCGTGCCGCCACCGATCGTGGTGAACCCGGCCGAGTCGGCCGGCTGCCACTGCAGGGTCACCGGTCGTTCGTCGTTGCAGCCGGGGTCCCCGGTGACCGAGCCGGAGAGGTGGACTCGGTCGCCGAGGTACACGATCGGCGCGGACACCGAAAGCGTGGCCCTGGCCGTCTCGGCGAGCGCCGAGGGAACCGCGAGGGTCATGAGCAGGGCGAGCTCGGCCAGGGCGAGCGTTCGCAGATGTCGGCGGAGCCGGGTGCGGGCCACGGTCCTGGTTCCCCCCGTCGGAGCGAGCAGAGAATCCTGCCACCCGTCGAGTTGTCGGACAAGCATCTCCTCGCGGGCGCGACGTCGACCCGCGAAGCACGTCATCGGCGGGTGGGCGGCTGGGCTTGACCGACTTCGGCCACGAGATGAGGCAGATGGGGTGACAGGCCCGGCTCGGGCGTCCAGACTGTCCGGGTGACCCACGTCGCGTACCGGTTCCGACCCCAGCTCACGCGCCCGGTGATGGTGTGCGCTTTCGGCGGGTGGAACGACGGAGGCGAGGCCGCCACCACCGCCGCGCGGACGCTGCGCTCGCAGTGGGGCGCGCGTCGGTTCGCCGAGATCGATCCCGAGGAGTTCTACGACTTCCAGGTCAACCGCCCGACGGTGCGCCTGGTCGAGGGCTCGACCAGGCGGATCGACTGGCCGGCGAGCCGGTTCTTCTCGGCGCGGATCAACGACCGCGATGCGATCGTCTTCGTCGGCGTCGAGCCCAACGTACGCTGGCGCACGTACGCGGGTTCGATCCTGCAGGTGTGTTCCGACTTCGACGTGTCACTGCTCATCACCCTCGGCGCGTTCCTGGCCGACGTGCCGCACACGCGACCGGCGCCGGTGAACGCCGCGAGCGAGGACCAGGGCTGGCTCGCCAGGCCCGGGGTGGTCGCGGCCCGGTACGAGGGTCCGACCGGCATCGTCGGCGTGGTGAACGCGGCCGCGGCGCGCGCGAGCATCCCGGCGGTCTCGCTGTGGGCGGCCGCGCCCCACTACCTGCCGCAGTCGCGCAACCCCAAGGTCGCGCTCGCGCTGCTCGAGTCGCTGCGCGACCTCACCGGCCTGGAGGTCGACACCGGCGAGATCGAGCTCGCCGCCCGCGTGTTCGAGCGCGAGGTGTCCGAGGCGATCGAGGAGGACGGCAACCTCGCCGCCTACGTGAGCCGGCTCGAGGAGGCCTCCGAGGTCATGGGGGACGACGACGAGGACGTTCCCCTCCACGCGGCCAGCGGCGACGACATCGCCGCCGAGCTCGAGCGTTTCCTGCGCGAGCACAACGGCTCGACCGAGGACTAGCGCCCCGGGGTCGGTGGAGCTTCGACCGTTCGGGGGGACCGGGCCGTCGGTCCCGGTGGTCGGGCTCGGGACCTGGAGCGTGTTCGATCTCCCGCAGCGCCACGAGGACACGGCCCGCGCCGTGGTGCGGACGTTCTTCGACGGCGGCGCCCGGCTGGCGGACTCCTCGCCGATGTACGGGCGGGCGGAGGCCGTGCTGGGTCGCGCGCTCGACGCCGAGGGCGTCCGCGACGACATCGTCGTCGCGACGAAGATCTGGACGCGCTCGATCGAGGACGGTCGCGCGCAGCTCGAGGCGCAGCTGGGGTTCTTCGGCCGCGTGGACATCGAGCAGGTCCACAACCTGGTGGCGTGGCGCGAGCACCTCGGCTGGCTGGAGCGCGCGCGTGAGGACGGACACGTCGGGCTGCTCGGCGCGACGCACTACCGCGAGGGCTCGTTCGACGAGCTGGCCGAGGTGATGCGCACCGGCCGGATCCACGGCGTGCAGGTCCCGTACAACCCGCTGGAACGCCGCGCCGAACGCGAGATCCTCCCGCTGGCCGACGAGCTCGGACTCGGTGTGATCGCGATGAGGCCCTTCGCCGAGGGCGCGCTGTTCCGCCGAGCCCCGCGAGATCCGGGGGTGCTGGCCACGCTGGGCGTCTCGACCTGGGCGCAGGCGCTGCTGAAGTGGACGCTGTCGGACCCGCGGGTCACGGTGGCGATCCCCGCAACCGCGAAGACCGAGCACGCGACGGCCGACGCGGCGGCGGGCGAGCCGCCCTGGTTCGACGCCGAACAGCGCGCGCTGGTCGAGCGTTGCGTCGAGGGGGGTTGAGGGTGCGCGCGATGGTGCTCGAGGCCCCGGGCCGCCCGCTCTCGGTGCTGGAGCGCCCGGTGCCCGAACCCGCGACCGGGCAGGTCCTGGTCGAGGTCGAGGCCTGCGCGATCTGCCGGACCGACCTGCACATCGCCGACGGGGAGCTCGAGCACCCGGCGCTGCCGCTGGTGCTCGGCCACCAGGCGGTCGGCACGATCGTGGCGGTCGACGAAGCGGTGACCGATCGGTCCGTCGGCGACCGGGTCGGCGTCCCCTGGCTCGGATGGGCGGACGGGACGTGCGCGTACTGCATGAGCGGCCGCGAGAACCTGTGCCCCCGGGCGCGGTTCACCGGGTACGACCACGATGGCGGCTACGCCGAGCGCCTGGTGGCCGACGCGCGTTTCTGCCTGCCGATCCCGGAGGCATTCGGACCGCTCGAGGCGGCTCCGCTGCTGTGCGCCGGCGCGATCGGCTACCGGGCGCTCCGTATCGCCGGCGAGGGCGGGCGCCTCGGCCTGTACGGGTTCGGGAACGCGGCGCGGATCGTGACGCGGGTCGCGCTTGACCGGGGGCAGGAGGTGTTCGCGTTCACGCGCCCGGGCGACGAGGAGACGCAGCGCGTCGCGCTCGAGCTCGGGTGCGCGTGGGCGGGAGGATCGATCGAGCCGCCCCCGAAGCCGCTGGACGCCGCGATCTTGTTCGCGGCGGTCGGGGACCTCGTGCCCCTCGCGCTCGCCGCGGTCGCGCCCGGTGGGAAGGTCGTGTGCGCCGAGATCCACATGTCGGACATCCCCTCGTTCCCATACGAGCTGCTGTGGCGGGAACGGGTCCTGCGTTCGGTGGCCAACCTGACGCGGCGCGACGGCGAAGAGCTCCTCGCCGTGGCGGCGCGCATCCCGATCCGCACTCAGGTCCGAACGTTCCCGCTCGCGCAGGCCAACGAGGCACTCGAGGCCACGCGCCGCGGCTCGCCCGAGACCGTGGTGCTCGTCCCCTGACGCCTGAACGTAACCGAACGTTCACCCGGAATCGGCCGGAGAGGGTTGCGAGCGCCCTGCGCCGAGGGCACGATGTCGTTTCGGCGCCGAGGAGGACCGATGCTCAAGGCCTACGTCCTGATCCAAACCGACGCAGGGGGCGGCACCAAGGTCCGCTCCGAGATCGGCTCGGTCCCGGGCGTGCGCCTGGCGCAGTCGGTGACCGGCCCCTACGACCTGGTCGTGCGGGCCGAGGTCGGGGACATGGACGCCCTCGGCCAGATGCTGAGCGACATCCAGCTCATCCCCGGCCTGACCCGAACGCTTACCTGCATCGTCAAGGGCTAGCCGCCCGAATCTGCTCGAGCACCGGCAACGGCAACGCCCCCGGTCCGGGCGAGAAGTTCCCGGGCGCGTTCGCTCACGCCTGCATGCTCTCGGCTCGGATCGGGGGCGTCACCCCTGCGTTGCTAGCTGTTGCTATCGCGCGCGGCGGATGGCCTTGATGAGATCCCACTTGCCCATCTTCGATCGGCCGGGGATCTTCATCCGCTTGGCCTCCTCGTACAGCTGCTCGCGGTTGCGGTCCTCGAGCGCTGTTCCTGCGCGACCGCCTCTAGCGCGACCGCGGGCCGCCTGTTGTCCGAGCGCCCTGCGGGTGCTCTTCGGCATGTGCGCGATGGTTCGCTTGGACCGGGCCGCCCGCTGGGCCTTCCGGACGTTGCGCTTGGCGGCCTGCGTCTGCTTCCTGGTCGCCATGCGACTCACCTCCTTCGAGGTCTCAATTGTTGTCACTTCCCTGGTGGGCAGGGGTGAAACATCGCGCTCAGTGCCGCGGGTCGGGTAGGTCCGAGATCGCCTCGCCGGCGTCGAACCGGCGCGTGGCGCCGTTCGTGATCACCGTGACGCCACCGTTCCCGAGCGCCGTCCAGCCGCCGGGCCGCCAGAACGCGGCGGTGCGCTCGTCGACCCCCAGCAGCGTCACGTCACCGGTCGGCGCGCGTGCGCGCGCGCCCTCGACCCATCGGTGTCCGAACGTCTCGAAGTGCGGCAGCAGCGCCACGTTCGGGACCAGACCGAGCGCGGGCGCGTAACGGCGGCGGTCGTCGCCCGGCATCCGCTCCTTGATCAGCGTCCACGCGCCCAGCGCCATCGCGCCGGCCGAGGACCCCGCCAGCGCCCCGCCGCCCTGCCAGGCCTCGACGATCGCGTCCCACAACGGCGTGTCCGCGAGCGTCTTGGGGACCAGGCCTGGATCGCCGCCCACCAGGTAGAAGAAGCGACCGGCGCGGGCCGCCTCGACGTTCGGGCGGGCCTTCGCTTGCGTCCGGGTCGTGGCGGGGAGCTCGCGGATCTCGAGCCCCAGGCCCCCGAACCAGCGGATGGCGTTCGCGACCGCCGTCTCGGGCCGCTGCCGCCCGGCCGCCGTCGCCAGCACGAACGCCGGGCCGTCGCCCGCGGCCTCCACCAGCGCGCGGTCCTGCGGCTCGTTGCCCGGGTTGAGCTCGTCGCCGCCCACGAGCGCGAGGGGGCCGGGTTCGGTCACGGCCGGCATCGTCTCACCGGTCGGTCTTACCCCAGGAGCGGCAGCACCTCGCCCATCGCACGGATCGAACGCTCCGTGACGGGGGAGAGCACGAGGACCGCCTCCTCGGCGCCGGCGTCTGCCAGCGCGCGCAGACGTTCGGCGACGAGGTCGGGCGAAGCGCCGTCGATCGGCACGATGTCATCGGTGATCGGGCGCTCGCCGGTGTCGGGGTCGAGCACGACCAGGGTGCACACGCTGCGCCGGATGTCGGCGGGGTCGCGGCCGACGTCCGTCGCGAGCGCCGAGATGCGCTCGTTCACGGGGGCGAGGCCCTCGGCCGTGTTGCCGAACCCGGTGTACCACGTGTTCCAGGCATCGACGTGCGGAAGCGCTATACGCAGGACGCGTTCGCCGGTCGATCCGATCATGAGCGGCACGCGTCGCGATGGCTCCGGCAACAGGACTGCGTTCCGGACCTGCGAGAAGCGGCCCTCGAAGGTCACGTGCTCACCCGCGAGCAGCCGGCGGACGACCTCGAACGCCTCCTCGAACCGCGCGGCCCGTCGGTCGAATGGGATCCCGAACGCGCGGAACTCGGTCTCGTTCCACCCCGCGCCGATCCCGAACACGAACCGCCCGCCGCTTGCCTCGTCGATCGTGGCCGCCATCCGCGCGAGGATGCCCGGCGGGTGGAACGCCGTACAGGCGACCATCGGCCCGAGGCGGACGCGTTCGGTCGTTGCGGCCACCGCCGCGAGCGTGGTCCACGCGTCCCACGGACCGCGTTCGGGACGGCCGTCGTGGCGATACAGGAGGTGGTCACCGAGCCAGATCGAGTCGAACCCGACCTCCTCGGCCGCCCTCGCCATCGCGAGCAGCTCGGGCCAACGAACGTCGCGCTCTACCTCGGGGAGCTGGACGCCGATCTGCAGCGGTCGCACCAGCTCAGCGCTTCCCGGCCAGCGAGTCGAGCGCGGCCTTCATGCGCTGGACCGGTCCCTTGAGCGCGAGCTCCTCGGCCAGCGCGTCCACGCCCTCGTCGTCACGTTCACCCCGCCAGCGGTCGACCGGCGCGATCGCGTTCACCGGCACGAGCCGCTGCATCGTCGCGATGTAGCCGGCGCTCTCGGCGATCCGCGACCGCAGGGCAGGCTTGCCCTTCATCGGCCCGGCCCTGGGCTGCGAGGAGGCAGCGTCCGCGACGATCTCGTCCAGCGAGCCGTAGGCCTGCACGAGCGCGCGCGCCGTCTTCTCGCCCACCCCGCGGACGCCGGGGAGGCCGTCGCTCGCGTCGCCGCGCAGGATCGCGAACTCGATGTACCGGTCGGCCGGCACGCCGTACTTCTCGATCACCCCCGCCTCGTCCAACTCCAGCAGCTCCGAGACGCCTCGCAGCGTGAACAGCAGCTTGACCTGCGGGTCGTGCACTAGCTGGATCAGGTCGCGATCGCCGCTTACGATCTCGATGCGGTCGCGTTTTGGGGCGCTCGCAACGATGGCGCCGATCGCGTCCTCGGCCTCCCAGCCGCGCGTCATGGCCTGCGACATCCCGCTCAGGTCCAGGACCTGACGGAGCATCGGGAACTGCTCGGGTAGGCCCTCGGGGTCCGGCTGGCGATTCCCCTTGTAGTCGGCGTACATCTCGGTGCGCGCGACGGGACGCCACTCGTGGTCGTACACGTGCACTACCTCGCCCGGACGACGATTGACCAGCAGGCGCGTGGTCATGTCGAGGTAGCCGTGTACGGCGCCGACGTGCTGGCCGCCGGGCGCCCGAAGCTCCTGCCCCCAGGCGAAGAACGCGCGGTACATCAGGCTCGAGACGTCCAGGAGGATCACGTGGGTCACTCGGCGTCCCTCGCGGTCGCGCGCACCATGTCGAGGAGCTCACGATGAAGTGGCGGGTCCGCGCTGGCGATGAGCGAGTCCGAGCGAAGGGTCCAGCGCGCGCCCTCGATGTCCGAGATGCTCCCCCCCGCCTCGGAGACGAGCAGCGTCCCCGCCCCCGTGTGGAGAGATGAACCGGAGAACAGCGCATAGGCGGCCACCCGGCCGGCCGCCACGTACGCGAGGGACAGCGTGGTGCTCAGGCTGCGGATGTCCCAGCGGTCCGCTCGGATGGCCTCACGCGCGAAGCGTGCGGCGTGCTCGCGGCGAGGGCCGGCTGCAAGGGCCGGCTCGACGACGATGCTCTGGTTCCGCCCGCTGGTGGTCAGCCGACGCCGAATGTCATCGTCGACCGCCCACGCTCCCCGGCCTCGCTCCGCGACGTGGATCTCACCGGTCGATGGATCTCCGACGACGGCAAGGCTGATCCGATCGCCCTCCACCAGTGCCAGGTTGACGCTGTACAGGGGGATACGGGACGCGAAGTTGCGGGTGCCGCAGATCGGGTCGAGGAGCCAGTAGGGGGCCCCGTCGGCGGGAGCGTCGCCCCCACGCTCCTCGCCCACGACCGGATGCGGAGATGCGCCCTGGACGATACGTCGGATCTCATCCTCGACAGCCGTGTCGGTCGCCGTGACGAGATCGCGGCCACCCTTGGATGTGATCTCCTCCGCGCCCACTCCCTCACGAACGAGCTCGAGTCCGCGACGCACCGCGCCGATGGCCACTCGCGTCGCCGGTCGGACGTCATCTATCGCGGGTTTCATCCCTCAGCCTCCGCCATGCGTCGAGCCCGCCCCTCGGATCATGCGCCGCACGCGTTGCGGAACCGCGCCCCCCTCCGGGTTCTCGGTGCCGCAGGAAGGACACGTGATCACGCCCGGACGATACCTGCTGCCTCCGGCAGCCTCACCTGAGGTTTGGGCGACCCTCGAGTGGGTAGCCGCGCATCGCGTTCCCCGAGAGCGGGGGAAAGGAGGGAGCGACATGAGAAGATGCGCGCTCTTCTCGCTCGTCGCCCTGGGCCTGTTCGTGGCCCTGGCACCGCCGGCCCAGGCGGTGACCGATGCCCGTGTGACGGGCGACGATACGGCTGGCAGCTACCAGCTGGCCGACGGCGGCCAAGACGAGACGATGACCAGGTGCAGCGAGGGTCGCCGCCAGCAGAACGAGCCCTCGATCGCGGTCGACCCGTCGAATACCGCCGTGGTGGTCGCCGGCGCCAACGACTACTGCGCCTCGATCGTGAACAACGAGGTGTGGGCCGGCTTCTACCGTTCGGAGGACGGCGGGGCGACCTGGACGAACAGCCTGGTTCCGGGCTACCCGGACGACACATCCGATTCGGGAGAGGCGTCACCGGTCCACGGCACGTGCGGCGCGGCCGGTGACCCGACGCAGGCGTTCGACGCCGATGGCAATCTGTTCTACGGGTTCATCTGCTTCAACCGGGCGAAGCCGATCAACGGCGGCGTCTACGTCGCCCGGTACTCGGATCACGGCGCCGCGTACGACCAGACCGTCCTGGTGAAGAGGGGGACACCATCGGGGCTGTTCACGACCGGGCTGTTCCAGGACAAGATCAACCTCGCCGTGGACCAGACCGACGGTGATTCCTCCGGCAACGTCTACGTCGCCTGGTCGCAGTACACGGGGTTCGCCGGGACCAACAACGCGGTGGTGTTCTCTCGTTCCGTCGATCACGGGGATTCGTTCTCCACGCCGAGGAAGGTCACGCCCGTGGAGCACGGGACGGCGTCGTTCGCCGACCTGGCGGTCGGACCCGACGGGACGATCTACCTCACCTACCTGACGTACCCGTCGAGCTCGCGGCCGACCGCGGACGTCTGGTTGTTGTCCTCCACGGACGGCGGCGACTCGTTCGGGCCGCCGGTCCACGTCGACTCGGTCGAGCTGTTCGACTCGAACCAGTTCGCGGGCGCGACGGGGACGGTGGACTGCGGGGACGGGCCGTTCGCATGCGACAGCGGATTCACCTTCTCGCGGTTCTTCACCAACTCGGCCGTGACGGCGGACGAGACGGGCGTGCACGTCGTGTGGGCCTCGGAGCTGCCGAGCGGGCAGAACCAGGTGTTCGTCCGAAACTCGCCCGACGGCCAGGCCTTCGAGGACGATCCGATCCTGGTGGACGAACAGGAGGCAGGACACCAGTGGTTCCCGGACGTCGCCTCGGCGGACGGGACGATCTCGGTGATCTTCTACGACTCGCGGGCCGATCCCGCCTACGACCCGGATCGCCCGCCGGGCAACGACGCCGACGGCGTGAACTCCGGCGACGTGGTGAACGCCTTCGTCGCCCAGTCGACCGACGGTGGCCTGACCTGGATCGAGAATCAGGTGAGCGCCGCGGGGAGCAACTTCGGCTGGGAAACGCACGGGTCACGACGCGTCGGGTTCTGGGGCGACTACCTGTACGTGTCGGCGGTGCCGGGAGCCGTCAACGTCGCATGGACCGACTCCCGGGACCTGGTGCCCGGTGACGACCCACGGGAGACCGGGGCCGATGATGACGAGGACGGGTTCGACGTGTTCCAGGACAATTGCGTCTACGACCCGAACGACATCAACGCGCCGGCCTACACGACGCCGACCATCGACGACCCCTGCCTGGACGAGGGGGGTCTGGACCAGAACATCTACGACGCGCGTCTGTAGCGCGAGAACGAGGGGGCGGTGGCCCGCCGCGGCATCGGAGCCGAGGCGGGTCGCACCCTTCGCATCAGTCCAGCACGATCGTGGTGCAGTCCGTCTGGTAGGTCGGGACCCCACCCGCCGAGAGCGTCCAGATCGCGCCGTGCGTCGCGTCGCGCAGATCGGCCGCGTCCTCCGGGGAGAAGACCGCCTCCGCCTTGCCGTTGCCGGCGCCGTTGGTCTGCATCGTGGCCGTCTCGAAGGAGATCGGCGACGCCCCGCACGTCGGGTCGCCGAGCGAGACGGCGATCGAGACCTGGAACGTCGTGTCGGGCGTGGCGCCGTTCACCACGTACAGCTCGTGCGCGAACACGCTGGGACCGTCGGCGTGGATGTTCTCCACGACCCCGACTGCAGCGGTGCGTCCGCCACAGCATGGAGCGGGATGTGCGTCGAGTGGTACACGGCGTCCGCGCCGGCCGGGGCCGACATGGCCACCACGGCGGCGGCCGAGACGGCGACGCTCGCGACGGCGCGAGCGGGGGACCTGCGTCTCATGGAGATCTCCTTCCCGGGCGGGAACGACGGGGCCGCCCGACCCTCGACGCTAGCGGCGCGAGACGGAATTGAAGGGGAGCCTGGAGGCGCCGGTCAGGAGCCCTTCCTCTCGCGCTCCCACTCCGCCGGATCGAACCCCTCCCACGGGTCGTAGTCGACCTCGAGCGCCTCCTGCCCGGGCCGCCGGTCCTCCGGGACGTTGCGCAGGTTGACGCGGATCCGGTACCAGGCAGTGAACCGTCCGCGCATCGCGTCCACCATCACGTCGGCCAGTTGCAGGTGCGCCGCGGCCTCGGGATGCTTGGCGCGCCAGCGGTCGAGCCCCGCCCGCGCCTCCGGCTCGGTCTCGGCGCGCGCGATCTCGATCAGCGGCGCGGTCGTGCGCCGCCGGCCCGTCGGCCCGGCCCGCTTGCCCGGCGCCGGCGCCGGCACCACGCCCCGCTTCTCGGGCGTGCCCTTCCGCCGCTTCGACGGTTGCACCCTGGCGGGCTCGCCCTCCTGCTTGGCGTACTGCGGCGGCCACGGCGCGTCGCCGAACCCGGCCTCCTCGTGCTGCTCGGACAGCTCCAGGAGCGCGGCGAGCGAGCCCGCCGCCTCGTCGATCCCCTCGGACGGGTCGCCGATCTCGGCGAATCGCTCGGGGACCGTGTCGATCGTAAAGCCGCCCGGCTCGACGTCGGGGACCTCGTCCCACCGCAGCGGCGCCGAGACGCGCGCGTCCGGCGTCGGCCGCACGGAGTACGCGGAGGCCACGGTCCGGTCCTTCGCATTCTGGTTGTAGTCGAGGAACACGCCGTGGCGCTCCTCCTTCCACCACCGGCTCGTCGCCAGATCGGGGGCTCGGCGTTCGACCTCGCGGGCGAGCGCCAGCGCCGCGCGACGCACCTCGGGGAACGTCCAGTCGCGTTCGATGCGCGCGTACACGTGGATGCCTCGCGAGCCCGAGGTCTTCGGCCACCCGACCAGTCCGAACTCGTCCAGCACCTCCCTCGTGACCATCGCGACGTCACGGATCTGCGGCCACTCGATGCCGGGGACCGGATCCAGGTCCACCCGCAGCTCGTCGGGATGGTCGAGGTCGCCGGCCCGCACCGGGTGCGGGTTCAGGTCGATGCAGCCGAGGTTCACGATCCACGCCAGCTGCGCTGCGTCGTGCACCACGATCTCGCGCGCCGTGCGTCCCGAGGGGAAACTGAGCTCGACCGTCTCGATCCAGTCCGGGTGGGATGCGGGGGCACGCTTCTGGAAGAAGAAGTCGCCCTCGGCGCCGTTCACGAAGCGCTTGAGGGCCATCGGCCGGCCCGAGACGCCGCGGATCGCGCCGTCGGAGACCGCCAGGTAGTAGCGCACGAGGTCGAGCTTGGTGTGCCCGGTCTCGGGGAAGAAGATCTTGTCGGGATTCGAGACCGTCACCTCGCGCCCCGCGATCTCGAGGACCTGCTTGCGTGCGGTCATGGGCACAACCATAGAGCCCCGCCGACCCTCCGAGACCGTTGTGCGGAAGGGCGACCCCTCGTTCGGGTATCCTTGGCAATCGTGGACTTCTACCGCACGCAGGAAGGCAAGACCCTTCGGATCGGCGAGACCGAAGACGGGATGCTGAGCGTGGAGATCCTCAAGGACGGCGCCTGGACGGCCGCCCCGCTCGGCATGATCGGCCTGCGACTGCAGCCGTCGACCCGTCGCCTGAAGGCGTCCGAGATCAAGACCCTTCCCAGCTGAGCCCCGGCCTGCGGGCCGTGCACCATGGGCGTCGCTTCGCACCGCCCGGATGGCGCTCGCCTAGCATCCGCTGATGCGCATCCTGCTGTGGCATGGCTGGCTGCTGGAGGGGTCGGGCTCCAACGTCGGGACCGCCCGCGTCGCCGAACGCTTCCGCTCGGCCGGCCACGACGTGCTGCTCCTGTGCCAGGAACGCCATCCCGAGCGGTATCCGTGGATCGACGCGTTCGGGGAGGTGGACGGCGACGGCCCCTCGGCGCTCACGCCGTTGAGGGCCGCCCCCGCGACCGGCCGCTGCGTCCTGCTCCGTCCGCGCATCGGGGCCACGATCCCCGTGTTCGTTCTCGATCGGTACGAGGGGTTCCAGCGCGTGATGCGCTTCGTCGATCTCGTGGACCGCGATCTCGATGTGTACCTGCGCGCCAACGTGGACGCGGTGCGCGCCGCGGCCGCGTGGCACGGGACCGAGATCGCGTTCACGGGTCACGCCATCCCCGGATCGGCGATCGGGGCCCGGGCGCTCGGCGCCGGCCGCTACGTCGCGAAGATCCACGGCAGCGACCTGGAGTACGCGGTTCGGCCTCAGGCGCGGTACCGCGAGCTCGCGGGCGAGGGCCTTCGGCCCGCGCGGGCGGTGGCCGGCCCGACGAGCGACGTCCTGCGGCGATGCGCCGCACTCGTCCCGGGGATCGACGACCTGCTCCGGATCGTGCCGCCGGGCGTCGAGGTCTCGGCGTTCCGCCCGCGCCCGCGCGCAGAGGCCCTCGAGGAGGCGGCCGGGCTCCTCGACGCCGATCCCGAGACGGTCAGGGGCCGCCCGTCCGAGCTCGACGCCCAGGTCGAGCGCTCGCTCGCCGCCCGGGACGCGGAGGCGCTCGACGCCCTCGCCGACACGTACGACCAATCGGTGCCGGAGCCGGACGCGGCGACGCGCCTGCGAACGCTCGCGCGCACCGAGGGGCCGATCGTCGGCTACCTCGGCAAGCTGATCCCGCAGAAGGGCGTCGAGCTCATGCTTGCGGCACAGGCGATCGCGCGGCACGACGCGCACGCGCTGGTGGTCGGGTTCGGCTCGGATCGCGAGTGGCTCGCGGCGCTTTCGACGGCGCTCGCGAGCGGAGATGCCCGTACGCTCGCATGGCTGCGTGAGCGAGGCCAACCCATCGGCGATGGGCTCCGGCCCGCCGAGCCGGCGTACGACCGCGACGTCGTGTTTACCGGCCGGCTCGACCATCGCTATGCGCCCGAGGCGCTGGCCGCGATGGACGTCCAGGTGGTGCCGTCGATCCTGGAGGAGGCCTTCGGCATGGTGGCGGCCGAGGGTGCGGCCGCCGGCGCGCTGCCGCTGGTCGCCAGGCACTCGGGCCTGGGCGAGGTGGGCGCTGCGCTCGAGCGCGAGATCGGGCACCCGGGCCTGCTCACGTTCGAGCCGGGCGATCGCGCCGTCGCGAACCTGGCCGAGGGCATCGACCGGCTGCTCGGGCTGCCGAAAGCCGAACGCGAAGCGATGCGCGGCGCAGTGAGCGCGTTCGTGGGCCGCGAATGGACCTGGGACCGTACCGCCGCCGGCCTGCTGGTCGCCGCGGGCGCCTCGTAGACGGGGAGCGGCATACACGGAGACGCGGCCCCGTGTCGGGCTACGCCAGCGCGGCGAGTGCGTTCGGGACCGTGTCCTCGGGGGTGACCGGGGACCAGGCCTGTTCGATGCGCCCCTCCTCGTCCACGAGGAACGAGGATCGAATGAGGCCGATCGTGGTCCTTCCGTCCCGGTGCTTCTCGCCCCACGCGCCCCAGGCCTCGGCCGTCGCGTGATCGGTATCGGACAGCAGCGGGAACCCGAGGCGGAACTTCTCGTCGAACGCGAGCTGCTTGTCCGGCAGGTCGGGCGAGATGCCGACGACGTCGGTGCCGATCCCCGCCAGGTCCGCCCGGTGGTCGCGGAGGTCGCACGACTGCACGGTGCACCCGGGCGTGTCTGCCTCCGGGTAGAAGTAGACGACGACCTTCCTGCCGCGGTAGTCCTCGAGCCGGACCGTCTCGCCGTGCTGATCGATCAGCTCGAATACCGGCGCCGGGTCGCCGGCCTTCAACGGGCTCATGCCTCTACGGTACCCGGGTCGGCCGTCATGCCGCGCGTCCTCGATCTCCCACGCGTGATCGAGCACGTGCCAGGCAACCGGGCGGAGGAAATACCTCGGCAGCCAGCGCTTGCCACCCCTGGGGCCGGGTGGCGGCGTGAGGAGGCCGATCGGGCCGGCCGAACCAGTAGCAGGAGAGGGCGGATCGCCTGGGGGCCGCGCCGGGCGAGACATTGGGTCGACGTTCCGAGGGAGCCTCCGGTAGCCTGCTCGCTCTCGCAGGGGCGTCGCGCGCAGGGGGACGGAGGGGGACGATCGACAGCGCATCGCGAACACGTTCGATCGGCGCGACTATCGGGCTGGCGACCACGCTCGCGCTCCTGCTCCTGCTGGCGCCGGCCTCGGCTCGGGCGGGCGAGGGCGACGGGGCGCTGGGCCCGACCGGTGACGCAGGCGCGGCCGGAGCGATCGCGGCCGCGCAGCCGTCCGGAGCGGTGCCGGGCATCGACGTCTCGCACTGGCAGGAGACGATCGACTGGGCACAGGTGGCGGCCTCGGGCAAGCGGTTCGCGATCGCGAAGGCCACGGACGGCCAGTCGTACGTCGATCCCACGTATGCGACCAACAAGGCCGGCGCGGAGCTGAACGGGCTCGTCTTCGGCTCCTATCACTTCGCACGTCCCGACAGGACGGCCAACGACGCCGTCATCGAGGCGGATCACTTCGTCGACGTCGCCCAGCTCGAACCCGGCAACCTGATCCCGGTCCTTGATATCGAGAAGAACCCGGAGAACATGTCGCAAGCCGAGATCACCGCCTGGATCCTCACCTGGCTGGGTCGCGTCACGGAGCGGCTCGGCGTCCGCCCGATGGTGTACACGAGCCCGAACGGCTGGCTCAACCGAACCGGCGACACGACCGCCGTCGTCGACGCCGGCTACACGGTGTTGTGGGTCGCTCACTGGGGAGTGTCCGAGCCCACCGCCCCGGCCGGGAGCTGGGGCGGCTACGGTTGGACCTTCTGGCAGTACACGAGCGATGGCGCCGTCCCGGGCATCGCGGGGAGGGTCGACCTCGACTGGTACAAGACCAGCTCCTTCGACCCGGTGACGATCCCCTCGGCCGACGTCGTCCCGCCGTCCGCCTCGATCTCGCTCCCGACGACGTTCGGCGAGAGCATCCGCGTCACGTTCAGCGAGGTCGTCCACAACGTCACCCCGGAAAACACGTTCGTGTGGGTGCCCGTGAGCGGGACCTATCCGAAGGTCGACCTGACGTGTCGTTCGGGCAAGGGCGGGCAGGTCGACTGCGTCTCGGGCAACGTCCGGACGGTCGGCGTGCGGCCGCGCGACCCGCTCGTGCTCGGCGAAACGTACGAGGCGATCGTGAACCCCGCGATCGCGCCGTCGCTGGTCGTCGACCGCACCGGCAATCCCGCCCCGACGACGACGCAGCCGTTCGCGACGCCGACCACGGTGGAGCAGAACAGTCCGGCGATCGCCTACGCCTGGCGGTCCGAGTCCAGGTCCGGCGCGTTCGGCGGGTCCTACGAGGTCGAGCACCGCGCGGGCGCCAGCGCGTCGTTCGATTTCTCGGGCCGTTCCGTCACCTGGTACACGGCGGTCGGACCCTCGGCGGGCAAGGCGTCGGTCCGGATCGACGGGAAGCTCCGGGGCACGTTCGACCTGTATGCGCAACGCAGCGATCTCCGCGTCGGCCGAACCTTCGACGGGCTGGCTCGGGCGCCGCACACGATCACGATCCGCGTGCTCGGGCGTGCGCGGGCGGGCGCCGAGGACGCAAACGTGGTCGTCGACGCGTTCCGCGCGGGCGGCCGGCTGGTCTCGAACCCCGAGCCCCGCACCACCTGGGGAGCCGGGGGCGGAGGCCTGTGGGCGAGCGACCTGGGCCGTTCGAGCGTGGAGCTGAGGTTCAGCGGGACCGCGGTCGACTGGGTGACCGCGGAGGGTCCTGACCAGGGACGCGCGAAGGTCTCGATCGACGGCCTGGTCGTCAAGACGGTCGACAACTACGCGGCCCAGCGCGCGCTCGGCGTGACGCGCTCGTTCACCGGGCTCTCCGAGGACGTGCATACCCTGCGGATCGTGGTCCTGGGCGACGCGCGACCGGCCGCATCGGGTGAGCTCGTCTCGGTCGACGGTTTCTCGCTCGTCCCGTAGGTCCCGAGCTCAGCCGCCGGCCGCGTGGACGATGATCGCGGCCGCCGCCCCAGCGTCGAGCCGATCGGTGTTCACGACGAGGTCGTAGTGCGTGGGCAGCTCGCGCTCGATCCCGTAGAACCCCTTCAGGTACGAGGCGCGAGCCTCGTCCGAGCGCTTGAGCTCCTTGGCCGCTTCGGACGCGTCGACGCCGCGGGCCTCCGCAAGCCGGGTCGTCCGAACCTCTGTCGGGGCGGTGATCATGACGCGAAGCACGTCGTCGCGATCGGCCAAGGCGAACGACGCGGCGTGCGCGACGATCACGACGTCGCCTCGGGCCGCCGTCTCGATGACGGTCTCGCGGATCAGCGTTCGCAGGTCGTGGGTGCGTACGAGCTCGCTCGAGTCGTCCGGGATCCACATCGGCCCGCCGGGCGTCGCGGTCGCGCTCGCGGCGCCGGTCTGTCCCATGCCCTCGAGGAGGCGCATCAGGGCGCTCTTGCGGCGTTCGGCGTCGGCGATCGCGGCCGGGTCGACGCCCTGCTTGTCCGCGGCGGTGCTGATGATCTCCTCGTCGACGTAGCGGAACCCGAGGCGCTCGGCCACGAGCGCGCCGATCCGTTCGCCCTCGGCTCCGATCGCTCGCGCAATCGCTACAACGTTGGTGCCGTGCCCTAGCATCGATCGCCTCCATCTCCCCGGTCCCAACGAGATCCGCGCATTACGGCGGATACGGTACTTGCACCTTGACAGAGCGTGATCGGGTGCGATGGGGTGAGGTGGTCTCGCCAAGGAGGCGCTATATGCGTCGAACGTCTGCGTTCGCCGTCGCCCTCGCACTGCTGACCTCCGCGATCGGGCTCGTACCGACGGCCGTGCGTGCGGGCGGCGTTCCCTTGTGGGTCAAGCACGTGCGGAACTACCCGGGAGGCATCTCGGCGGGCGTTCGCGCCCGCCTGGTCGCGACCTCGATCGACACGTCGGGCGGGGCGTCGGCTGCGGCCCTGCAGCCCGTTCCGGGGAACGACGTGCAGATGAACGACGACTGCGACCCTCCGCTCCCGCAGAACGAGACCTCGGTCGCCGTCAACACGGGCAACCAGCTGAACGCGGTCGCCGCCGCGAACGATTACTGCGGCGATGGCTTCTGGATCGGCTTCACGAGGGACGGGGGAGATACATGGACGAGCATCTTCAAGGACCCCAAGCTCTCGCTTGATTCGCTGTCCCTGGCCGAACGACGGTGCTTCGGCTCCGATCCCTCGGTCGTGTACAGCACGCGTGACTCGGCGTTCTACCTGTCGACCCTGTGCTTCTCACCGACCAATCCCAGCTCGGAGGTGCAGGTCTGGCGTTCAAACGATGGCGGCGCGACGTGGACCGATTCGCTGAACGCGGCTACGGCGATCACCAACATCGCGGTCGACGGCACGATCGACGCATCGGTCTTCTACGACAAGGAGCTCCTGGCCGTCGACGACAACCCGGCCAGCCCTCACTTCGGCAGGCTCTACCTGACGTTTATCAAATTCCACATGAGCTCGCCTTCGGCCCGCGCCGATTACTGCCCCGTGCAGCTCGCCTATACCGATCCGAGCGGTTCTCCCGACACATGGACCTGGTCGCACACAGCCCTGGTGCCAGACGATCCGGGTGCGAAGGGCCGGGGCCCCTCGGCCAATCAGTGGGCGATGCCCGTGGTCGACGAGACGGGGGCCCTCGACGTCGCTTACGCGATCGAGGAATGCAACACGGCGTTCGATCCCGCCATGTTCTTCACGCGATCCACCAACGGCGGCGCAGGATTCTCCGCGCCCGTCCGGATCGACGGCCCCGGTCAGTTCGCGGACAACCCCAGCCGGCAGGACGTGCTGCCCGGCAAGCACCATGCGAGCATCGGGCTCTCGCCCTCGCTCGCGTTCGATCCCACCAGGAACAGGCTCCTGTTCGCGTACCAGAACAACATCGATCGCGCCACCTCCGATGCCGACATCTCCCTCCAGACGTCGGACGACTTCGGAGCCACGTGGTCCGAGGCCTCGAACGTTGCGGCGACGGCAACCGGAAACGCCGCACCCAATGACCAGTTCTTCCCCTGGCTCGCGGTCGACCAGAGTACGGGGGCCGCCTTTGCCATCTGGTACGACAATCGCAACGATCCGACGAATCACCTGATCGAGACGTTCATCGGGGTGTCGACCGATGGAGGGGAGACATGGGAGAACGAGCTGATCTCCGACGTCGCCTGGAACCCGGGTGATGCGTTCTTCTCGTGCGGGTGCTTCATCGGCGATTACAACGCCATCGCGATGGGGGGTTCGCTCCTGTACCCGGTGTGGACCGATGCCCGGAACTCACCGGGGCGGCCGCTCGGGCAGGCCGACATCTTCACCGATGTCATGAGCCTGACGTAGCGAGATCCCGACCGAGATCGGCATGCGGGGTCGACGCTCGGCGTCGGTTGAGGCCTTCCCTCTCGCGCTCCCCTCGGCGGGTGACTACCATCCTGGGAGCGGCCGAGGGCCGCGCGACGCGAACGAGGAGGTTCCGATGACGATCGTGAAGGCTGCGCTCCTGCAGACCGACTGGGCGGGCGACCAGGAGTCCATGATCGACAAGCACGAGGAGGCCGCCCGGGAGGCCTCGGCCCAGGGTGCGGAGGTCATGTGCTTCCAGGAGCTGTTCTACGGGCCGTACTTCTGCCAGGTCCAGGACACCGAGTACTACAGCTACACCGAGCCGATCCCCGACGGCCCCACGACCAAGCGCTTCCAGAGCGTCGCCAAGGAGCTCGGCATGGTGATGGTGCTGCCGATGTACGAGGTCGTGCAGTCCGGGCTGTACCACAACACCGCGGCGGTGATCGACGCGGACGGGACATACCTGGGCAAGTACCGCAAGCAGCACATCCCGCAGGTCAAGGGGTTCTGGGAGAAGTTCTACTTCGCGCCGGGCACCGGCGGGTACCCGGTGTTCGAGACCGCGGTCGGCAAGGTCGGCGTGTACATCTGCTACGACCGGCACTTCCCCGAGGGCTGGCGCATCCTGGGCCTGCACGGCGCCGAGATCGTGTTCAACCCATCGGCCACGCACCGCGGGCTCTCCGAGTACATCTGGCGCCTGGAGCAGCCGGCGGCCGCGGTGGCGAACATGTACTACGTCGGCGCGATCAACCGTGTCGGCATCGAGCCACTGGGCGACAACGACTTCTACGGGCAGAGCTACTTCGTCGACCCCGAGGGACAGTTCGTGGGCGAGGTGGGCGATGCGTACAAGCCCGAGCTGATCGTGCGCGACCTGGACCTGGACAAGATCCGCGCGGTGCGCGACCGCTGGGCGTTCTACCGGGACCGCCGGCCGGACGCCTACGACCCGATCGTCGCTCGCTGAGCGAACCCGCAACGGGGAGGGGGCTCCGCATGGACATCGGCGTGGTGTTGCAGACCACCCCACCGAGCGCACGGGTCGTCGATCTCGCCGTCCGGGCCGAGACCTACGGGTTCAGCCACGTGTGGACGTTCGACAGCCACATCCTGTGGCAGGAGCCGTTCCCGATCTACACGCAGATCCTGGCGAACACCCGCAACGTCACGGTCGGCCCGATGGTCACGAACCCGGCGACCCGTGACTGGACGGTGACGGCGAGCATCTTCGCGACCCTGAACGAGATGTTCGGCAACCGGACGATCATCGGGATAGGGCGCGGCGACTCCGCGGTGCGGGTGATCAACGGGAGGCCCACCACACTGGCCACCCTGCGCGAGTGCGTGCACGTGGTGCGCGAGCTCGCCAACGGCCGGGGCGCCGAGTACAAGGGCTCGACGATCCGATTCCCATGGGCGGGCAAGAGCCGGGTCGACATCTGGGTGGCCGGCTACGGCCCGAAGGCCCTCAAGCTGATCGGCGAGATCGGCGACGGATTCATCCTGCAGCTCGCGGATCCGCACATCACGGCTTGGACCATCGGGGCCGTCCGCAAGGCAGCCGAGGAGGCCGGGCGCGACCCGAACGCGATCGCGATCTGCGCGGCGGCGCCGGCCTACGTGGGCGACGACCCCGCACACGCCCGCGACCAGTGCCGCTGGTTCGGCGGCATGGTCGGGAACCACGTCGCCGACATCGTCGCCCGCTACGGCGAGCACTCCGAGGTGCCCGACGAGCTGACCGCGTACATCAAGGGCCGCCAGGACTACGACTACAACGAGCACGGACAGGCGGGGAACGTCCACACGCAGTTCGTGCCGGACGAGATCGTCGACCGCTTCTGTGTGCTCGGGCCGTGGCGGGAGCACGTCCGCCGGCTCGAGGAGCTGCATGACCTCGGCGTCACGCAGTTCGCCGTGTACCTTCAGCACGACGCCAAGGACGAGACCCTTCAGGCCTACGGCGAGAAGGTCCTGCCGGCGATCGCCGAGAAGGTGCTCGCGAAGACTTGACGCGTGTTCGGCGGGTCTGGACGCTCGCGCTCGCCCTGCTGCTGGTCGCCGCCGTCTGGGAGCTCTACAAGGCGGTCGGGCCGCAGGACGGCGGGACGGTGTTCGGGTGGACGATCCTCCCGCGCGCGAACGACACCGCCATGCCCCACGTGTGGGAGATGTTCTCGCGTTACGCGCAGCCTGAGAACCGCGCCTCGGACACCCCGATCCTGATCGTGGTGTTGCAGGGTGCGTGGTTCACGTTCCGCATCGCGCTGGCCGGGCTCGCGCTGGGGACCGCGGTAGGGCTCGCGCTCGCCATCCTGATGGCCCGCTACAAGGTGGTCGAGCGCGGTCTCCTGCCGTACCTGGTCCTGTCGCAGACCGTCCCGCTGATCGCCCTCGCGCCGCTGGTGGTGAGCTGGGGTGGCCGGTTGCACGTGGGCGCTTTCGAGTGGCCCCGGTGGCTCTCGGCGGCCGTGCTGGGCGCGTTCCTCGCGTTCTTCCCGGTCGCCGTCGGGACGCTGAAGGGCCTGACCTCGACGCCCCCGGCCTCGCTCGAGCTCATGGACTCCTACGCGGCGTCGTGGCGCCAGACGTTGTTCAAGCTGCGGTTTCCGGCCGCGCTGCCGTATGTGGTCCCGGCGCTCAAGCTCGCAGCCACGGCCTCGGTCGTCGGCGTCATCGTGGCCGAGATCTCGACCGGCCTGGCCGGCGGGATCGGGAGGCTGATCATCGAGTACGCGCGGGAGGCGACGAGCGATCCGGCGAAGGTGTTCACGGCGGTGTTCGGCGCGGCGGCCCTCGGGCTGGTGATGTTCGCGATCGTCACCGTGGTCGACCTGGTGGGGATGCGCCATCGCCCCCGCGAGGCGACAGAATGAGCACGTCCGATGGCGCGAACGCCGTCGAGGTCCGGGGCCTGTCGAAGGTATTCAACGCCGGTCGCCCGGACGAGGTGGAGGCGCTCGTCGGCATCGACCTGGTGATCCGGCCGGGCGAGTTCGTGTCGCTGATCGGCCCGTCCGGGTGCGGCAAGTCGACCCAGCTCCGGCTGATCGCCAACCTGACCGAGCCCACGACCGGCGAGATCCTGGTCAATGGCAAGGCGGCCCGGGCCGCCAGGCTCGACCAGGACTACGGGATGGCGTTCCAGCAGGCGGGGCTGTTCGAGTGGCGGTCGGTCACCAAGAACGTGGAGCTGCCTCTCGAGCTCAAGGGGTGGGACAAGGGGAAACGGCGGGCGCGCGCGCTCGAGATGCTCGACCTCGTCAAGCTGTCGGAGTTCGCCGACCACTTCCCCTGGCAGCTGTCGGGCGGCATGCAGCAGCGGGTGGCGATCGCCCGCTCGCTGGCCGCACACCCGCCGCTCTTGCTGATGGACGAGCCGTTCGGCGCGCTGGACGAGATGACGCGGGAGCACATGCAGACGGAGCTCCTGCGCATCTGCGGCGAGACCTCCAGCACCGTGGTGTTCGTCACGCATTCGATCCCCGAGGCGGTGTTCCTGTCGACGAGGGTGGTCGTGATGTCGCCGAGGCCCGGACGGATCACCGACGTGATCGACGTGGAGCTCGGCCCGGCGCGCACGGTGGACACGCGGGAAACCGAGCCCTTCTTCGCCACGGTGACCGAGGTGCGAGAGGCGCTCCGCGGCATCCAGCCGGCGGACGTCGAGCCCGACATCGAGCAGATGGCCGAGGAGCTGTGAGTCGCCGGCCCCGGCACCTGTTCACGCTCGTTTGGCCGCCGCTGCTGTTCGGGATGCTGTTCCTCCTGGTGTGGGAGATGGCCGTCAAGGTCTTCGACTTCCAGCCGTACTTCCTGCCGGCCCCATCGGCGATCTGGAACGCGTTCCGAACCAACACGACCCTCATCTGGGAGGCGACCAGGGTCTCCGGCCTGAACGCCCTCATCGGGCTGCTCGTCGGGACCGCGATCGGCGTGGCGATGGCGTTCCTGCTCGCCCGGTTCCGTCTCGTCGACGATCTGCTGACGCCGCTCGCCGTCTCGCTCAACGCGATCCCGATCTTCGTGCTGGTCGCCGTGTTCAACAACATGTACCCGGTCACCAGCGAGGTGCCGCGGCGGCTGATGGTCACGCTGGTCGTGTACTTCATCGTCCTGGTCAACGTCGCTCGGGGGCTGCGTGAGGTCGGCGCCGTCTACCTGGACCTGATGCGCTCATACGCGGCGAGCGACGTGACGATCCTTCGCAAGGTTCGCGTGCCGCACGCGGTGCCCTACCTGTTCACCGCGCTCAAGATCGCCGCACCCGCCTCGGTGATCACCGCGTTCGTGTCGGAGTACTTCGGCGGCGTGCAGAACGGGCTCGGCAGCCGGATCGTGAGCAACATCGCGCTGTCGAACAACGCCGAGGCCTGGGCGTACGTCCTGGGCGCGTGTCTGCTGGGCCTGGCCTTCTTCCTTGTCGCCCTGGTGCTCGAGGCGGTGGCCACGCCCGGCGGCCTCGGCGCCCGGGAGCGCGATAGGGCATGATGTCGGGTCGCACGGAGGCTTCGTCGGGGCGACGGCCCCGGGGGAAGGGGGCCCACATGAAGGGGAAGCGGCTCATGTTCCTCGCCGCCGGCGTGCTCACGCTCTCGCTGGTCGCGGCGGCGTGTAGCAACGACGAGGAGGGCGGCGGCGGATCGACCGCTGGCGGTGGCGCCGCCGGCGGGGGCGGCAACTGCTCGACCACAGACCAGGTGTCGCTGCAGCTTCAGTGGTTCATCCAGGCGCAGTTCGCCGGCTACTACGCCGCACAGGACCAGGGCTATTACGCCGACCAGTGCCTCGACGTGACGATCGTCGAGGGTGGGGTGGACATCGTCCCGCAGCAGCAGCTCGCCGACGGCGCCGTGGACTTCGCGCTCGCGTGGGTGCCCAAGGCACTCGCGACGCGCGAGGCCGGGGCCAACATCGTGGACATCGCGCAGGTGTTCCAGCGGTCCGGGACGCTGCAGGTCTCGTTCGCGGACGCGGGCATCACGACGCCGGCGGACTTCGCCGGCAAGACCATCGGCAACTGGGGGTTCGGCAACGAGTACGAGATCTTCGCCGCCCTCGCGCAGGCCAACCTCGACCCGGCCACGGACGTGACGCTCGTCCAGCAGGACTTCGACATGTCCGGGCTGCTCTCGGGCGACATCGACGCGGCCGAGGCGATGATCTACAACGAGTACGCCCAGGTGCTCGAGACCGTGAACCCGGATACCGGCGAGCTGTACCAGCCGTCCGACCTCAACGTGATCTCCTACGAGGAGGACGGGGTCGGGATGCTCCAGGACGCGATCTGGGCCGACGGAGAGCGTCTCGCCAACGACGACGCGTACCGCGACGTCGCCGTCCGGTTCGTCACGGCCTCGCTGCAGGGCTGGGCCTACTGCCGCGACAACGTGCAGGCATGCACGGACCTGGTCGTGGCGCAGGGCTCCAAGCTGGGCGCCAGCCACCAGCTGTGGCAGATGAACGAGATCAACCAGTTGATCTGGCCCGCGCCTGACGGCGTGGGCGTGATCAACCAGGAGGCATGGGACCGCACGGCCGAGATCGCGCAGAACACGCCCAACCTGGAGGGCACCACGGTGCTGACGGCACCGCCCGACGCCGGCGCCCACACCAACGACATCATCAACGAGGCCCTGGCGAAGCTGCAGGACCTCGGTGTGGACACGACCGGCGACACGTACCAGCCGATCGAGGTCACGCTGAACGAGGGCGGGGCCTAGGGCAGCAGGTGGCGGGCGGGCCGCCCTCGGCGGCCCGCCCGTCCCCCACCTATCATCGGCGGATGGCGCCGCTGCTCCTGCTCAACGCGGACGACGTCCGCGACCTGATCGACCTCCCCTCACTGTTCGAACCACTCGAACACGCGCTGCGCGAACTCAGCCGCGGCACCACGTCGGTGCCGCCCAGAACCGTGGCCCGCGCCCCGAACGGTTTCCTCGGGTCGATGCCCGGCTACCTTCCCGGGACCGCGCTCGAGGCCAAGCTGGTGGCCGTCTTCCCCGACAACCACGACCACGGCCTCCCTTCCCACCAGGCGCTGATCGCGCTGTTCGATCCCGAGACCGGGATCCCGCGGTGCGTCATGGACGGCACGGTCGTGACGGCGGTTCGGACGGGTGCGACCTCGGCCGTCGCCGCCCGCGCGCTCGCGCGGCCGAACCCGCGGACCCTCGCGATCCTGGGTGCCGGCGTGCAGGGGCGCTCGCATCTGAACGCCTTCATACAGGTGTTCGACCCCTCGGAGATCCGGATCGCCTCGCGCGACCCGGACCACGCCACGGCGCTCGCCGAGGCCGACCCTCGGGCGGGCACCACGACGTTCGAGGAGGCGGTCCGAGGCGCCGACGTCGTCTGCTGCTGCACGGACGCGGACGAGCCCGTGATCGCGCGCGCCTGGCTGTCGCCGGGCGTGCACGTGAGCTCGGTGGGGGTGGGGGAGGAGGTCGACCCCGAGACCGTGCGGGACGCATCGGTGTTCGTCGAGTGGCGCGGCGCCGCCGAGAACCCGCCGCCGACGGGCTCGGCCGAGCTCCAGGGGCTCGACCCGGCGACCCTGGTCGAGATCGGACAGGTGCTCGCGGGCGATCACCCGGGCCGAACCTCCGACGACGAGCTCACGCTGTACAAGGCCACGGGTCACGCGGTGGAGGACGCGGCCGCGGCCCGGCAGGTGTTCGACCGTGCGGTCGCGCAGGGCCGCGGCCAGACGTTCGAGCTGTGACCGGTCCCGGGATCGCGCACGCGCCGCTCACGCTCGCGGAGATCGAACGGGCGCGCGAACGCATCGCCGGCGGCGCGATCCGAACGCCGCTCGTGCGCCTCGATGCGGACGTCCCGGAGACCGAGATCTACCTGAAGCTCGAGGTGCTGCAGCCGATCGGCTCGTTCAAGATCCGCGGCGCCGGCTCGCTCATCGAGTCCCTGTCCGAGGAGGAGTTGGCCGAGGGAGTGTGGACGACGAGCGCGGGCAACATGGCGCAGGCGGTGGCCTGGTACGCGCGCCGCAAGGGTGTCCTGGCGACCGTCGTGATGCCCGAGACCGCACCCGACGCGAAGCGTTCGGCCGCCGAGCGGCTGGGCGCGACCGTGATCCCGGTCGGCTTCGACGAGTGGATCAGCGTCTTCCGGTGGCGGACGTACCCCGGGACGCGCGGCGCGTTCGTGCACCCGTTCAGCGACCGGCGCGTCATGGCCGGCAACGGGACGATCGGGCTCGAGGTGCTCGAGGACCTACCCGACGTCGACGCCGTCGTGATCCCGTACGGCGGCGGCGGCCTGAGCTGCGGGATCGCGTCGGCCATCAGGGCTCGCTCGCCGGCAACGCGCGTGTACGCGGCGGAGGTCTCGACCGCGGCTCCCCTGGCGCCGTCGCTCGAGGCCGGCGAGCCCGTCGAGATCGACTACACGCCGAGCTTCGTCGACGGGATCGGCGCGCCGGTCGTCTTCCCCGAGATGTTCGCGCTGGCGCGGACCCTGCTCGACGGCTCGCTCGTCGTAGACCTGGATGCGGCCGCCGACGCCGTCCGGCACCTCGCGACGCGGGCGCACGTCGTCGCGGAGGGGGCCGGCGCCGTCCCGGTCGCCGCGGCCCTCGCCGGCATGGCCGGCACGGGCAGGATCGTGGGCGATCGTCTCGGGCGGTGGCATCGACGCCTCCGAGCTCGCCGGCATCCTCTCGGCAGGTGGCTGAACCCGAGCGGCTAGGCTTCGGAGCGATGCGCGTCGATCGCGATGCCCACCCGATCCAGACCGAGCGGCTCGTGCTCCGGCGCTCGGTCCCGGAGGATGCCGAGACGATCTCGGCCTACCGAAGCGACCCGAACGTGAACGCCCAGCAGGGCTGGGATCGCACCGATGTCGACAGCGTGCGCGCCGACATCGTCGAGATGAGCCGCCGCTCCCCGGGCGAGCCGGGCGGGTGGGTCCAGTACACGGTCGAGGACCGCGAGAGCGGACGCGTCGTCGGGGATGTCGGCCTGTCGCCGGCCGACGGCGAGCCGAACGTGATCAAGGTGGGCTACACGATCGCGCCCGAGTTCCAGGGGTCTGGCTTCGCGACCGAGGCGATCGCTGCGCTCGTCGACTACGCGTTCGACACGCTGGGCGCCGAGGCCGTGCGAGCACACGCGAGCGCGCTCAATGCGCCGTCGATCCGCGTCGCCGAGAAGGTCGGCATGCGCCTGATCGAGAAGCGCGCGTATCGGGACGGCGACGAGGTCTGGTACGGCGTCCGGTACGAGGTTCGCCGCGACGACCGCTGAGCGGGTCAGTCCGAAGAGCCGCGTGCCTTGAACTCGTCGCAGATGTCCTCGCGGTGGATCACGCCCCGGACGAACCGACATCCGCCGATCGAGAGCCTCGGGAACATGAACTTGCACTCGCCGCAGCTGAACTTCGGGTTCTCGGCCTTGCGGTAGTTCGCCTGCTGCTTCGAGAGCCCCTGCACGTTCGGCACGGCGATGGCCTCCCTCAGTCGCGATCCACGGCGCGCTGCAACTCCGCCTTGGTCATCTTAGACCGGCCCCTGATGTGCTTGCTCCTGGCCTCCTCGTACAGCTGCGCCTTGGTGCGTCCGCCGGGTCCCGAGTGGGAACGGAGTCCGCCGCGACGACCGGACGAGATGTCGGTGACCGAGGCTCGGCTGGCCTCCCGCGCCTCGCCCGAGCGGGCTCGCTCCTTGTTCACGGTGCGGGCCGCGATCTCCTCGGCCGTGTCCTCGTCGCGGCCCTGCTCCTTCAGGCCCTGCTTGATGTGCTCGAACTGCCGTTCGCGCTTGGCGCTCCAGGCCTCCTGCGGCATGACCTGCTCCTTTCGTCCGGGCCCGGCCGGGGCCGCCGGCTTTCCAGGGGTGCCTACCCGCCCGGGCCAGGTCTCACCCCCGGCCGCATCGAAAGCGCCTCCGGCGGGTAGGCATCCATGTCGGGAGCCACACGGCCGGCAGGCGAAGGAGGTGGCCATGGTCGACAAGCATGCGAAGGTCACGTGGAAGGGTGATCTCGAGACCGGGTCCGGCGCGATCGAGAACGTGGGGAGCGGCGCGATCGGCCCGCTCGACGTCTCGTGGCCGGCCCGGACCGGCGACGAGCGCGGGATGACCAGCCCCGAGGAGCTGATCGCCGCGGCGCACGCCTCGTGTTTCTCGATGGCGCTGTCGCACGTCCTGAACCAGGCCGGCACGCCGCCGGACCAGCTCGACGTCTCGGTCGACGTCACGTTCGTCCCGGGGGAGGGGATCACCACCTCGGCCATCGAGGTCACGGGCGTGGTGCCCGGGGTCACGCAGGAGGCGTTCGCGAAGGCGGCCGAGGACGCGAAGGATAACTGCCCCGTCTCGTCGGCGCTGAAGGGCAACGTCGAGCTGAAGGTGCACGCGCGCCTCGCGGCCTAGGGAGGTCGGTCGCGGTCGGGAGGTGGGTGACCCCCGCCCCCTCATCGCTCCCGAGCAGTTGGAGATCGATGGGCACGTGCGACTCAGGAGTCACGCGGCGTCGCCGCCCTAGGCCTCGCTCCGCAACGCGCTGTCGGAGTCGGGCAGCTTCACCGTCTCCCCCTGGAGGATGGGGGAAGAAAGCCTGAACCCCTTGACGATGCAGTAGATGCTGAGCGACAGCTCCCAGAAGAACTCGGGGATCGTTGTGATGGTTTGAACGGCCCCCCTCGCTCGATCGCGTCGAACATGACGGCGATCCCGGTGATCATGACGAGCGGACCTCCGATGAGGCCCAGCCACGCCATACCCCGGGGCACCAACTCGGATCGGTACCTCAGGTAACCCAGGATCACTCCGTTGGCGAGTCCCGCGAAGAAGCCCGGCCCGACCAGGAACGCTCGGTAATAGAGCGCGACGAACGCCTCACCGAGAACGGGAGTCGAGGCGGCTGTGGTCTCCTGCCGCATCAGCAGGAACGCCAGGGCGCTGACGATCCCGATGGCGATGAACATGGCCTCGACGAGACGGGCCGAGATAACCCCGTTGGCCCGACCGCAAACGCCGATTTCACATCGATCGGCTAGGAGCCCTGACGCGGCTTCGATGGTCCCCGATCGCCTGATCGGGGCAGAATGCCGCCCGAGCCCTCCAGGATGCCCGTCCCAGAACGACCGTCCGCTTACGACGGCGGCCCAAGGCGGGACTCAGGCGATCGGTCGCGGGCCCGACGCGCCGGGGTCGAGCCAGTCCAACGAGAACAGCCGCTCGTATCGCACGACGATGTCGCCGGCCACCCACAGGTCGGACGTCCACCCGGAATCGAGCGCCGTGAACCGCCACCTCGTCGCGTCGAACGCGCCCACTGGCGTCTCGACCCGCTCGTTGCCGATCCGCTCGTAACGCTGGCGAACGCGACTGGGCTCGAGCGTGTATGGGGCGAGGAAGACCACATCGATCTCGGCCGTGCCCGGGAGACGCTGCACGCTGATCGCGTTCGTCGCCGGCGTGAACACGTCGAGGTGGAGGTCGGGGCCGTACGGGATCTCGACCGCCTTCCGATCGAGCCAGCCCGACAGCGTCGAGCCCTCGGGTCCTGATTCGAGCAGGACCTCGTGCTCCGAGTTCTGGATCCGAACGCGCGCGATCCGCCAGTCCGCATCCACCGCCACGTCCAGCGTCTCGTGGTGCGGCACCGGGTCGGTGGTCTCGATCTCGGCGAAGTACCGCCAGCCCATCGGCCCGGGAGCGCACCGGAACTCCTCGGTGCCCACGGGCTCGCCGTCGTCGCCGTACACGGTGTACCGGCCGAAGGGCATCGTCAGATCTGGGTGACGATCGCTCGCGCCGCGAGCGCCTCGGCTCGGGCTCCGTCCAGCTTGCCGGCCCCGGGGATCTCGGCGTTCGCGGTCGCGGCCCCGAGCGCGCGGCGGAGGGCGTCCGGCCATCCGTTGTCGCGCGCGAGGCCGACGACGAGGCCCGCCATGAACGCGTCGCCGCTGCCGACCGGGTATCGACCGCGCTCGTACAGGACGCCCTCGAACGCGCTGCCGTCGGGGGCGGCCACGAACAGCCCGTCGGCGCCCATCGTGACGATGCCGGCGTGGCCTTCCCCGCCGGCGAGCTCGCGGAGCTCCGCTGCGGCCGCCAGCGCCTCCTCGCGCGCGGCGACCGAGATCTCGAGCAGCCCGGCCGCCTCGGCCGCGTTCACCTTCACGATGTCTGGACCCGCGCCGACCGCCCGGCGGAGCGGCTCGCCCTCGGCGTCCAGCGCCACCCGAACGCCGGCCCCGCGAGCCTCGGCGACGAGGTCGCGGTATCCGTCCTCGGGAGCCCCACGCGGGATCGAGCCCGAGATCGTGAGCAGCTCGCCGGTCCGGAACTCCGCGCTCACGGCCTGCACCAGCTCGACCCACGACGCGGAGGGGATCTCGCCGCCGTGTTCGTAGAACTCGGTGAGCGATCCGTCGCCCCGGTCGGCCACCGACAGCGAGGACCGGCTCTCGCCGTGCGTCCAGACGAAGGCGCCGTCGATCCCCTCGGCCTGCAGCGCCTCCTCGATCCACCGGCCCGCGTGCCCGCGGAGGATCCCCGTCGCGCGAACCTCCGCGCCGAGGCTGTGGACGGCGCGCGCGACGTTGAGCCCCTTGCCGCCGGGCACCTGGACGAAACCGAGCGGCCGGTGGATGGCCCCTCGGACGAGCCGTTCCACCTCGAACAGCTTGTCGATGGACGGGTTCGCCGCGACGCAGACGATCACGCGGGAACGATATCCAGTCCCGGGCTCGAGACCCGGGCGAGGGTCGACGCCGCCGATCGCCGGGTGCCAGACTCGCCCTCGTGCACAAGGTCACGATCATCGGGGCGGGAAGCGTCGAGTTCACCCGCGGCATCGTCGCTGATCTCTGCGGCTACGCCGAGCTGCACGGTTCGCTGGAGTTCGCGCTGCACGATATCGACCCCGAGCGCCTCGGCTACGCGGAGCGCGCGGCCGCGCAGATCGTCGAGCGTTCGAAGGCCGGCTACCCCGTGTCCGCCCACGCCGAGCGCGCCTCGGCGTTCGACGGCGCCGACTACCTGATCAACGAGATCCAGGTCGGCGGTTACCGCGCCACGCTGACCGACTTCGAGGTCCCGAAGAAGCACGGGCTTCGGCAGACGATCGGCGACACGATCGGCATCGGCGGGATCATGCGCGGCCTTCGCACGATCCCGGTGATGATCGAGATGGCCGACGAGATGGTCGAGCGGTGCCCGAACGGCCTCCTGCTCACGTACACGAACCCGATGGCGATGGTCCCGTGGGGCATCTGGTCGGGTTCGGAGCTCCCGGCCGACCGGGTGATCGGCGTATGCCACAGCGTCCGCGACACCCACGGGTTCCTCGCCCGAACGGTCGGGGTCCCGCTCGAGCGCGTCGAGTTCCGTACGGCCGGCCTCAACCACCAGTGCTTCGTGTACGTGTTCCGGGACCGGGAGACCGGCGAGGACCTGTACCCGAGGCTGCGGGAGATCGTCGACGCCGATCCCGAGGGTCTCGGCCGTCGCGTGCGCGTCGAGCTGTTCAAGCGGCTCGGCTACTTCCCGACCGAGTCCTCCGAGCACAGCGCGGAGTACGTGCCGTGGTTCCTCCACCTCGACGACCAGGTCGCCCGCTTCCGGATCGAGGTCGACGAGTACCTGCGGCGCTCCGAGGACAACCTGGCCGAGTGGGAGGAGGTCAAGCGCGCGCTCGACGCCGGCGAGACCCTGCCGGTGGAGGCCAACGACGAGCTTGCGAGCCAGTTCATCCGCGCGCTGGAGACCGGCGCCGAGACCGAGCTGTACGGGAACGTGCGCAACGAGGGCCTGATCGACGGGCTGCCCGAGGAGGCGTGCGTGGAGGTGGCTACGGTCGCGGGTTCGAAGGGCGTGGCGCCGACGAGGTTCGGAACGCTGCCGCCGCAGTGTCTGGGGCTGAACCGGACCTTCGTCAACGTGGCCGAGCTGACCGTCCGAGCCGTCCTGGAGGGGTCGCGGGAGCTCGCGCGTCAGGCCGCGCTGATGGACCCGAACACCGGGGCCACGCTCCGAACCACCGAGATCGTCGACATGGTCGACGACCTGATCCAAGCGCACGGCGACCTCATCCCCGAGCCGATCCGGCGCGGGTAGGCGCGGCCGACCTCACGCGAGCGTGACGTCGACCCCTGCATCGGTGAGTTCGGCGATCGTGTCCTTGCCGGCCCCGTCGTCGGTGACGAGCTCGTCGACCACGTCGAGCGGCGCGATCTGCGCGAACGCCACCCGCCCGAGCTTGGAGCTGTCGGTCACGACGACGACGTGGCGCGCGCGATCGATCAGCGCGCGGTTGGTATGCGCCTCGACCTCGTGGTGCGTCGTGAGGCCCGCCTCGACCGTGATGCCGTCCACGCCGACGAACGCCACGTCCAGGTTGAGACGCTCGAGCGCCTGTTCGGCCACCGGGCCCACGAGCTCGTAGGACTCCGGCCGGGCGGTGCCTCCCGTCACGACGAGCTTGAGGTCGGCGCGGATCGCCAGTTCGCCGGCGATGTTGAGCGCGTTCGTCACCACCGTGATCCCGTGGCGGTCCAGGATCGCGCGGGCCACCTCGGTGGTGGTCGTCCCGCCGGTGAGCCCCACGACGGCGCCGTCGGACACGCGCGTCGCGGCCTCGGCCGCGATCCGAACCTTCTCCTTCTGGTGGCGGGCGCCCTTGTAGCGCAGGGGCAGCTCGTAGGAGACGTCGAGGCCGACGGCCCCGCCGTGCGTTCGGGTGAGCAGGCGCTGGCGCTCCAGCAGCTGGAGGTCACGCCGAACCGTCGCGCCCGAGACCCCGAGGTTCGTGGCGAGCTCGACGACGTCCACGGCGCCATCGCCCGCCAGGGACTCGAGGATCGCCGAGAGCCGTTCGGTCTGACGCATGGCCGTCGGAGCATAGCGCCTCCGTGCGCGGTCTTGGCCGAGACTGCCTTGACCGAGTGAGCGTATCTGACCTAGATTCGCCGAAATGAGCGCGATCGCGCACGAGGTCTCGAGCCAGCCAGCCTGCTGGCGGCGGGCCGCCTCGGCTGCGTCGGTCCTCTCGGACGAGCTTGGCGAGCCGGGGATGCGGGTGGCGGTCGCCGGATGCGGGACCTCGCTCTACGTGGCCCGGGCCTTCGCGGCCCTTCGCGAGGACATGGGCCATGGGGAGACCGACGCGTTCCCGGCCTCGGAGTTCCCGGGCGCTCGAAGGTACGACCGCGTGGTCGTCATCAGCCGCAGTGGCACCACCACCGAGGTCATCCAGCTGCTCGAACGGCTCGACGCTTCGTATCGGACGGTCGTCACCACGGACGGGCGCACGCCGGCGGCCTCCTTGGCGGAGGCGACGATCGAGCTGGACTTCGCAGACGAGCGCTCGGTCGTGCAGACGCGGTTCGCGACGTCGGCGCTGGCCCTGTTCCGAGCCCACCTCGGCGAGGACCTCGCCGACGCCGTCGCCGACGCCGAGCGCGCCCTCGCCGAACCCTGGGACGCTCCCGCGTTCGATCACGCCGTCTTCCTCGGACACGGCTGGACCGTGGGGATCTCGGAGGAGGCGGCCCTCAAGCTCCGGGAGGCCACGCAGACGTACAGCGAGGCGTACCCCGCCATGGAATACCGACACGGCCCGATCAGCCTGGCCACCGAGCGGACGCTCGTGTGGATCCTCGGCACGACGGACGCCGCCGTCGCGGGTGACGTGGCGGCGACCGGCGCGACGGTCCGCGTGGCGTCGCTGGATCCCATGGCCGAGCTGGTGCTGGTCCACCGAACCGCGATCGATCTCGCCGAGGCCAAGGGGCTCGATCCCGATCATCCCGTTCATCTGACGCGCTCGGTGGTGCTGCCGTCGTGACGCGTTCCCATCCCCACACCTGGAGGTGTTCGACGTGAAGACACGTCTGCTGATCGTCCTGGCCGTGTTCGGACTGCTCGTGCCGGCGTGCACGGGCGGGGGCGACGAGAGCCCGCCGACCGACGAGACGGCATCGGGTCCGGTCACCCTCACGTTCTGGCACGGGTACACCGACGTCGAGGCCGACTCGATGAACGCGCTGCTCGACGAGTGGAACGCCGACAACCCCGACATCCAGGTCGAGCCGCTGTTCGTGAACAACGACAAGGCGCTGCAGAAGCTGACGGTCGCACTGCAGGGCGGCGAGCCGCCCGACATCACCTACCAGTATGGCTCCTCGCTCCCGCAGCTCGCGGAGGCGCCGGGGCTCGTCGATCTCACGGACTGGGTCCAGCGGCCGGACGTGGACTGGGACGACTTCATCGAGGGCGCGCGGACGGCGTCGACCTTCGAGGGAAAGGTCCTGGGCGTCCCGGCACTGATCGACAACCTGGCGGTCGTCTACAACAAGACGCTGTTCGACCAGGCCGGGATGGACTACCCGAACGACCAGTGGACCTGGGACGACTTCCGCGCCGCCGCCAAGGCGCTGACCGATCCGGCCACCAAGCAGTTCGGCTTCTCCTACCCGATGGACGCCTCCGAGGACACGGTCTGGCACTACGACCCGCTGCTGTGGCAGAACGGCGGCTCGATCCTGAACGACGACGAGACGCAGGCCGCGTTCAATTCGCCCGAAGGCGTGCAGGCCCTGGAGGTCCTGACGGGGATGGCGGTCGACGACAAGTCGGTCTACCTGGACATCCAGAACTCCAACTACACGGACATCTTCAACAGCGGCAAGATCGCGATGCTCGTGACCGGCCCGTGGGACCTGTCGAGCTTCCCCGACGTCGACTACGGTGTCTCGATCCTGCCGGGGTTCGACGGCGACCACCAGACGATCGCCGGGCCCGACATGTGGTGCGTGTTCGACAACGGCAACGGCAGGGCCGCCGCCGCCCTGAAGTTCCTGCAGTGGCTGACGGCTCCCGAGCAGGTCCGGAAGGAGGACCTGGCGACGGGCCACCTGCCGATCCGCCTGTCGGTCGCCCAGGACGAGTCGTTCCTGAACGACTTCGGCGACGCCTTCCCCGGCGTGGACGTCTTCGCCGAGAACCTGTCGAACGTGAAGCAGGCCAGGCCGGTCCTGGCGACCTACCCGCAGGTCTCCGAGGCGATGGGCCTGGCGATCGTCTCGGCGATGCTGGGTCAGAGCGAGCCGCAGGCCGCGCTCGACCAGGCCGCCTCCGACGCGAACGACGCGCTGGCGCTCGGCGGATAGGCTGGGCGCCGGAGCCCCATCGATGTCGGCCGTGGCGCAGGACGCAGGGACGACGGTCACGCGGTTCCGGCGGTTCCTGGTCTCGGACCACACCGCCGGGTGGGCCTTCATCATGCCCTCGGTCATCCTGATCGTGATCTTCGGGATCGTCCCGATCGTGTGGGGGCTGATCCTGTCGTTCCAGAAGGCCGGCCTGATCTCGCCCGAGCGCGAGTGGGTCGGCTTCGAGAACTACGCCCGGATCGCGAGCGACCCCAAGGCGCGGCAGGCGGCAGTCAACACGATCTACTACACGATGCTGTTCGTCCCGATCTCGATCCTGCTGGCGCTCTTCGTCGCCCATGCGCTGAACCGCAAGATCGCGCTGATCCGCTTCTACCGGCTGGCCGTGTTCATCCCGGTCGTCACCTCGACGATCGCGACCGGGATCATGTTCCTGTGGCTGTTCGACAAGAACTTCGGGCTGGCCAACTGGCTGCTCGGCAAGATCGGCCTGGGGCCGTTCGGCTTCTTCGAGGATCCGAACCAGGCGATGCTCGCGCTGGTCATGATGACCGTCTGGGGATGGCTCGGGTTCGACACGATCATCTACCTGGCCGCGCTGCAGGGCGTCCCGAACGAGCTCGTCGAGGCGGCGGCGATCGACGGCGCCAGCCGCTGGACCGCGTTCTGGCGGGTCACATGGCCGATGCTCGGACCGGCCACGCTGCTGCTGGTCGTCTGGTCGACGATCAGCGCGCTGCAGCTGTTCGACGAGGTGTTCTTCGTGACCCACGGCGGACCCCTCGGCCGAACCTCGGTCGTCGTCTTCTACGTCTACCGGCTCGCGTTCGAGCAGGGGCTCGGGAGCCTCTCGCTGGCCGGCTACGCGGCCGCGATCGCGTACGTGCTGTTTCTCGTGATCCTGATCCTGACCCTGGCGCAGTTCTGGCTGGCCCGACGCGTCGTGCACTACTCGTCATGAGCTCGATCACCGCGCCCGCGCCGACCGTCGACGAAGTGGTCGACCTCGCGCGCCTGGAGGGCGAGACCGGGATGGTCGAGCGCCCCCGCCGGCGCTTGCTGCCGTTCGACCCATGGCACCTGTTCCTGGCGCCGCTCGCCTTCGTCATGCTGCTGCCGCTGGTCTGGATGGTCGTGACCTCGCTCGAGACCAAGGCGCAGACCCTGCACTTCCCGCCGATCCTGTGGCCGGGGACGCCACAGTTGGTGAACTATCTGGACGTGATCCGGGACTCGGCGTTCGGGACGTGGTTCTGGAACACGACGGTCGTGACGGTCCTGGTGGTGGCGAGCAACCTGGTCCTGTGCACCCTCGCGGCCTACGGGTTCGCCCGGGTCAGGTTCCTCGGCCGCGGGTTCATCTACTTCGTCCTGCTGGCCACCCTGATGGTGCCGCTGCAGGTGGTGCTGATCCCGACGTTCCTCATCGTCAAGCAGCTCGGGCTCCTCGACCATCTCGGGGCGCTCGTCGTGCCGAACCTGGCAAACGTTTTCGGGATCTTCATGCTTACGCAGTTCTTCCGAACGCTCCCGATCGACCTGGAGGAGGCGGCGCGCATCGACGGCGCCTCACGGCTGTCGATCCTGCTCCGGATCGTCGTGCCGCTCTCGCTGCCCGCGCTCGCGACGCTGGCGGTGATCCAGTTCCTGTGGACGTGGAACGACTTCCTGTGGCCGCTCGTCACGATCCTGACCAACCAGGGCGCGTTCACGCTGCAGCTGGGGCTCGCGACCTTCCAGGGCGCGCACCAGACGCAGTGGCACTACGTCGCCGCGGCCAACATCATGTCGATGATTCCGTTGATCGTGCTGTTCCTCATCGCCCAGCGGTACTTCGTCCGCGGCATCGCAACGCAGGGCCTGAAGGGCTGACGCGATGGCCGGCGTGGCGTTCGACGCGGTCACCAAGGTGTATCCGGGACGGGTGGTGGCCCTGCGCGAACTCAGCCTGGACGTCGCCGACGGACAGTTCCTGATCCTCGTGGGCCCGTCCGGCTGCGGCAAGTCGACCGCGCTCCGCATGGTGGCGGGCCTGGAGCGGATCAGCGAGGGCACGATCTCGATCGGCGGCCGGATCGTGAACGACGTCCCGCCGAAGGACCGCGACATCGCGATGGTCTTCCAGAACTACGCGCTGTACCCGCACATGACGGTCGAGAAGAATCTCGCGTTCGGGCTCCGGCAGCGGAAGACCAAGCCCGACGACGTCCGCCGCATGGTCGACGAGATCAGCCGGATGCTCGGCCTCGAGGATCTGCTCCGACGGCGGCCGGGGCAGCTCTCGGGCGGCCAGCGGCAGCGGGTCGCGATGGGCCGGGCGCTCGTTCGCGAACCGGAGGTCTTCCTGCTCGACGAGCCGCTGTCCAATCTGGACGCGAAGCTCCGCGTGCAGATGCGGGCCGAACTGAAGCGGTTGCACCAGCGCGTGGGCGTCACCACCATCTACGTGACGCACGATCAGGTGGAGGCGATCACGCTGGGGGAGCGGATCGCGGTGCTGTCCGACGGCGTGCTGCAGCAGGTCGGCCCGCCGCAGTCGGTGTACGACCACCCGGCCAACGTGTTCGTGGCCGGCTTCATCGGCTCGCCGCCGATGAACCTGCTGGAGGGAACGGCGTCGGGCGGCCGCGTCGTGGTGGGCGACGTCGAGCTCGATCGCGTTCGGGCGCCGGACGGGCCGGTCCTGGTCGGCATCCGCCCGGAGGGCCTGCGCCCGGTGGGGAGCGACCACGCGGGGGTGACGTTCGAGGTCGGGGTCGACATGGTCGAGCCGCTCGGCGACGAGGTGCTGGTGCACGGGTTGATCGACGGGCTCGACGGGAACGTCCGAACCCCGGACTCGGACGGCGCGCTGCTCGCCGATGTCGACGGGTCGGCGTCCACCGTGACGATCCGGCTGCCGCCCGAGGATCGACCGTCGACCGGCTCGCGGTTGCGGGTCGGCGTCGCGCCGAACGCCGTCCGGTTGTTCGACCCGTCGACCGGCCTGGCGATCGAGACCACATGACCGCCGAGCGACGGATCATCGCGATGCTCTCGACGGCTTGTGTCGTGCTCTTGGCGATCGCGGCGTGGGCGATCGCGACCCGCGGAGGGGGCTCATCCTCGACGGAGAGGGCCACCTACTGGGTCGCGAGGGGAGGCAGCGACTCGGGGCCCGGCACCGGCGACGATCCGTGGGCCACGATCCAACACGCCGCCGACACGGTCGCTCCGGGCTCGATCGTGTACGTGCGGGGCGGCGTCTACGACCAGCGGGTCGAGGTCCGAGCCTCGGGCGAGCCGGGACGCCCCATCACGTTCGCCGCGGCCCCCGGTGAGCGGGTCTTGCTCGACGGCACGTCGCTCGAGGTGCCGGCCGACCAGAGCGCCATGATCACCGTCGACTCCCAGAGCTACATCGAGATTCGTGGGTTCGAGATCACCGGCTACCGCACCGACATCACGGGACACGTGCCCATCGGGATCCTGGTGACCGGCGCATCCGATCACATCCGGATCGCGGGCAACCTCGTGCACGACATGGGGACGACGTTCGAGGGGCGCAACGGCGGGGACGCCCACGGGATCGCCGTGTTCGGGACGGACCCAGGCCATCCCATCCAGGACGTCCGAATCGTCGACAACGACCTTGCGCGCCTCAGCCTGGGTTCGTCCGAGGCGCTGGTCGTCAACGGGAACGTCACGGACTTCCTCATCGAGGGCAACCGCGTGCACGACACCAACAACATCGGGATCGACGTGATCGGGTTCGAGGGCACAGCGTCCGATCCGACGGTCGACCAGGCTCGTGACGGTGTCGTCCGAGGCAACGCCGTATGGAACGTCGACAGCTACGGCAACCCCGCGTACGGCCGGGACCGAAGCGCCGACGGCATCTACATCGACGGCGGCCGCGACGTCCTGATCGAGGGCAACACTGTCCACGACGTGAACATCGGCATCGAGCTGGCCAGCGAGCACGCCGGGCGATCGACCAGGAACATCACGGTCCGCAACAACGTGGTGTATGACTCGACGGCGATCGGGATCGCGATCGGCGGTTACGACCGGCGCAGGGGAAGCACCGAGGACTGCGTCATCGTGAACAACACGGTCGTGAACACCGACGGCGTCGAGCTGCTCGTGCAGTTCGACACGCGGGACAACGTGATCGCGAACAACGTGATCGTCGCCGGACCCCGGCACGCGTTCGTGGAGAACGCCTACACCGAGAATGTCGGCAACCAGCTCGACCACAACCTGTACTACTCCGTGGATGGTGGCTCGGACGGCACATGGCAGTGGAAGGGCGTCGACTACGGGGACTTCGCGCGATGGCGCGCGCGATCGGGGAACGACGGGGACTCGGCGTTCGCCGATCCGGCGTTCGTGGACCCGGAGGCGGAGGACTTCCGCATCAAACAGGGCTCGCCGGCGGTGGATGCGGGAGCCTTCCTCGCCGTGTCCGGCGCGACCGATCTGGCCGGGGATCCGCGGGCGCAGGCCGGGGGGATCGACCTCGGCGCGTTCGAGGTCGCCGCCCCGCCGCCGTCTCCGACGCCTTCGATCGCGGGCCCCGTCACCTACGCCGGCGATTTCGAGTGGAGCTCGACATCGAACGGGTGGGGACCGCCCGAGGTCGACCGGAGCAACGGGGAACGCGCCCCCGACGACGGTGGCCCGATAACGGTGGGGACCGCGGTGTTCGAGCACGGGATCGGCGCGCACGCGCCCTCGCGCATCGTCGTGAACATCGACGGCCGGTGTTCCCTGTTCCTGGCGGACGTCGGTCTGGACGAGGAGGTCGGGGACCGGGGATCGGTGGTGTTCGAGGTGTGGGGCGGCGGCCAACGGCTGGCGAGCAGCGGCCTGGTGCGAGGTCCACAAGCCGCCGCTCCGATCGCTGCCGACGTCACGGGGGTGGATGCGATGGTGCTCCGTGTGAGCCCAGGAGGCGATGGGAACGCCTTCGATCACGCCGACTGGGGCGATGCCCGTCTGGCGTGCACGGGCTAGCGTCGTCGCGGTCCGCGATCATCGATCGAACCCGAGCGTTTCGAGGACCTCGTCCATCGTCGGCTGCGCGTCGACACCCCCGAGGGCCCGCGTCGAGAGCGCGCCGCACGCGTTCGCGACCGCCAGAGACCGCTCGAGGGGGTCGCCCGCGAGCCGGGACGCCAGGAACCCGGCGTCGAAGGCGTCGCCGGCGCCGGTCGTATCGATCGCATCGGTGGGCGCGGCCGCCGCGCGGACGAGCAGGTCGCCGACCGCCGCGACGGCGCCGCCGCCTCCCGCCTTGACGACGACGGCGCCCGCACGGCCCGCGAGCTCGCGCGCGGCCGCCTCCGGGTCCCCCGCGTCGGCGATGTGCGTCGCCTCCTCGGCGTTGGGCAGGAACACGTCGGTGAAGGACAGGAGCTCGCGCAGGCCGCCGTCCCAGCGTTCGGTCGGGTCCCAGTTCGGATCGACGGAGGTGGTCGATCCGTTCGCTCGAACGCGCTCGAAGAGGCCGGGGAGCTCGGGGCCCAGCGCGTCCTGCAGGAAGTAGGAGGCGACGTGGACGTGCCGGGCCGCGTCGAGCGTGCCCGGACCGACGCGTTCGGAACGCAGCCCCGCGATCGTGCCCGTGTGCGTGAGGATCGCGCGATCGCCCGGCCTCGCAAGGACGACCGTCAGACCCGTCGGCCGGTCGGGTTCGACGACGAGCCCGCCCACGTCCACGTCTCGGCGCTCGAGCTCGTCCCGCATGAACCGGCCGAACACGTCGTCGCCGACCACGCCGCAGATCGCGGTTCGTAGGCCGAGCCGGGCGGCGCCGCACGCGACGATCGCGCCCGAGCCGCCGACGGTGAGCCGGGCGTCCTCGACGATCCGCTCGACCTGGCCGAACGCGGGCTCGACGTCTCCCGTCAGGATTAGGTCCGGGTTGACGTCCCCGAGCACCAGCAGATCGATCCGATCCGACACGGCCGAACGATAGCCGAGGGCGTTCGGCACCCGGCGCGAGCGTCCGCAGGCCCAGCGTCTATCGTTCGGACGTGACCTGCCCGAACTGCGGGACCGACAACCCCGACGGGGCGCGCTTCTGCAACGCCTGCGGGACGCGCCTGGACCCGGCGGGCACCGACGCCTCGCTCGATCCGTTCCTGCCCCGGAAGCTGCTCGCGAAGCTGGAGGCCGCGCGCGCCGGCCGGGCCATGGAGGGGGAGCGCCGGGTCGTCACGATGCTGTTCTGCGACGTCAAGGGATCGACCGCGATGGCCGAGACGATGGACCCCGAGGACTGGGCCGAGATCATGAACGGCGCGTTCGAACGCCTGATCGCGCCCGTCTACCGGTACGAGGGGACGCTGGCGCGCCTCATGGGCGACGCGATCTTCGCGTTCTTCGGCGCGCCGATCGCGCACGAGGACGACCCGCAGCGCGCGGTCCAGGCCGGCCTGGACATCGTGGCCGGGATCGCGGGCTACAAGCGGCAGGTCAGGGCCGAGCGCGGCCTGGACCTCGACGTCCGTGTCGGCATCAATACCGGCCCGGTGATGGTCGGACAGGTGGGTTCGGACCTGCGGCTCGAGTACACGGCGATGGGCGACGCCGTGAACGTGGCCGCCCGCATGGAGCAGACGGCCGAGCCCGGCACCGTGCAGATCACGGCGGAGACGCACCGGCTGGTCGAGCCCTACTTCGACCTCGAGGCGCGCGGGGGGATCGAGGTCAAGGGCAAGGCCGAGCCCGTCGAGGCGTTCAGGGTCCTGGGCCGGAAGGCCGGCGTGGCGGAGTCGCGGAGCCTGCGCGGCTCGCCGCTGGTCGGGCGCGAACGAGAGATGGAGCAGCTCCGCGACGCGATCGAGGAGGTGCAGTCGGGCCGGGGACGGATCGTCTCGCTGATCGGCGAGGCCGGCCTGGGCAAGTCTCGGCTGGTCAAGGAGACCTCGGCCGAGTGGGCGCGCCGGCGCCCCGATGACCCCTCGCGCGCCGGCGGCGAGATCCACCGTCTTTGGGAGTCGTGGCAGTGCGTCTCGTATGACGCGACCCGCCCGTACGCGCAGTACCGACGGGTCCTGGCGCGGCTCGCCGGGATCGAGGACACCGACCCGCCCGAGGAGGTCCGCCGCAAGCTCGCCGCGACGATGGAGCCCGGGTCGCAGGAGAAGTGGCTCGAGCCGCACATGCGCGTGTGGCGATCGCTGTTCGGCGTCCCGGAGCCGGGGGAGGAGCCGTTGGAGGGGCAGGCGTTCCGAGACGCGATCATGGAGCTGGTGCCGGGCGCGACGCGGGCGTTCGGGGCCGACGAGCCGCGGCTGCTGATCTTCGAGGACCTGCACTGGTGCGACGAGGCCTCGATGGACGTGCTGATCGAGACGGCGAAGGTCGTGGACGAGCTCGCGTGCCTGTTCCTGTTCGCGTACCGCCCGGACCGGCAGGCCCAGTCCTGGCGGCTCAAGCAGTGGCTCGAGACGGAGTACCCGCACCGCTCGACCGAGCTCGCGCTGGTTCCGCTCTCGGACGACGACAGCGGCCGGCTGATCGACGCGCTGATCCCCGGCGGCGCCCCCGAGGTCCGAACCCAGATCCTCGAGCGCACCGACGGCAACCCGTTGTTCGTCGAGGAGGTCGCCGTGGCCATGCTCGACCACGACGAGATCGCGATCCCGAACACCCTGCAGGCGCTGTTCACCACGCGGCTGGACGCGCTGGACGAGGACTGCAAGCACACGCTGCAGCTCGCCTCGGTGATCGGCCGCTCGTTCTCCGAGCCCGTCCTGCGCGCCGTGGCGGGCGAGGCCGACCTCACCTCGTCGCTGCGAACGCTCGAGCGCATGGGCCTGATCTCCGAGACGGCACGCACGCCCGATCGCGAGTACGCGTTCCACCACAGCCTCACGCAGGATGCGACCTACGGCACGATCCTGATCCGCCGCCGGCGCGAGCTGCACCAGCGCGTGGGAGAGGTCTTCGAGGAGCGCTACGCCAACCGGCTGGACGAGTTCGCGCCGGTGCTTGCCCACCACTTCCGCGAGGCGGGCGACGACGAGCGGACGCTCCGCTACGCGGCGCTCGCCGGTGACAACGCGGGCCGGCTGTACGCGAACGCCGAGGCCGCCGCCCACTACGCGACCGCGATCGAGTCCGCGAAGCGGCGCCAGGCGACGGCCGAGGCCATCGGTCACCTGTATCCGAGCCGCGGCCGGGTGCTCGAGCTCGCCGCTCGGTACGACGAGGCGGTGGCGAACTACGAGGAGATGGCGGCGGTCGCGGGCGACGCGGGCGACCGCGGCGGGGTGCTCGGCGCCGAGATGGCCCTCACCACGATCCGCGCGACGCCGACCCCGATGTTCGACCAGGCGAAGGGGCGGGAGCTGGCCGAGCGGACGATCGCATTGGCGCGCGAGCTGGGCGACCGCTCGGCGGAGTCGAAGGCCCTGTGGAACCTCATGATCCTGAACGTCTTCGGCGGCGGGGACGCCGACGAGGCCGTCGAGGCCGGCGAGCGTTCCCTGGAGATCGCGCGCGAGCTGGGTGCCCGGGAGCAGATCGCCTTCACGTTGAACGACCTGTGGCGACCGTACGCCTCCGTCGGCGATGTCGCCGCGGCCCGCGTGAGCCTGGACGAGGCCAGACCGATCTGGCGGGAGATGGGCAACCTGCCGATGCTGTGCGAGAACCTCATCGGCACCGCCGCGCTGCGAGCGCTCGCAGGCGAGCCCGAGGAGGCGCTGGCCCTCTACGAGGAGGCCTTCGCGATCTCGGAGGAGATCGGCAACCCGTGGGGCCAGGCCCACAGCCTGTTCAACGCCTACCTCGTGGACGTGGAACAGGGCAACGTGGGCCGCGCCATGACGAGGATGCGTGCGTGCATCCGGTACTCGGAGGAAGCGGGGTTCCTCATCCCGCAGTCCGCCACTCGCGGCGACCTGGGCACCCTGTACGCCAGGCTCGGGCAGGTCGAGCGAGGGACGGAGCTCGCCGAACGGGGCCTGGAGATCGCGAGGGATCAGACCCCGCTGGCCGTGCCGATGGTGATGGTGTCCAGGGCAGAGATCCTGTTCCTGGCGGGCGAGCCCGACCAGGCTGAGCGCGCGATCGAGCGGGCGGACCTCGGGCGGCTGCCCGGTCCGGTTCGCGGGGCCGCCGGCGCGCACGTCGACATCCTCCGGGGCAACCTCGCTTCGGCACGGGGAGATCACGCCGCGGCCATCGCGATCGCGGACGCCGTGATCGCGTGGCTGCATCGTCACGAGCTCCGTCAGTTCCTCCCGGCCGCGCTCCTCCTCAAGGCTCGGGCCTTGATCGCATCGGACCGTCCCCAGGACGCCGAGCCGGCCCTGGAGGAGGCGAGATCGCGCGCCGCGGACATGGGCTACCGACGGTTGCTCTGGGAGATCGACGCGGAGCTCGGCCGGTTGGTGGCCGCCCGTGGCGACGACGCCGGCGCGTCCGAACTCAGGGCCGAGGCGGTCGCGGTCGTCACCGAGGTCGCCGAGACGATCGACGACGAGGAACTCCGCGAGAGCTTCCTCTCGCTGCCGAAGGTCCGCGCCGTCTTGGACGGCGCGTGATACCCCTACATCGGGCTGACGAGCTGGAAGTAGTTGTCGTCGGGGTCGGCGAATGTGGCAACCAGCATCTCGCCCTGGTCCTCGGGCGCGCCGTTGGGCGTGTACGGGTCTCGGATCACGGTCGCGCCGGCGGCCTTCAGGCGCTCGAAGTCGCCCTTGACGTCTGCGCTCTCGATGTTCCAGATGATCCGGCCGGGCGCGTCGTTCTTCCCCTTGACCTCCGAATGCGGGCCGACCGTGACCCCGCCGGCGCCGATCAGCCAGCCGGTGTAGCCGCCCTCGTCCCAGGCGGGCTCGCCGAACAGCTTCGTGTAGTACTCGGCCAGCCGCTTGGGCTCCTCGGATCCGATCAGGATGCCGTTCAGGTTCATGCGGGCCTCCTTCCGCTCACACGCCATTCTGACGTCGTCGCCGCGAATTGAGACGGCCGATGGCGACCCGACTCATCGGTCGCAGGAGAGGCTCGCTCAGGCAGGTGCGGGCTTTCCGGTGTGTTTCGATCGATCGGTCGGACTGCCCACCGACTCGACGGGGATCATGCGCGTCATGAACAGCGCGATGAGGGCCGCGATCGCGAGCACCGCCAGACTCGCCCGAAGGGCCAGGATCCGAGCTGTCTCGTTCTCGTCGACGATCGCCTGCGCCTCGGGGTCCTGGATGCCAGCATCGTGGAGCGCATCCTCGAGTTGTGCGTCCGAGATGAACGGAACCCCGGCGGCGAGCTCGGCCCCCGCCTGGGTCGAGATCCCGGCGGGCACCGCCGGGTTCTCCTCGATCCCCTGGATGAACGCCGTGGTCAGGCTCGCGATGAGGATCGATCCGGTGAGCGCGGTGCCGAGCGACGCCCCGAGGTTGGTCAGGGTGTTCTGGAGGCCGCCCACCTCGCCGCTCAGCTCATCCGGCACCGAGGAGACCGTCACGGCACCCAGCTGGGAGGCCAGTGCCCCGATGCCCAACCCGGCCAGGAGCAGCGGAACGGTCACGATCTCGGGTCCGGCACCGAGCTCGAGGGCGCCGATCAGCGTCACGATGCCGGCGAGGAGACCGGCGAGTCCCCAGCGAACGACGACGCGGGGCGCGGCGCGGGGGCGGAACTGCGGGATGCCGATCGCGGCGAGCAGGAGCGTGATCGACAGCGGCAGCAGGCGCGCCCCGGTGGCGGCGGCAGTGAGTCCGAGCGCCACCGACAGGAACAGCGGGATCACGAAGAACATCCCGGCCTGGACCAGGTACTGGAAGAAGAACATCGCGAGGCCGCCGGCCAGCCTCGCGTTGCGCAGCATCGAGGTGCGAACCAGAGGATCGCGTCCGGCCTCGGCGACGTGGTCCTCCCAGGCGAAGAAGATGCGCACGATGACCAGGCCGACGACGATCAGCCACAACGTCGGGGAGACGCCGAGCCACGACGGCCCCCCAGGTTTCGGCTGTACCCATCCCCACACGCCCGAACGCAGGACGCCGAACACGGCGACCCCGAGGCCGGTCGCCGACAGGACCACGCCGACGAGGTCGAGACGGAATCTGCCTTCGGGCGGCGTGTCCTGCATCTTGCGGGTGAGCGCCAGGATGCCGAGCACGATCACCACTTCGCCCGCGAACACGAATCGCCACGTCCAGGTCGTGGTCACCACGCCGCCGATCAACGGCCCGGCCGCCACCGCGATCGCCCCCGCCGACGCGACCAGGCCGTAGGCGCGTGGGCGACCCTCGGGTGGGAAGTTCGACGCGACCAGAGCCACGATGGCCGGCATGATCAGGGCGGCGCCGATTCCCTCGAGGAACGACCACCCGATGATCAGGACTGCGAGGCTCGGAGCCAGGGACGTGGTCAGCGACCCCGCGCCGTAGATCACACACCCGATCGCGAACGCCCTGCGCCGGCCGATCAGGGTCCCGATCTTCCCTCCCGTGATCATGAGGGTGGCCATGACCAGTGTGTAGAGCGTGATCGCCGTCTGGATGCCGGTGATCGTCGTCCCGATGTCCTCGGCCACCTGCGCGATCGAGACGTTCATGACCGAGGTGTCGAGCGTCATCAGGAACTGCGCCGAGGCGAGCGTGAGCAACACGATGCCGGCGGCGCGTCGCTGTTCGTCGATGGCACGGGCGGTCATGTGAGCGTTCCCTTCCCCCGAGGTCCGCGCATGGTAGCCGGAAGGATCCGGGGGCGGTGCCGCGGTCCGGCGATGGGCCGGGTCTATCCTCGGCGCGAACGGCGATCGAAGGGGAAGCGATGGATCGCGAACGCGAACGGCAGTCCTACGAGCGTGCGCACGACCCGGCCCGGGTCATGGCACTTTCGGATGGGGTGTTCGCCATCGTCATCACGCTGCTGGTGCTCGAGATCCACGTGCCGGAGCTTGCGAGCGAGAAGGGCCTGCGCGAGGCGCTCGAGGAGATCCGGCCGTCGTTCGTCGCGTTCCTCATCAGCTTCGTCGTTGTCGCGATCGCCTGGGTGGGTCATCGCGACCTGTTCGCGCACGTCCGCCGGACCGACCGCCCCCTCGTCTGGCTCAACATCCTGTACATGCTGCCGCTGTGCCTGCTCCCGTTCGGCGCGTCGCTGCTGGCCCGGTACGAGCGGGCGGAGGTGGCGCTGCAGCTGTACGGCTTCATGCTCGTCGCCATCGCCCTGACCAGGGCCTGGATGTTCTGGTACGGGACCGGGCGTCCGCACCTGCTCTACGAGTCGATCGACCGGCGAGCGAGGCTGCTCGGGGTGATCTTCGTGGTGGTGCCCGCGGCGATCTACCTGGTCGCGATCCTGTTGGCCGGCGGGGCGCCGAGGGTCAGTCTGTGGATCTACGGCCTCGTCCCCGTCCTGTACATCATCAGGGCGTGGCGGGCCCGCAAGGCCGCGCCGCCCGGATGGGCGGAGTCGGAGGCCTGAACGCGCTCTCTAGCCCGCCCGCTTCGAACGCGAGCTCCGTTCGTCCGCCTTCGCCTTCGCGGCTTGGACGCTCTCGCGCAGGGCGGTCATGAGCTCCTCGACGGCCGACGGGCCGCCCGCGGCCGGCGACGACGCCGCCTCGGCGGCCGCCGCGGTCGGCGACTTCTCCGAGAGGATCCGCAGCAGCTCCTCGCGGTAGGTGTCGGCGTAGGCGGACGGGTCCCACTCGGTCTTCAGCGTGTCGATGAGGCGGATCGCGAGGTCGAGCTCGCGCTGGTCGACCTCGACGCCGTCCAGGCCCGGCACGAACGCCGACGGATCGCGCACCTCGTCGCCGAAGAACAGCGTCTCGACGGCCAGCACGTCCTGCATCGGCCGGACCGCGACCAGGTGCGGCTTGGTGCGAAGGACGAATCGTCCGATGCCGGCGCGATCGGCCTCGCGCATCGCGCGATGCAGCAGGACGTACGGCTTGGCGGCCTCGAGCGACTGCGGCACCGCGTAGTAGGTCTTCTCGAAGGACACGGGATCGATGTCGGACAGCTCGACGAAGTCCTCGATGTCGATCGTTCGGCTTCTCTGCGGTCGGGCCTGCTCGAGCTCCTCCCGCGAGAGCATCACGACCTCGCCGAACTCGTTCTCGCGCCCGCGCACGACGTCGTCCCACGCGAGCGGCTCGGATACCCGCGTCGTGGGTTCGGCGCTCGGTGTTTCGAAGACCGTCCGTTCGGGTGCCGCGGGCGAGGCCTCGGCCTCCTCGGCTTCGACCGGAGCCTCCGCGACCGGCGCCTGCTCCGGGGGCTCGGCCGGTTCCAAACCCTCGACGACGCGCTCGTACCGAACGCGGCGGCCCGAACGGTCGTACAGGTGGAACCGCACGTCCTTGGATTCGGTCGCCGGGAACAGCCGGACCGGCACGGCTACGAGGCCGAAGCTGAGGGTGCCCGTCCATACGGCGGTCGGCATGTTCGCAGCCTACCGGGCCCCGGCGCACCTCGCGCGGCGGTTGGGAACGCTCGTGCGGGGTATCTCTTCAGTCTCCGCCGATCGACGAGGAGGACCGATGAGTACCGAGCGTGAGCAGATGGACGACGACATGACGACGCCGAGCGAACAGATGCGACCCGAGGACGTAGCGGCGACCCCGCATCCGTCTGCGCCGGAGTCGATGAGCGAGCAGAGGGAGCGGGCAGAAGGCACGCCGCGCGATTCGCTGCTGCCCGCCGACCGAACCTCAGGATACCGCGAGCGTTGGGAAGAAATCCAGTCCCGCTTCGTCGACGACCCCCGGAGCTCCGTCGAGCAGGCCGACAAGCTGGTCATCGAGGTCGTCCAGGACCTCCAGACGACGTTCGGCTCCGAGCGGAGCGCGCTCGAGGATCAGTGGCAGCGCGGCGACGACATCCAAACCGAGGACCTTCGCGTTGCGCTCCAGCGTTACCGGACGTTCTTCGATCGCCTGCTGGCGGCCTAGCGCCGCCGATTAGGTCACCGCAAGGATCAGCAGGAACACGAGCGCGGCCGGGATCTCCAGCACGGCCGCGAGCGCCGCGAACAGGGCCGCGAGCAGCATGGCCGGCCGGAGCACGATCGCGACGACGCCGAAGGGCGACAGCGCGTCCCGAGACGCCAGCACCTCGCGACCCAGGCGGAACAGCGCGACGATCGCGCCCAGGATGCCCCGCGGCTGCGAGATGCGGCGGGCGTGTTCGCGCAGGTCCCGCGCCCGGTTCGTGACATCTGACGGGAGCGCCCGGGTCCGTTCGGGAAGGTGTTGGAGGTCGCGGAGCCCCGCGACGAACAGTAGGAGGACCGCGGGCGGCGCCAGCAGCGCCACCAGCACGACGCCCCGAGCGACCCACTCGCTCGCGTTCGCCGGCGGCAGGCCCGCGAGGGAGGCGAGCCAGGCCAGCGCGACCGCGCCAGCGGCCACGACTGCGAGGATCGTCAGTCCACGCAACACGCTCGCCGCGATCCACAGCACGCGGCGCAGGGCGGCGGCAGCTCGCTCGAACCGGGTCGGCGGGAGGGTCAGGGACGGATCCATCGATCCCTGTGTACCCGGGGAGCTGCGGAACACGCCATCGGGTGACGCACGGCACTCGCCGCACGTGACCCACGCGCATGAGGGCGGCTCGGGTTCGTCACATCGTGTCACCGAAGGAGTCGTGATTGGGGTGAGCGCGATGATGCAGATCACGAACTCGATCCGCGGGACCGGAAACGTTCGAACCGGCGTCACGCAGGCGCTGGAGGCGGTCGGCGACCTCCGAGCGGTGATATCCGAGCTCGACGTCTCCGACAACGTGCGTTCGAGGGCCGGGTGGTCGCTCGACGACATGGTTGACGAGCTGTGCCGGACCGACCCCGACCGCGACGTCATGGCCTCGCGGCTGTGGCGGACGACCGAATTCCTGCGGGGCTCGGGCGTCGATATCGGTCCCGGCACGCCGTCGTTCGCGCCGATCGCGCGGATCGCCGCGTGGGTCGGGCCGCTCGGCGAGGCGTTGCTCAAGCGCCTGGGCTGACACGCTCCGGACGACGACCGTGGTCGAGGCATCATGGTCGACCCGCCGCGGCCGAGGCATCACGGTCGACCCGCCGCGTACGATGCGCGACGTGGCGACCGCATCGCCGAACCGATCCGACGAGCTCACGAAGGCTCAGCTGGCCGTCCGGGCCGGCGTGACCGAGGCCGAGGTCGAGCGGCTGATCGACCACGGCGTCGTCGTGCCCCGCGACGAGGACCCGCCGTTCCGAACCGCCGACATCCTGAAGGTGCGCGTGGCTCGCGCCTGCGAGGAGGGCGGCCTGCCGATGGCTGGCATGGCCGACGCGATCCGCAAGGGACTGCTGTCGTTCGCGTTCGTCGACACCTGGCCGTTCGAGCGCGAGGGGGGTGGCGATCACCAGACGCACGGTGACCTGGCGGAGGAGATCGGGATCCCCCTCGCCTCGCTGCAGACCATCCTCGAGGCGTTCGGCTTCTCGAGCCTGGAGGCCGGCGACGTCGTCCTCGAGACCGAACGGCCGATCGCCCATCTGATCGGCCAGGCTATGTCACTGGGGATCGTCGACCTGCGCGCGGCCACGCGCCTCGGCGCCGTCCACGCGGAGGCGCTGCGCCGGGTGGCCGCCGTCCAGACCGAGATCTACCACTCGGGGGTAGAGATGCCGCTCCTGCGTTCGGGCGTGAGCGAGAGCGAGGCGATGAGCCTCGCCGGGAAGACGACCGAGCCGATGCTCGGCCTGCTCGACGGGGCCGTCGTGTCCGCGTACCGGCGCCAGCAGGAGATCAGCTGGACCGAGCACCAGATCGAGCACATCGAGCAGGCGCTGGAGGACGCCGGCGTCGAGCTCGCGCCCGGCCCGCCGACGGCGTTCGCCTTCCTGGACCTCACGGGCTACACGCAGCTCACCGAGGAGCGCGGCGACGAGCAGGCGGCGGCGCTCGCCGGCTCGCTGGCCGACATCGTCCAGCGGCGGTCCCGCGAGCATCGCGGCGAGTCCGTGAAGTGGGTGGGGGACGGCGTCATGTTCCGCTTCCGCGACCCGGGCGGCGCCGTGCTGTCGGCGCTAGACATGGTTGAGGCGATCTCGGCGGCCGGCCTACCGCCCGCGCACGTCGGCGTGGCGGCGGGGCCGGTGATCCAACAGGGCGGCGACTTCTACGGCCGGACCGTGAATCTCGCGTCCCGGATCTCGGACCGCGCCGCGGGCGGTCAGGTCCTGGTGAGCCCGCACGTCCGGGAGTCGATCTCGGCGCCCGATATCGCCTTCGCGAGCATCGGGGCGGTGCAGCTCAAAGGGCTGTCGACGCCGGTCGAGGTGTTCGAGGCGCGACGCGTCCGCGGCGTGAAGCGCTCCCACCGAGTCGAAGGATAGGCTTGCCCGATGCCTCGTTACGCCATCGCGCTCGTCGGTTCCGCCTTGCTCCTGGCGACCGCGATGGGTGGGGTCGCCCGTGCGGGACGCCTGTGCGTCGGACGCGAGGGCACGATCGTCGGGACCGATGACGACGAGGTGATCCGTGGCACCGCCGGCAACGACGTGATCCTCGCCCTCGGCGGCGACGACGTGGTGATCGGCGCCGATGGCAACGACCGCGTCTGCAGCGGCGCCGGCGCCGATTCGATCCGGGCCGGGCCCGGCAGGGATCGTGTCGTCGGTGGTGCGGACGCGGACACGATCTCCGGCGGCGGAGGGATCGATCGCCTCTCGGCGGGCGGGGACAACGACACGGTTTCCGGCGGCGGCGGGGACGATCTCCTTGTCGGCGAGGGGGGCGCCGACGTCCTGGACGGCGGCGGCGGCCGCGACGAGGTCGTATACGTCTTCGCGCGCGGCGGCGTCCACGCGAGCCTTTCGACGCATCGGGCCTCCGGCGAGGGAGCCGATGCCCTCCTGCGGATCGAGGACCTCGAGGGGACGCCCTACGACGACGTCCTTACCGGGGATGCCGGGTCCAACCACATCGACGGGGGGAACGGGTCCGACGTCGTCCCGGGTGGGGGCGGTGGTGACCACCTGATCGGCGGGCGCGGGGACGACACCCTGCGCGGAGGCGCCGGTGCGGATGTCCTCGACGATTCCCTACGCGTGGCGCAAGGCGTGTTCCCGGACACGGGCGAGGACCGCCTCGTCGGGGGACGGGGAGACGATCGCCTCCTGGCCGTCGACGACGTGGACGGAAACGACGCGCTCGAGGGCGGACCCGGACACGACGCCTGCTCGGCCGATCCGGGCGACCGGCGCTCGGGCTGCTGACTAGACCGGGTCGTGTCGGCGACGGCTGAACGGACGTTCGGCGGACAGACGCAGGTGGCGCCGCTGAGGCGCGTGCTGGTGCGTTCGCCCGAGACCGTGGACCTGGGGCGCTGGCGCGAATACGGCTGGCTCGCCGAACCGGATCCCGCCCTCGCCGCCAAGCAGCACGACGCGTTCTGCGAGATCCTCCGCGAGGCGGGCGCCGAGGTGCTGTTCGCGAACGCCGACGCCTCCGGCGACCCCGACGCCGTCTACACGTGCGACCCGGCGATCATGTCCGACCGCGGCGCGCTGATCCTGCGCCCGGGCAAGGACGTCCGCCGGGGCGAGTCGGCGGCGATCGCGGAGGACGTCCGGGCGCTCGGCGTCCCGATCGCGCTCGAGATGGCCGAACCCGCGACGGCCGAAGGCGGCGACACGGTGTGGATTGACGAGCGAACCCTGCTCGTCGGGCGCAGCTACCGAACCAACGACGCCGGCATCCGGGCCATCGCCGACGCGCTGCCAGGCGTCGACGTGCTGGCGTTCGACCTGCCGCACCTGCAGGGCCCGGACGCGTGTCTCCACCTGCAGTCGCTGCTCTCGCCGCTGGACCACGACCTGATCGTCGCGTACGTCCCGCAGATGCCGATCCGGCTGCTCGAGCTCCTGCGCGAGCGCGGCGTCGAGGGCATCGAGGTGCCCGACGAGGAGTTCGGCCCGATGGGGCCGAACGTGCTCGCGCTCGCCCCGCGCGTCGCGCTCGTGGTAGACGGCAACCCCGAGACACGGCGGCGCATGGAACGCGCCGGCGTCGAGGTCTTCGTCTACGAGGGCTCGGAAATCTCGCACAAGGGCGAGGGCGGCCCGACCTGCCTCACGCGTTCCATCCTTCGCGTGTAGCGCCCGATGAGTCCGGTCCGCTCCCGCCGTCCTATCGTGGGTTGATCGCCGCGACCGAAAGGACACGCCATGCGGAAGATGCTGGTGACGACGTTCGTGACGCTCGACGGCGTGATGCAGGCACCGGGCGGGCCCGGCGAGGACGACGAGGGCGGCTTCGCCTACGGCGGCTGGTCGGTGAACTTCTGGGACGACCGCATGGCCGAGGTCATGGGCGAGGCGACGAGCACGCCGTTCGCGATGGTGCTCGGCCGCCGCACGTTCGAGATCATGGCCGCGTATTGGCCCACCGCGCCGGACGAGGCCGGCGGCGCGGTCTTCAACGCGGCCACCAAGTACGTCGCCTCGCACACCCGCCCCGCGCTCGAGACGTGGCCGAACTCCGTCTGGATCGAGGGGGACGCGGCCGAGGGCCTCGCGAAGCTGAAGCGAGAGGACGGCCCCGAGCTGCAGGTGCACGGCAGCGCGAACCTGATTCAGACGCTCCTGCGCGCGAACCTGATCGACGAGTTCCGCCTGTGGGTGTTCCCGGTCGTGATCGGATCGGGCAAGCGCCTTTTCGCCGGCGGCACGATCCCCGCCGCGCTCCGGCTCGTCGACAGCATGGTCTCGAGCACGGGCGTCGTGATCGGCACGTACCAGCCGGGGGGCGAGATCGAGACCGGGTCGTTCGGGGACTGACGAGCCTCGATCGAGCGCAGCGGGTCGTTCTACCGAGTCGCGGACCTCGCGAGGAACTCCGCCGCGACGTCGACCAGCCGGAGCTTGGCGAGCGACAGGTAGTGGCCGTCGACGACGTCGCGCACGGATGCCGATGCACTGGCCAGCATCTCGGCCGTCGCCGGGTAGCCCGGATGCGTCGAGAGGCCCGACAACACTTCGACCGTCGGGTTCACGCTGCGCGCCACGCGAGCCGTGTCCGCGACGAACGCGCGGTACGCCTTCGGATCGCGCTGCATCCTCTGCGCCTGGGTCTCGACAACGTCGGCGTTCGCGGCCGCCGCCTCGATGATGCCCGAACGCAGATAAGCGTCCTCCCTCGACTCGCCGTCTCTGGGTGCGTGCGGGCTGCCCGGGACCTCGACCAGGTTCGCGTGCGGCGTGACGACAACCGAGTAGCCTTTCGAGCGCGCCAGCGTGCCGAACGCCTCGATCGACCCGATCGGGTCGAGCCGCTCGTCGATGGGCGTTCGCTCCCACGCCTCCGGGTCGTACATCACAACCCGAACGTCGTCGGGGATCGCACCACTCGCGAGGTCGGCGCCGAACTGGACGGAGCTGCCCCATGCATGCCCGTTCGTCGCGCCCGGCCACCCACCCAGGGCGATCGTGTCGCTCGTCTCGAACACGCGCGAGACGTCCGGATCGACCCGGGCGATCGCCTGGACGGTACCCCTCACCACGACCCATCGCTTCCCCACACGGCCCAGGCTAGCGAGCCTCGTGCCTGATTTGACCTCGGGCCTAGCATCGAAGATGCCCGGACGGGCAACCCCGACCCGGAAAGGGGGAAGAGATGAGTGACGCCGATACGGTGTTCGTGCTCGCCGCCGCGTACGACAGCGTTGCGGACGCCGAGGTCGACTACGAGGCCATCAAGGCGCTCTATATGGAGGTGCAGGCCTCCCACGACTTCGACGCCGCCGTGATCGAGCGCGACGAGGGCGGCGACGTCAAGGTCGTCAAGAAGCACGAACAGCCCACGCGCCACGGCGCGGCCAAAGGTCTGGGGTGGGGTCTGGCGGTCGGCGCTGCCATGGCCGTCTTCCCGGCGATCGGGCTGGTCGGCGGGATGGTGGCCGGCGGCGGCGCCGGCGCCGCGATCGGGGCCGTGAAGGGCCACATGCAGGGGGGCATGGACGACGACGACCTGAAGGCCCTCGGCGAGACCCTCAGCAAGGGCAAGGCGGGGCTCATCGCCGTCTACGCCGTGAACATGGCGGACCAGATCGCCGCCAGCATCAAGGCGGAGAACCGATTCATCTCCAAGGAGATCGACGCGCGGGCCGACGAGCTCGCCGCGCAGATCAAGGCGTCGGAGGCAGCCGAGAGCTAGGAACGCACGAGCGTCAGCCGGTCGCGAGCTCGATCGGGACGATCGGCAGCGTCAGCATGCGCCCGTCCCGGAACACCTGGACATCGACGCGCCCGCCGATCAACTCGTCGACCATGATCCGCTGGATGTCGCCGACGTCCGAGACCGTCTCGCCCGCGAGCGAGACGACGAGGTCTTCGGCCCGCAGACCCGCCGCGGCGGCGGGGCTCTCGGGGACGACCTGCACGATCTCGACGCCCTGATCGCGTCCGAGCTCGGCCGCCACACGCGGCGGCAGCGGTCGGCTTCCGCCGGCGATCCCCAGGTACGCGCGCCGAACACGGCCTTCCCGCATGAGCGTCCCGACGATGCGTCGCGTCACGTCGTCGATCGGCACCGCGAGCCCGAGGCCCACGCCGGCGACCGCGGTGTTCACGCCGATGACGCGGCCCGAACCCGTGGCGAGCGCGCCGCCCGAGTTTCCCGGGTTCAGCGCCGCATCGGTCTGGATCACGTTCTCGACCACCCGCATGTGGCCGCCCGAACGCACCGGCAGCGCCCGGCCGAGCGCGCTCACGACGCCGGCCGTGACCGAGCCGCCGAACCCCATCGGGTTCCCGATCGCCACGACGAGCTGCCCGACGCGCAGCGCGCGCGCGTCGCCGAGCTCGGTGGGGACGAGGTCGCGCGCCTGGATCCGAAGCACCGCGAGGTCGGAGAGCGGATCCGTGCCGACGATGTCGAACGCGTGCTCGCTGCCGTCGGCGAACGTGGCGCTTCCCCCGTCCATCCCCTGGACCACGTGAGAGGACGTGAGGCCGAACCCGTCCGCGGTGATCACGACCCCCGAGCCCGAACCCTCCGGCCGGCGCCCGCCGCGGACCCGCCGGGTGACCCGGAGGCTGGCGACCGAGGGCATCAGGCGTTCGGCGACCGTGGTCACGACTCTCGAGTATGCGTCGAGGGCCTCCTCCTCGGCGGGGTTGGGGCCGCCGTCGCCCGCGGCGATCGGTAGGTCGGGACCCGTCACCAGCTGTGCCTCGGCCATCGCACGCTTCGAAACGGCATCCGGGCCGTGTGATATTCCCGCGCCATGCGTTGACTTGGCGCCCGAGGCTTTCCTATGGTCAAGGGGTACGTCCCCATGGCCAGGGGTTTTTTCGATGCGAGGTTGTCCGTTCCGCCGCGCTCGCGCGTCCGAACGTGTGTGCGCGCCATCCGATCGATGCCGCGGTGAGGCGCGGTGCTGACCTCCCGCGACCTCGAGTCGGCGACCGCGACCCTGGCCTGCCCGCGATGCGGCTCGGACTCGGTCGTGCCGTCCAGGGCCGGCGACGCCTCCGAGTACGTCTTCCAGCTGCGCGACGGAAGCGCGCCCGCTGCCCGTGCGGACGCGTTCGACGAGTGGCTGTGCATGTCGTGCGGCCTGCGCTGGCCGCACGAGACGTCGTATGACGGGGCCGCGGCGGAGCCGGGGACGGGCCCGGACGTCGCGATCTCCGACGACCTCCTGGCCATGATCCACCTCCCCGAGGTGCAGCGCGGCACCGGGGTGACATCGCCGCGCGTGGCCCGCGAGCTGCGCGCGGCGCGCGAGGCCCGCGGCCTCAGCGTGTCCGACGCGGCGAACGCGACGAGGATCTGGGGGCGGTACCTGTCCGCGCTCGAGGCCAACGCGCCGATGGAGGAGTTTCCCGCGCCGGCATACGCGCGGTTCTTTCTTCGCAGCTATGCCGAGTTCCTCGGGATGAACCCGGACACGATCGTCCACGAGTTCGACGAGGACCACCCGGTTCCCGAGGAGCCCGTGCTTCGGACGGTGCCGTACGAGCGGCCCCGCCGACGCTGGCTCGCCGGCGCGCTCGTGTTCCTGTCGATCGCCGCGCTCGTCGCGCTGGGGGTGGTGCGGCTCCAACAAGGCAAGGACGAGCCGTTCCCCCCGGCCGTCACGGCCACCGATGATCAGGGTTCCGAACAGCCCTCGACCGCCGCGCAGCCGCCGCCGACGAAGCCTCCGGTCGTCGACCACATCCGGGTCGTGCTACACGCCAACGACCGGTCGTGGGTCGAGGTGCATGGTGACGGGCAGACGCTCGAGGCGGGGGTGGTGCTCGAGGCCGGACAGCACGGCGTCTACCGGGCGGACCGGCGACTCGAGATCACGCTCGGGAACGCGGGCGGGGTGATCCTGGACATGAACGGCGAGCCCGTGCAGACCGGGGGTGCGGGCAGCGTCGTGACGCTGGCGTTCAAGCTGCGCGACGGCGAGATCGTCACGAGGACCCTGTAGCGGTTTCGAACCGCTCTCGGACGGACATCACTCCCTGAGGAGAGGAGGTCCGGATGAACTGTGCGCACGAGGGGTGTCGTTGCACGGTGTCGACCCAGGGTGAGTTCTGCAGCGACTACTGCCGCGATTCGATGGAGGCCCAGCACGCGGGGCACGCCTGCGAGTGCGGGCACCCAGATTGCACAGACTAGGCCGCTCCCGCCGGCCGCCTACGACGCAGGAGCCCGGAGGTTCGATCCGCGGCGCGCACCGCGGCCTCAGGAGGGCCAGTCGGGTTTCGGCTCGGGCTCCTGTCGCAGCAGGTCGTCCAGTGACGGCTTGGACTCGCCCTCGGCCTTCCCCATCTCCTGCTCGAGCTTGTCCGAACCCGGCTCGACGTCTCCCGCGGCCTCGAGCATCTCCTCGAGCGACCCGCCGGCGCTCCCCTTCAGCCGGATCCGCAGGGCCACGAGGACGGAGGCGTGCCGGTCGGACAACCCCTGGCTGACCTTGATCTCGGTCAGGGCCTCCTCGGCCTTCGCGAGGAGCTCCTCGTCGTCCACGGGGCAAGTGTGCCACGGTCACCTCGGTCGCGGGCGGGGCCTACACCCTTCGCCGGAGCGCGACGGTTGCCGGGCGATATGGGTGGTGAGCACGATCTCGTCCCTCCGCCCGATGAAGGTCACCGACCTGACGGCCGACACCTATATGGACGGACGGAGCGGACCATGCGAGTGCGCGAACAGGTCAAGAGTCATCACCGCCCCAGGGCTGATCCCGCGGAGGCGTCTACCGATCACCACGTGGACACCGCGGACCTGGAGCGTGAGCTGGACGACATCCTCGATGAGGTCGACGCCGTGCTCGAAGAGAACGCGGAGGAGTTCGTGAAGGGATTCGTTCAGAAGGGCGGCCAGTAGGCCCGCCCGCCGGCGGAGGCGAGCCGTCCGGGCGGTCGTCTGCCTGGTCGTCGCGGCGGTCGTCTTGCCGCGGCCCCTTGGTCGGGCGCCCCGCCGGTCGACGAACGGGAGCTGCTCGGCGAGCATTCGGGGGACGACCGCCCCGCGGGAGGTCCGTCGGTTCGCGCGGGCCGTCTATCGGCTCGTGTCCCCGCGCCGGCAAGGCAGCTAGGGCTGGTGTGACGCCAGGTCGCGGTCGAGGTCGGCCGCCGAGTACCGCTCTTTACGGACACGCATGTCCAGGTAGATGAACACGCCGACGAGCGCCACGAACGGCATCGTGATCACGGAGGCGATCGCCGCGACGATGCTCCGCGCCGCGTAGTTGTCGCCGAACGGCGCGGTCAGCAAGCTGCTGAACAGGCCGTTGATCAGTGTTGCCACGATGATCGTCCCGAACACGTGCCAGCCGTACCCGCGAACGAGGTTCCAGGATCGCCGAAGCGCCTCCCGCCCGCGTTTGTCCTCGATCACCAAGGCTGGGATCGCGCACGACAGGAACGTGAGCACGATGAACCCCGGAACGATCAACAGCAGGAACCCCACGGCGATCGCCAGCGCCGCGAGCACGCCGACGAGCACGATCGACCAGAACCGGGCGAGCCCGTACCGATAGCTCTCGCCGATGTCGAGATCGCGGCCGAGAAACGTCCCGACGGCGGCCCGGGTGATCGCGCCGGTCAGGATCGTCCACATCAGGACCGAGATCGCGAAGAACACCAGGCCGCCGAACGCCCCTCCGGCGACCGTCCCGGTCGAGACCTCGACGCCGTTTCGGACCTCCTCACTGGAGAGGCCCTCACCGATCCACAGGCCGCTTAGCAAGACCTGCAGGATCGAGAGGGGCACCACGATGACGGCGACGATCACGATCAGGTTTTGCCAGTGGCGGGCGTACAGGCGGAACGCGTCCCGGAGGATCTCGCCGATCGTGCGCGGGCGCAGCAGGCTCGGGCTCCCGGGCTCGTCCGGCATGCGAGGCTGCATGCCCCGAGTCTATCGGCCGTGATCCGAAGTCCTCTCGCGGGGGCTTCCCGCGGTGAACACGGAGGCGAACGCCGTTCGCGAGCACGCCGGCAACGGGCGCCGCGAGTCGAAACGGGGGAGCGCTCGAGCGCAACGTTCAGTCGCGGAGGAGTTCGGAGGGCAGGCGCTGGCCCTGCGCCCTGGCCGCCTCGGCCCAACCTTTGACGGCGGGCCGCTTGAGGAGCTTCGGCACGGTCTCGAGCGTGAAGTCGGCCGGCGCGATGGTCTTGAGGTCCTTCGGCAAGACGGGGAACGAGACGGGTCCCTCGGCACGGGCGCGCGGCGAGTACGGGGCGACGAGGGTGGCGCCCGGCCCGTTCCGAGAGGGGTCGAGCATGACGCGGCCCCCCCGCTTGGCCTTGCGGAACTCCGCCGTCACGAGGTCCGGCCGGCGTTCGACCACGATCTCCGCGAGCCGGGTGGCCGCGCGCCGGAACTGCTCGGCGGACGGGCGCCGAACGATCGGCACGACGAGGTGGATGCCCTTGCCGCCAGTGGTCTTCACGAGCGGCTCGAGGCCGAGATCGTTCAACGTCTCGATCACCAGAAGCGCGACCTCCGCCGCGGCCTCGAACGCATCGTCGGGCGGGTCGATGTCCACGACGAACAGGTCGGGTCGCTCGAGTTTGTCTCGCCGGACCGGGGCCGGGTGGAGCTCGAGCGCCGCCTGGTTGCCGAGCCACGCCAGCGTGTCGGCGTCGTTGCACACGGTGTAGGCGACGTCGCGGCCCGCGCTCGGCGCCGGGATCGTGACGGTTCGGACCCACGAGGGGGCGTACTTCGGCGTGTTCTTCTGGAAGTAGCGCTCCCCATCCACGCCGTCGGGCGCGCGGATCACCGAAAGCGGCCGGTCGCGCAGCCACGGGAGCATGTGTTCGGCCACGGCCGCCAGGTAGTCGACGTACGCCTGCTTGGTGATCCCGGGCTCCGGCCACAGGAGCTTGTCGGGGCGGGTGACCTCGACGCGGGTACTGGCCATGGGCTTCGGCACCCCTAGATGTTGCCGGTTCGGGGACGGAATTGGGGGACCCCGAGTCGCGGCCGGCTCCGTTATCGAAATCGGCCTCGGCCGGGGGTTCGTGCCCGTGGGACGTTGATCCGGCCGGCGATCGACTGCGGATATCTCGTGATCGTCATCGGCATCCCGATCCGGAAGGAGGGACGTTCATGAGCACCGATTACGTCGCCGGAGCACCCGCCCGCGCCGGCAGTCGAACGTCGGGCGAGATCGTCACCGCCGTGCTCGGCGCGGTGTACCTGGCGGTCGGCGTCGCCGGCTTCTTCGTGATCGGCGGGGTGGGCGTCGCCGACACGGATGGAAGCAAGCTCCTCGGCCTGTTCGAGGTGAACCCGTTGCACAACGTCGTGCACCTCGGCATCGGCGCGGCGCTGGTCGTCGCCTATCTCGCGGGCCGAAAGGCCGTCGGCATCGTCGCGACACTCATCGGCGCCGTCTACCTGATCGTCGGCGTCATCGGCCCGTTCGTGACCGGCACCGACGCGAACATCCTGGCGCTGAACTCACTCGACCACGCGCTGCATCTGGGGTCCGCGGCCGTGCTGCTCGCCGCCGGCATCAACGCGAGGCGGGCGGCCGGAGCCGTTGCCTGATCGTTCGTGCCCGGTCGCCGGCTCGACACGCTCGGGCGGCGACCAAGCACCGCGTGACCTGCACGCCGACCACCGTTTCGTTCGCAAAGGAGCAAGATGGAGTGACCGGGAAGTGCCCGGAAGGAGGTCGTGATGGAGGTCAACGACATCATCACGCAGGCCCGGGACACGCTCACCGTGAAGCGTGTGTTCGGCGACCCGTACGAGAAGAACGGCCTGACCGTCATCCCCGCGGCCAAGGTGCAGGGAGGTGCCGGAGGCGGAGACGGCGAGGGGCCGCAGGGCCAGGGAAGGGGTTCGGGGAGCGGGTTCGGCGTCAACGCCCGTCCGGTCGGCGCCTACATCATCAAGGGAGACGAGGCGACCTGGCGGCCCGCGATCGACCTCAACAAGGTGATCCTCGGCGCGCAGGTCGTCGCCATCGTCGCTCTGCTCACGATCCGCGGGATCGTCAAGGCCCGGGCATCTAGAGACTGAGCGCCGGCCCCGGCTCCGGCCGGGGCGCCAAGGCCCATATCATCCGCCCATCCGACGACGACCGCGAGCGGATGGGGGAGCGTGACCTCCACGGCCGAGGAGCGCACGACCAAGCAGAGCCGCGTCGGCCGCCTGGTGCCGGGGTTGGCCGTGCTGCGCTCGTACCAGGGCGCCTGGCTGGCGCCCGACGCCGTCGCCGGCCTGGTCCTGGCCGCGTTCCTCGTCCCGGTCGGGATGGGGTATGCGGAGGCGTCGGGACTCCCGGCGATCACCGGCTTGTACGCCACGATCGTGCCGCTGATCGTCTACGCGATCGTCGGGCCGTCGCGGATCCTGGTGCTCGGACCGGACTCGTCGCTCGCGCCGATCATCGCGGTCACGGTGGTAGCGCTGGCGGCCGGCGATCCCGACACGGCGATCGCCCTCGCCGGCGTGACGGCGCTGATGACGGGGGCGCTCCTCGTGCTGGCCGGCCTGCTGCATCTCGGCTACCTGACGGATCTGCTCTCGCTCCCGATCCGCTACGGCTACCTCAACGGGATCGCGCTCACCGTGATCGTGAGCCAGCTCCCGAAGGTCTTCGGCTTCTCGACGGACGCCGAGGGGCTGATCCACGAGGCGTCCGCGTTCGCCCGCGGGGTGGCCGACGGCGAGACGGTCCTCGCCGCGCTGGTGATCGGCATCGCCTCGATCCTGGTAGTGGTCGCGGGAAAGCGCGCGGCCCCGGCCGTGCCGTGGGTGCTCGTCGCCGTCGTGGGCGGCACGCTCGCCGTGTCCCTCCTCGACCTCGACGTCGACGTCGTCGGTGCGTTGCCCCGGGGGCTTCCCTCGTTCGACGTCCCGACCGTGCCGTTCGACGACCTGGCGACGCTCGCCGCCGCGGCCGTGTCGATCGCGCTGGTCGCGTTCGCGGATACCAGCGTGCTCTCGCGCACGTATGCGGCGAAGCTCGGCGACGACGTCGACCCGAACCGCGAGATGATGGCGCTCGGCGCGGCCAACCTGGCGACCGGGCTGTTCCAGGGCTTCCCGATCTCCAGCAGCGCGTCGCGTACCCCCGTGGCCGAGTCGGCGGGGTCCAAGACCCAACTCACCGGCGTGGTCGGCGCCCTCGTGATCGCGCTGATGCTGCTGTTCGCTCCCGGGGCCGTGCGGAACCTGCCCCAGGCGACGCTCGGCGCGATCGTGATCGTGGCCGCAACGAGCCTGATCGAGATCCCGAAGGTACGGGGGCTGCTCCGCGTCCGGCCGACCGAGTTCTGGGTCTCGATCGCGTGCTTCCTGGGTGTGGCATTGCTCGGCGTGATCCCGGGAATCTTCCTGGCAATCGGCATCGGCGTGGCGCAGTTCGTCCGCCGGGCGTGGCTCCCCTATGACGCCGTCCTCGGCCGGGTGCAGGGCATGAAGGGCTACCACGACGTCACGCGTCATCCCGAGGGCCTGCAGATCCCGGGGCTGATCCTGTACCGGTGGGACGCGCCGCTGTTCTTCGCCAACGCGGCGAGGTTCCACGAGCGGGTCTTCCGGCAGGTGCGCCACGCTGGTCCGGAGTGCAAGTGGATCGTCGTCGCGGCCGAGCCGATCACCGACGTCGATGCGACCGCCGCGAACGAGCTCCGTGAGCTCCTCGACGACCTCGACGGCCAGGGCGTCCGGTTCGCGCTCGCCGAGCTGAAGGGGCCCGTCTGGGACCAGCTCGTGGCGTACGGTCTGGCCGATCGGATCGGCGAGCGGTACCGGTTCCCGACGCTCGGGACCGCGGTGAAGGGGTACGTGCAGGAGACGAGAACCGCCTGGGTCGACCCGAACCCGGACTGACGCCCGCCGGGCGAGTGGGTGGCGGCCCCCATCACCGGGATAGGCGGAGGTCACCCTGGGTAAGGCTCGTGGGAAGCCGACGCCTCGAGCGTGACCCCGTCACGCCGGATGATGGGAGGAGCCACCATGGCCGAGCGCACAACGGCCGGACCGCTCACGGTCTCCGAGATCAACCCGCGCTACTTCACGGCCGCGGGCGGCAACCGCGCCGCGTACCTCACCGGGTCGCACATCTGGAACAACCTCCACGACGGGATGGGTCCCGGCGCGGAATGCGCCGACGAGCCGGAGGCGTTCGACTACGAGGCGTACCTCGGTTTCCTGCAGGAGCGGGGCCACACCTTCATCCGGCTCTGGCGATGGGAGCAGTTCCGCTCGCTCGCCGCGGGCGGCGACGTCCACCTGTGCATGGCTCCGCAACCGTGGGCGAGGCCCGGCCCGGGGGAGGCGACCGACGGGAAGCCGAGGTTCGATCTGGAGCGGTTCGACGACGCGTTCTTCGACCGCCTCCGCGAACGCGTGATCGCCGCCGGCGACCGAGGCATCTACGTCGGGGTGATGCTTTTCGACGGATGGGCCATCCACCTCAGCCCCGCGCCCTACCACGTCGAGGGTCATCCGTTCCACGCCTCGAACAACGTCAACGGCGTCGGGATCGCCTCGATCCTGGACTACCAGGTGCTGCCGCTCGAGGCGCGCGTGCAGGCACTCCAGGAGGCGTACATCCACAAGGTCGTCGACACGCTTCACGACCTGCCCAACGTGTTGTGGGAGGTCGCCAACGAGTCCTCCGGCGGCGGGGCGGTTGAACCCGACTTCCTGCAGGCCCTCGGTCTTCCCGCCGACGCCGAGTGGGGTGACTCCACCGATTGGCAGTACTGGGTGATCGACGTCGTGCGCAAGCACGAGGCCGACCGCGGCTACGAGACGCACCCGATCGGGATGACGATGCAGTTCCCCGTCCGCTCGCAGAGGAGGGTCAACGACCCCTTGTTCGAGGGCGGTGCCGACTGGATCTCGCCCGGCTACGACGACGAGGTCTTCGCCGAGGGCGGCCATCCCATGGAGCCAGGGTCACCGCAGTCGCGTTGGCTCGAGGACCCGCCACCCGCCGACGGGCGCAAGGTCGTCGTCACCGACACCGACCACTATGCGCCCGGTCGCGGCGACGCGCTGTGGGCGTGGAAGTCCTTCCTCCGTGGCCACCACCCGATCCTCATGGACTTCGGGCTCCTCTTCGGCGTGAACCCGCCCGATGCCGCGGCCGGGGGACCGATGTCGTTCGACGCGTTCGAGCCCGCGCGGTGGGCGATGGGGGACACGGCGCGCTTCGCCGAACGGATGGACCTGGTCCAGATGGAGCCGCTCGTCGACGTGAGCACGACGGGCTACGCGCTGGCGAACCCCGGCTCCGAGTACCTGGTCCTGGCTCCCGAGGGCGGGGAGCTCTCGCTTCGGCTCCTTCGGGGCCGGTACCTCGTCGAGTGGTTCGGCGTCGAGACCCGGGAGACGGTGGCGGCGGAGGCGGTGACGACCGAACGTGACGCCGAGGTCGCGTTCGGCCCCCCGGCCGGGATCGCCGGCCCGGCCGTCCTGTACCTGAAGGCCGCCTGAGGCGTCCTCAGACGGGGCCCGGAAGCTCCTCGATCACGCCGTAGACGTTGCCGTCGGGCGCACGGAAGTGCGTCCAGGCCAGGCCCGCCTCCTCGGAGCGCTCGGGCCCGAACACGATCTCGATGCCGGCCCCTCGAAGCTCCTCGGTCGCGGCCTGGACGTCGTCCACCTGGAACTCGGCAACCGGTCCGGTGGTCAGGTGGGCGTTCAGCGAACGTCCGAACACCTCCGCCACGCTGCCGTCCGGCAGCCGGAAGGCCCACATGTCGTCGCCGCCGTGCATCGGCTCGAGCCCGAGGACGCGTTCGAAGAACTCGGCCATGGCCTCGGGCCGGTCCGTTCGCGTGCCAACGAACCCGATCTTGCGCACCTTCACAGGCCCTCCCTTCTTCCCTTCGTGGTCGACCATCCGCCCATCGGGCGCCATCTCCGGGCGTCTGTACCCTCCAACGCGTGGGAAAACTCACCGAGGAGATGAAACGGACCGTCGAAGACCAGCGGCTCGCGTTCGTCGCGACGGTGGACGCCGACGGCACGCCGAACCTTTCGCCGAAGGGCACGATCACCGTGCTCGACGACGATCACCTGATGTTCGCTGATCTGGCCTCGCCGGGGACGGTGGCCAACCTCCGCCGCCACCCGGGAGTCGAGGTGAACGTCGTCGACGTCGTCGCGCGGAAGGGCTTCCGGTTCAAGGGACGCGGCGCCGTCTACGGCGAGGGCGAGCGCTTCGAGGAGCTCCTGGCGGTGTACGCGTCCGGTCCCCGAGCCGTCGAGCGGGCGCACGAGCGGATCCACCACATCGTGGTCATCGAGCTCGAGCGGTGCCTTCCGCTCGTCTCACCCGCGTACGACTCCGGTGCGACCGAGGCCGAGATCTCCGAGCGATGGGAGGCGTACTTCACGCGCCTGTGGGCGGAGCGCTCCCGTTGATGCGATCGGCGATCACTCCGGCGGCGAAGCGCCTCGCCGCCGGCCGGATCGGAGATCGTTCCAGACATCCACCACGCGGAGCCCCTCGAACGTCGCCACCACCAGATCGGCCTCCGAGAGGTCGAGCCCCGAGGTGACCTCGTTCGGCACGCACAGGCACGGCAGGCCCGCGGCCTTCGCCGCACGGATCCCGTTCGGAGAGTCCTCGATGGCGAACGTCTCCGTCGTCGGCACGTCGAGGAGCTCGAGGGCCGCCTCGTACAGGTGCGGGTTCGGCTTCGCGCGCGAGGCGTCGCCTTCGGCGGAGACCATGGCCGCCCATCCATCCGGCCATCCCAGCCGCTCGAGGTTCGTCACGAGCCACTCGCTGCGGTCGCTGCTTACGAGCGCCCGGCGGACGCCGGCCCCGTCGAGCTGCCGCAGGAACGCGTCCACGCCGGGGCGGAGCGGCACCTCGCGGACGGTTTCGCGGATCCGTCGCTCGGTCCGTTCGCGGACCCGCTCCACGTCCACGCCGTCGACGAGCTCGGCGAGGTACGCGTACGGATCGAATCCGCCAACCGTCCCGATCGCGGCGGACCAGGTCTGGAGCGTGAGCTCCCGACCGTGATCGGCGAACAGCTCGCGGAACACGCCGAACACCGCGGTCTCCGAATCCCAGAGCGTGCCGTCGAAGTCGAACAGGACAGCGCCCGGAGTCGTCACGTCGTCCGGCCCGGCAGGAGCTCGCGGATCGCCGCGAAGAACCGGTCGGCGGACTCGCTCCAGGTCGGAAGCGACTCGGCACGCCGGCGCGCGCCGTCGGCGAGCTCCCGGCGCACACGCGTGTCGGTGACGAGCGCAACGAGCGCCGACGCCAGGCCGGCGACGTCGCCCGGCTCGGCCATGAGCGCCTCGCGCCCGTGCTCGGCCAGGCGCGGGAGGTTGCCGGCGCGCCAGCCGACGACCGGCAGGCCGGCCGCGATCGCCTCGGCCCAGGCCGTGCCGTAGGCATCGACGTACGAGCAGAGCGCGAACACGTCGGCCGACCGGTAGAAGCGCCCGACCTCCTCGACGGGCACGGAGCCCGTGACCACGACCCGGTCGCGGAGGTCCGGGGCCGCGATCCGGCGGCGGACGCGCTCGGTATATCGAGGATCGGCGTGGGTGTCGCCGACTAGCCACAGCGTCGCGGCGTGATGCGGTAGCGTGGCGAACGCACCGACCAGCTCGAGGATGCCCTTGGGCGGCGTCCAATTCGCGACGCACAGCACCGACACGCGGCGGCCGCGGCGAAGGTCGGGGTTGGGGCCGTCCGTGACCGGGACGTCGCACCCTGGCGGCACCACGACGATCCGCTCCGACGCCGCGCCGACCTCGCGCAGATCGTCCACGAGGCTCTCCGCGGCCCCGATGAGGCCGTCCGCCGAGCGGTACGCGATGGCGTCGAGTCGCCGCTGCGCGGCTCGCCGCAACCAGCGGCCCTCCAGCCCTCCCGGCGGCTGATGAACCACGGCGACGACCGGCGTGCGCAGTCGGGCGATCCATGGCGCCGCGAACGCGGCCGCGATGCTGTCGAGCAAGATCGCGTCCGAGTTTCGGGCCGCGTCGTGAAGCGTCCGGGCGGCCGGCACCGCCGGGGCCGGCCAGGGGAGGGCCGGCACGGACGCGAACCGCATCTTGGCCCGGTGGTCCTCGGCCGCCTCCGCCATCTTCCGGTGGTAGCGGTACCCGCCCGTCCGCCGGTTCGGATTGCCGAGCGTCACGAGCGAGAGCCGGAGCGGTCGGGTTCGGATCTCAGATGCTCGCACGGACGCCTCCGAACGCGACCTCGGACTCCCAGACGCGAACCGACACGACCTCGGCTCCCTCGGCACGCAGGGGTTCGGCGAGGCGCTCATGCACCCACGCCGCGAGGACCTCGACCGTCACGGCCTCGGTCCCGCAGACGTCCCACAGGTCGCGGTCGCGCACCGTATCCGCGACGTCGGCGAGCGCCGCCGTCAGCACGTCGAGGTTCACCACCATGCCCCGGTCGTCGAGCCGTTCGCGCTCGGCCACGGCCTCGACGCGGTAGTCGTGGGGGTGCCGCTCGTCCTCCGGCGGCGGTTCGTCGGGCATCCGGTGGAACGCCCGGAACGACGTCACGGCGCCGACCTCGAACATCAGTACCTCAACGCCACGTGCATGACGCCCCCGTCGCCGCGGTCGAGCATGTCGAACGCCTCTGCGGCGCGCTCTAACGGCAGCTCGTTCGTGGCCAGGAGCTTCAGCGGGAGCTCGGGCATCAGGCGGGTCACGGCATGCCGTCTGCGCGCCACGTCCCACCGCTCCGCCAGCCGCGCCGGGATCGTGGACACCTGGGTGCTCCGGATCGAGAGCCGCTGGCGATGGAACGCGCCGCCGAGGGGGAGGCGCACCTCCTTGGCCCCGAACCAGCTGCACACCAGCACCTCGCCCTCGTGCGCGAGCAGATCGAGGGCGTCCGCAATCGCCGACGGGCTCCCCGTCGCGTCGACGACGAGCGGCACGCCGGCCCCCGACGTCCTCCCCGCCACCTCGTCGTGAATCCGGGACGCGTCCACGACCGGAAGGCCGAACGCACCGGCGATCTCGCACCGGTCGCGGCGCGGATCCACGCCGAGCACGTCTGCCCCCGCCCGCTGCAGCAGCGACGCCGTCAGCAGGCCGACCGCCCCGAGACCCATGACGACGACCGTCTCCTCGAGCAGCGGACCGGCGTCGAGCGAGACCTGCAGCGCGGTCTCGACCAGCGGGAACAGGGTGGCCACCCGAGCATCCACGCCCTCGACGGCCACGACGTCCCCGGCGCCGACCGCGAACACGTCCTGATGCGGGTGGAACGCGAAGACTGTTGCCCCCTCGGCGGGTCCGCCGGGTCCGGACCTCTCGACCTCGCCGACGCAGCTGTAGCCGTAGGCGAACGGGTACCGGAACGTGCCCCGCAGCGAGGGGAGCGTCTCGTCCAGCTCCAGATCCTCGTCGAGCTCCCCCCGGTAGGCGAGGAGCTCCGTCCCGGCGCTGATGCCGGACCAGCGCGTCCGGACGAGGATCTCGCCGGCCCCCGGAGGTCGGACCTCCACCCGCTGAATCTCGACGCGGCGGGGGGCGACGAACCGCAGCTGACGTCCCTCCACGGGCCTTCGTGTACCCGGCATTCGGGCCCGTCAACCCGCCCATTGCGATTGCCGGCCTACCTAGATGGGAAACAAGCCTCAGTGCCTCCAGCCGTGCCCGCCCGGAACGAGCACCCGCGGACCTCGTCCACGCCGAACGAGGTCGCGAGCCTCGTCCTGCCGACGGCGTCCGGTGAGTGGCTCGTCCGAGCCTTCGAGTGCTCCGAGCGGGTCCACCTCTGTCTCTGCCGGGGATCGATCGGCGACGGCGAGGACGTCCTGGTCCGCATGCACTCCGAGTGCGTGACCGGGGATGCGCTCGGCTCGGTGCGGTGCGACTGCGCGATCCAGCTCCGGCACGGGATGCGCTCGATCGCCGCAGAGGGGCGCGGGGTGCTGGTCTACTCGACCGGGCACGAGGGCCGGGGGATCGGCATCGCGAACAAGCTCCGCGCGTACATGCTGCAGGACGAGGGGTTCGACACCGCGGAGGCCAACGAGCACCTGGGGTTCGGCGTCGACGAGCGGGCCTTCGGCGAGGTCGCCGGGTGCCTCCGGGCACTGGGCGTCCGCTCGGTCCGGCTGATGTCCAACAACCGCGACAAGGCCCAGGCGCTGGAATCGGCCGGCATCGCGGTCCGGTCCATGGTCGGGCTGCCGACGGCGGCCCACGCGCGAAACGTCCGGTACCTGTCGACAAAGCGGGACGTCATGGGGCACGTCGAGCCGATCGGACAGCCCCTCCCGGATGGCATCGGGCCTCCGCCCGACGTCGGCTCGCTCCTCGGCGACGTCCGCCCGATGAATGCGCGTCCGTACGTCGTCGTGAAGTACGCCCAGACGCTCGACGGCCGCATCGCGACCTCGACCGGCGACGCGCGATGGATCAGCGGGGAGCAGGAGCGGCGGACCTCGCACGCCCTGCGCGCCTCCTGCGACGCGGTGCTCGTCGGCGTCGGAACCGCCCTGCTCGACGATCCGCAGCTCACGGTCCGCATGGTGCCCGGGGCGTCGCCGATCCGCGTCGTCCTGGACTCGCACCTGACGATCGGGAACGAGGCCCGCGTCCTGGCCGACGACGCCGCGACGATCGTCGTCACGACGAGCGAGTCGTCGCGCGAACGCCGGGTCGACCTCCGCCGGCGCGGCGTGTCGGTCACGGTCGTCCGGCCCGGTCCGAACGGCGTCGACCTCGAGGCGGCGATGAAGGCCCTGTTCCGCGACGGGATCCGCTCGGTCCTCGTGGAGGGTGGCGCCCGCGTGATCACGTCGTTCCTCTCCTCGGGCCTCGCGGACCGTCTCGTGGTCGGGATCTCGCCGCGCGTGCTCGGCACCGGGACCGAGGCGGTGCGGGACCTCGGCATCACGGAGGTGGCGGACTCGATCCGGCTCGAACACCGGGCGGTGCACGCCGTCGGAGAAGACGTGCTCGTCGCCGGCGACCTCGTTCGCTAGAACGAACCCCTCAGCCTCGGAACCGGTATCCCGCGCCGCGAACGGTCTCCACGACATCGCGCTCGAGCTTCTTGCGCAGGTACCCGACGTACACTTCGACGACGTTGGAGCTCGGGTCACGGTCGTATCCCCATACCTGATTGAGCAGCTGCGGCTGTGACAGGACCTGGCCGCTGTGATGCATCAGCGTTTCGAGCAGCGCGAACTCCCGCGCGCTCAGCTCGACCGACCTCCCGTTGATGTGCGCCTGCCGGGTACCCAGGTCGATCGTGACTCGCCCCTGCGAGATCGTGGTGGACGCGGTCTGGTCCTCGGTACGAAGGCGCGCGCGGATACGAGCGAGGAGCTCGTCGAAGTCGCACGGTCTCGAGAGGTAGTCGTCGGCGCCGGCGTTCAGCATGGCCACGCGATCGGAGACCTCATCCTGCGCGGTCAGCACGATCACCGGCACAGATGAACCGGAGGTCCGCAGCCTGGCGAGGATCTCTTCCCCCGTCACGGTCGGCAGGGAGAGATCGAGCACGATGAGCTCGAAGTCGAGCGACCTCGACAGCTTCAGGCCCTCGGCGCCGTCGCACGTCGTCCGGACGGCGAATCCCTCGGCCTCGAGCCCACGCTTGATGAAGGCCGCGACGTGGGGATCTTCCTGAACGACCAGCACGTTCACGGGCATCCCTCCGACCGGTGATCCATGCCGGCAGGCACCTCGGGAGCCGCCGTGATGCACTCGCGACTGCCTCGTTCACCTTCCATCATGGACATGAGATCGCCCGGGGGCAAACGACCTGGACGCTCCGCACGACCCCTGTCGCCGGATAAGAGATCTCTCAGGGCAGACTCAGGTCCGCTTCAGGCTGTGTGGGGAAGGTATCTGGTTGATGCAGGAAAGGGGGTGCCAGCATGCAGACCACTCCGTGGGTCGTCGTCGAGTGCGATGACAAGCAAACGATCCAGCGGGAGTTCAGCCAGGGCGAGATCGTGGATCAGTTCCCGGCGAAGGAACACCCGATCTTCCTGGTTCAGAGCCCGAAGGTGCCGGCCCTGCCGAACACCGTCCTGCAGGGCCCCATCTACGGCGTAGGCATCTTCCGTGACGAGCGGAGGGCGCGCACGCTCGCCAAGCGCCTCGCCGAGCTCTAGGGCGTTCCCGTAGGTTCGATACCGGCGAACGTGGTCCGGGAGGAGACCCCCGCGGTCGATCCGGACCACGTTCGCCGTTCCTCTTACAGCTATCCGCTGCCCGCCTGGCCGACCCGCGTCGGACGCCTACTCTCTTTCCGCTCGGCCGATCGGCCGGATCGGAGGGTGCTGCAGATGGCGACGGCACCACGGAGGACGGATCCGGCGCGGGCGCATTCACCGCGCTGCACGCCGTCGCGTCGCACGAACAGCGCTCGTCAGTGAATCCCGGGAACGAACCGCCACCGGACTCGATGCCGATATGCGTCGTACTCGGGAAAGCGCCGCACGAGCATCGACTCCTCGAGGCGTGACTTCATCTCCAACACGATTTCCAGAGCGATCGTCATTGCGAGCGCCGGCGGTGCGGAGATCAGCGACCACCCGAGGGCGATGAGGATCAGCCCGCCGTAGATCGGATGGCGCGCGAACCCGTAGGCGCCGCCCACCTGCAGTCGTGCGCGTTCCAGCGGCCTCGGGAACGGCGTCAGCGAGGGGCGGATCCCGACCATGCCGCCCACCGACAGGATCCCGCCGGCGATCGCGATCACGATGCCGACGCCGCCGAGCAACCACGTTGCGTCACCCGGCCACGCCGGGCCAGCGACCCCGGACACGATGATCGCGAACACGAGCACCACCTGGGCGAACGTCCACCCCTCGCCTCGAGGACCGAGAGGAGGGATCCGCATGGGCGGAGGCTCCCATCCCCTCGGAGGTGTGTCGAGCGCGTCCCGCGGGGGATGCCTCGAAGGCGTCAGGCTTGTGCAGCCCCGACGACGTCCGCGGCGCCCGCGGGAAGGCCCTTCTCATCGCCGATGGGGAAGCGGACCGCGAAGACCGAGCCCGAGGCATCCGACCGGTCCACCCACACGGAGCCGCCGAGGCGCTCGGCCGCGCGACGGCAGATATACAGCCCCATCCCCACGCCTCCGACCCGCCGGGTGGAGGACTGGTCGACCTGGTAGAAGCGGTCGAAGATCCGTTCACGCTCGTCGGGATCGATGCCCGGCCCCCGGTCGCGAACCCGCACGACGACGTCGTGGGCTTCGACGACCCCCGTGATCGTGACCCTGGCATCCGCAGGCGAGTACTTCAGCCCGTTGTCCACGAGGTTGCGCACGATCCGGTAAACGTCCTCCTGGACGCCGACGATCGGCGGAAGGCGACCCGGAAGCACGACGTCGATGCGTTTGCGCTCATCGCCGTCCAACTCGTCGCAGACGACCCGAGTGATCAGGCCCGCGAGCCCGATGACATCGTTCGACCGAAGCTCCTCCGAGGCCTCGACCCGTGATGCGAACAGCAGGTCCTCGATCAGGCGCCGGAGGCGGTCCGACTGCCGGTCGGCCCGCATGAGGAATTCATCCTGCTCCTGCTGCGTGAAGCGCACGTCGCGACGCAGGAGCGTCTTGACGAACCCCTGGATGTTGGTGACGGGCGTGCGGAGCTCGTGCGAGACCGTCGCGACGAACTCGTCCTTCAGCCGGTTCATCTCCGTCTCGTGCGCGAGCCCGCGCTCCAGCCGCTCGAGCAGCAGCGAGTTCCGCAGCGCGACGGCGACGTGGTTGGCGAGCGTCCGCAGGATCTCGACGTCGTCCTCGTCGAACGTGGTGAAGTCGCCGAGCCGGTCGGCGATCGTGATGATGCCGAGGAGTTGATCCTCCGAGCAGATCGGCGCGACGATCGCATCGCGGATTTGCCGCTCCCCGAAGTACCGCCTCAGCGCGTCGTTGCGGATCGGGCGGGCGAGCAGCACGGCCTCCCGTTCGGCGGCGACCCGCGCCCACACGCCCTCGGCGGGGTTCGGGGATACCGCGTCGAAGTCCGATCGTTCGTCGCCGGGTCCGGCCTGGCACCTGACGAGCGGCCGGTCCGGCTCCTCGGGCCACAGGAGCACCTCGGCGATCTCGGCCTTGAACATCGCCCGCATGTGCTGCAGTAGCTGGGGAATCATGTCCTCACGCTTCAGCGACCGCTGCGCGAGACCGGTCGCCCGCTGGAGCTGCAGCAGGTCGTCGTGCTTTCGCTGGAGGTCTGTCAACGCCCTGCCGGCGAGGTACGTCGTCGCCGCGGGCGCCGCCACCAGCAGGACCGCCGCGGGATGCTCCAGGTAGACCATCACGGCCAGGATCCCGAGCGCCGTGTTCGCGACGGTCAGGGCCGTCCCGACGCCGACCACCTGGTCGAAGAGCCGCAGCCGGTCGTCGGAGAGCCCGATCGCTAGGTTGATCAGCATCCCGCCGATCACGTCCGCTACGAGCGTCGCGCCGAAGACGCCGACCCAGAGCGCGGGCCACCCGGCCGGGAGCGCCGACAGAGATTCTGACACCACGACGACCGCGACGAGCGTCGTGAAGGCCCGCTGCGCGACGTTGAACGTGAGGCGCACCGGCTTCTGCCGGCGGTGGACGGCGAGGGCCACGCCGACGCCGATCGTCTGTGCCAGCATGAGCCCGCCCGGGCTCACGAACAGCAGCCCGAACACGAGCGGGATCTCGGCCAGCGAGAAAGTGTGCGCGTGGCGGGCGATGCGGATGTGCATCACGAACGCCTCGGCCAGCCCGAACGCGAGGGCGAGCGCCCACAGCGGGACGGATCCTTCGGCGGCCAGGGGCGGCTCGTCGCCGCGCACCCAGAGCCAGATGAGGACGCTCACGACCAGGAGCGACGCCGTGAGCATCCACACGGCGGTCGCGTGCGAGACGTACCGGGCGCGGAGTCGCTGCAGCACCCTAGTCCCCCCACAGGGTGCTGGCCCAGGCACCCGAGGAAAGGGCCGAGGGTGCATCCTCCGATCCCCACGAGCCTGCGGACCAACCGGAGCCGCTCCACGTCCGAGCCGACCACGTGCGCCCGCTCCAGGTCCTGGCCGACCACGAGTTCCCGCTCCATGTCCGGGCGGACCAGGTCCTCGCGCTCCAGCTCGAGCCGCACCAGCAGTCCCCGGACCAGGTCCTGGCGTTCCACTCGCCCCCGGACCAGGTAGTTCCGTCCCAGCTGCTCGCCGCCCACGTCGCTGCGTCCCAGGTGTCGCCGAAGATCGTCTGTTCGCCCTCCAGGATCACGCCCTCGTCCTCGGTGACGATCGAGCCCCGGGCGAGCTGCAGCGAGCCGAGCCCCGTGGATCGCGGCCACGTTTGCACGGCGTCGGCGACGGTCGAGACCTTCGCCTCCCTCGCGCGGTGCATGTTGATCAGCCCGGCGCCCTGCGCGATCGGGTCCGCATTGGGAAGCGGCACGGCCGTCTGCGTCAGCAGGGCCTTCACCTGATCGGGCGTGAGCTCGGGATGCTGGTCCAGGAGCGTCGCGACGGCACCGGACACGATCGCGGCCGCCTGCGACGAGCCGCTCCCCCGGAAGAAGCGGCTCGTGCCGACGCGCGCGTTCGGGTTGGCGTCGTCGACGAAGCTCCCCTGGTCTCGCAGGCTGATGATCGACTTGCCGGGCGCGACCAGGTCCGGGTGGCGGATCGCGTTCCCGCGCGTCTGCCACGACGGGATCGCGTCGTCCTTCGGGTCGTCCGTCCCCCTCGTGTCGTCGCCGGCGACCGCGATCACATACGGGTCGTAGGCCGGGTTGTTCAGCTGCGAGGTGCCGAACCCGGAGTTGCCCGCCGCGACGACCACCACGATGCCGTGGAGCCACGCGACCTCGGCCGCGTACGCGAGCGGGTCCAGCCGGTAGTCCTGCGTCCCGTCGGTCCCGAACGAGAGGTTCAGGACCCGGATGTTGAGCCCGTCTCTGTTGCGGTGCTGAACGACCCAGTCGATGGCGGCGATGACCTGCGAGACATCGGTCGCGCCGTCGCTCGTGGCCACCTTGACCGACACGATCCGGGCTCCCGGAGCGGCACCGACGAAGGCGCGGTCGACCTCCTCATCCTCCTTGCCGGGCGGGATCCATGCGTCCCGACCGGCGATCAGGCCCGCCATGTGGGTGCCGTGGCCGTACGTGTCGATCTGCGTGAGGTTGGGAGCCTGCGAGTCGAACGAGAGATCCGGGCCGTTGATCACCTGCACGTCGAGCCCCGGCACCGGCGCCACGCCCGAATCGATCAGCGCGACATCGACGCCGTCGCCGGTCCAGCCGCGTTGCCACATCTCGTAGAGCTTCGTGTTGCGCGCCACCTTGAGCCACGACCCAGGGTCCTTGTTCGGATCGATGCCGTCGACGTTGCCCAGCAGCCGAACGGTGGCGTCGGGGGTGACGGAGAAGATCTCGGACGATCCCTCCAATGCGGCGATCTCGTCTGCCGGAACCGTTGCGGCGAAGCCGTCGATGATCGAGATGTGCCGGCCGACCCGGCCACCCGATCCAATGACGAGGCTCTCGGCGGCATCCATCGATCCGGGCGCGCCTCGAACGATCACGGGAACGAGATGGCGGGGCCCCGACGCGACGGCCGGTGAGAGGAGGCCGGCGACCACCGCCACCGCGAGCGCCGAGGCGGCGATCGGGATGTGGGCCCGCGCGATGGCGACGCGCCGCCGCGGGGCCGGTTCGCTCTCCGAGTACGTCTTCACGCGATCCATGTCGAGATCCCTCCGGGGGGTCCCTCATCCTGAGGGGTGCGCCGTAGGCCACGCATCCGACCGACGAGTCGTTTCTGCACTACCGCTCCGGAGGTCGATCGGAGGACCTGCCGGGATGCGAGGGGAGGCCTTTCGACCTATGCGGTCGCCCGGGCAACCGGTCGCCGCTACAGTGAGGTCGTTGCCACGAGGAGATGCGGCAGGGGGGAGAGATGAGCGAGCGACCGTCCATCCCTCGCGAGGACGGCTTCTCCATGCCCGCGGAGTGGGAACGTCACGACGCGTGCCTGATGGAGTGGCCGACCCTCACCCGCAAGGCGTTCTGGGGGGAGCGGTTCGAGGAGGCCGAGCGGGACTACGCCGCCGTGGCCAACGCGATCGCCGCGTTCGAGCCCGTCGTCATGGCCTGCGATCTCGACCAGGCGGCGGACGTCCGTCGGCGCTGCGGCGACGGTGTCGAGGTCCTCCCGCTCCCGATCGACGATTCGTGGATGCGCGACAACGGCCCGATCTTCGTCCGAGATCGCGAGGGCCGCGTCGCCCTGGTCCACTTTCGGTTCAACTCGTGGGGTGAGAAGTACCTCCCCTACGACCGCGACGCCGAGGTGCCGCGCCACATCGCCTCTCACTTCGGGATGCGGCGGTACGAGGCTCCGTTCGTGCTCGAGGGCGGCTCGTTCTTCGTCGACGGCGAGGGAACCCTGATCACGACCGAGCAGTGCCTGCTGAACCGCAACCGAAACCCCTCGATGTCGCGCGAGGAGATCGAGCAGGGCCTGCGCGACTACCTCGGCGTCGAGGCGATCGTCTGGCTCGGGCTCGGACACTCCACCGACCGAGACACGGACGGCCACATCGACGGTATCGCGCCGTATCTCGGGCCGGCGAAGGTGGCGCTGCTGGTGCCCGAGGACCCGAACGACCCCGACCACGAGCGCGGACTGGACAACCTGGACCGGCTGCGGCACGCGCGCGACGCGAGAGGCAGGAGCTTCGAGGTGATCGCGTTCGAGACGCGTCCCCCGGGCGTCGTCCCGTACCTCAACTTCTACCTCGCGAACGGGGGAGCGATCGTGCCGATCGCCCAGCGTCCAGAGAACGAGCAGGCGGACGAGCAGGCGCTCGAGCGGATCGCGAAGTTGCTCCCCGACCGGGAGATCGTGCCGGTGCCGGGCGACTGCCTCAACTTCGGCGGCGGGGGGCCGCACTGCATCACCCAGCAGCGACCCGCGGGCGTCACCGCTCCGGCGTGAGATGTACCTGACCCCGACCGAGGAGGATCGGCTGCGGGTCTTCGCCGCGGCCGAGCTCGCGCGTCGGACGCTCGCCCGCGGGGTCCGGTTGAACGTCCCGGAAGCCACGGCGTTGGCTTGCGACGAGATGCACATGGCCGCCCGAGCCGGCGCGTCGTTCGAAGAGGTGCTCGATGCGGGCCGCAGCGCCGTCGCGGCCGATCAATTGATGCCTCGCGTCGCCGAGCTCATCGAGGAGATCCGCCTCGAGGTGCTCCTGGACGAGGGGAGCAGGCTGGTCGTCCTGCGGAGGCCGTGGGGGTGAGCGACCGGATCGAGCTCGCGGCCGGCCGCGACCGGATCAGGCTCGAGGTCACGAACACGTCGGGACGCGTCGTCCGGATCTCCTCCCACTACCCCTTCTGGCGCGTGAACCGCCGCCTCGCCTTCGATCGCGACGCCGCCAGGGGCTTCCGGCTCGACGTCCCGGCGGGCGCCTCGGTCCGGTTCGGTCCGGGCGAGGTGCGCGAGGTCGAGCTCGTCCGCTACGGGGGTCGCGGAGGTGTCGATGGCTGACCTGCCTCGCGAGGAGTACACGCGGCGCTACGGGCCGACGACCGGCGATCGCGTGCGGCTCGGCGACACGGACCTGTGGATCCGGGTCGAGGTCGATCACGTCGGCTTCGGCGACGAGCCGATCTGGGGCTACGCGAAGACGTTCCGGTCCCGGATTGCGCAGTTCGACCGCGCCAGCGCCGAGAGCGAGCTCGACATGCTGCTCGCCGGGGTGGTCGTCGTGGACCCGTACCTCGGCGTCATGAAGACGAACATCGGGATCAAGGACGGACGGATCGTCGGGATCGGGCGCGCGGGCAGTCCGGACATCCTCGACGGCGTGGAGCTGACGATCGGCCCGAACACGTGGCCGGTGAACGGCTACGGGCTGATCGCGACGGCGGGTGCGATCGACAGCCACGTGCATCTCCTGACCCCTCGACTCGTTCCGGTCGCGTTGTCGGCGGGCGTCACGACCCTCATCACGGCCGGGTTCGAGGAGCCGGCGTACGTGATGGAGAGCACCTACCGGGCGTTCGAGGGCGTGCCGGTGAACCTCGGCCTGCAGGCGAGCGCCCGCACGGACGTCCCCGGGCAGGTCGATCGCGTGATCGAGGCGGGCGCGTGCGGTCTCAAGGTCCACGAGGACTGGGGCGCCTATCCCGAGATCATCGACGCGACGCTCGCGCTCGCGGATGACCACGACGTCGCCGTGTGTCTGCACACGGACGGTCTCAACGAGTCGTGCGAGCTGGAGGACACGGTCGAGGCGATCGCGGGACGCGTGGTCCACGCGTACCACGTGGAGGGGGCCGGCGGCGGCCACGTGCCCGACGTGATCGGCCTGGTCCGGCAGCCGAACGTCGTCTGCTCCTCGACGACGCCCACGATCCCGTACGGGCGGGCGACGGCGGCCGAGCATCTCGAGATGATCCTCGCGGTGCACGGAGGCTCCGCCGACGACCCCGACGACGTCGAGGCCGCGCGGGAGCGGATCCACCCCGCGACGATGGCCGCCGAGGGGCCGCTCCACGAGATGGGTGCGATCTCGATCGTCAATAGCGACTCCCAGGGGATGGGCCGGATCGGCGAGACCGTCCGAAGGACGTTGCAGCTCGCGCACGTCATGAAGGCGTGGTCGGGCGTCGTCGATGCGGACGACAACGCTCGCGTCCTGCGGTACCTGGCAAAGGTCACGGCCGAACCGGCGCTGGTCCACGGGGTCGATGGCGACGTAGGGTCCCTCCGCCCCGGTCGCCTCGCCGACATCGTCCTTTGGCGGCCCGCGGCCTTCGGCGTCAAGCCCGAGCTGGTCCTGAAGGCGGGTGCCTTCGCCTGGGGCGCTCTCGGCCAGGGGAACGCCACGGTCGAAGGGGCCGAGCCGATCGCGTACGGCGGGCATTGGGGAGCCCTCGGGCACGCCGCCGCCGCGCTCTCGACGACCTTCGTCTCGACGGCGTCGCTCGAGGGAGGGATCCGCGAGCGGCTGCGCAGCCGGAGGCGGTTCGCGGCGGTGACCGGGACGCGTGCCGCGGCGAGGGGGTCGCTGGTCCACAACACCGCGGTGCCTCCCGTCGAGGTCGACCCCGTCGATGGGATGGTGACCCTCGAAGGGCGGGTGCTCGCCGTCGACCCGGTCGCGGACGTTCCCCTCAGCCGCAGGTACCTGCTGGCGTGATCCTCGGCGAGTGCCCCCCATGCCTCGCACCGCATGGAGCCGTGCCGGCAATGACTATCGATCGAGTTCCTGGGAGGGATCGATGGAACGCTGGCGGATGGCGGGACTCGCCGTTGTGATCGTGGTTGGCGCCGTAGCGATCGCCGCCACGACGGGCGACTCTTGGGCTTTTCGGACCGCGTTGGTGCTGGTGGCCGGGGACGTGGTGATCCGGCTGTGGCGGTGGAGTGTGACGCCGTGAGTGGCTGCTAGCCAGTTCGCGCAGCGAGGGCTAGAGAAGCCTCAGGGCCCCCACGAGGCGATCGACGTCGCCGTCGTCGTTGTAGGCGTGGAGGGAGATCCTGAGCCCGCCCCCTCGACCGCCGCAGATGATCCGAGACACGGATGCGAGACGCTGCGCGGTCACCCTCGGATCGTGATCGGCGTGCCGCAGAGACACGATGTGGGGCGCCGCCGATGGATCACTCGGTGGCCGGAACGGGCGCCATCCGAGCTCGGCGACCCGATCGACGAGGTACGTAGCCAGATTCCGCGCGTGCTCCTCGACGCGCTCGACGCCACGCGAGGAGAGCATCGCGATCGAGGACTCGAGCCCGATGGCGGACGCGTAGGACATCGTCGAGAGCTGGAAGCGGCGCGCATCGTCGGCCAGTCGGAGCGTCTGGCGATCGAAGGCGAACGGGTCCTGGGCGCCCATCCAGCCGACGAGGCCCGGGAGGCGACCCACCAGATCCGGGGCGAGCGCGAGCAGCGCGACACCGCCATGGGCCGACAGCCACTTGTAGCCGCTCGTCACCAGCGCGTCTGCACCGCACCCGACGGTGTCGACGACCCCGGCGCCGGCCAGCTGCGTCGCGTCCACGACGACGCGGGCGCCGACCTCGTGCGCCCGCTCCGTCACCCGAGCGGCATCCACCCGCGTGCCCGTCGCAAGCACCGCGGCGCCGGCCGAACGCACGCCGTCCAGGATCGCCGTCTCCTGGTCGTCGCTGAGGTAGAGGTTCCCGAACTGCGCCGTCTGCCTCAGGAAGGTCTCCATCGCGTCGATCCCCCGAACGGGGATCAACCCGAGCGCCGCCTGATTGAAGTACGTGCAGCGCTCGAGAGCCGCGTAGCGATCGCGCGGAACGAGTGAGGGGATCGAGGACATCTGCGCCTCCGTGGGGCACCTGCTTCATCGGATGATGGATCATCGCCGCAACGCATGCGGCGACTCAGCCGATCGACGCCTCGAACAGCTCGAGATCGATCTCGGTCCCTTAGCGTCAAGGTGGTGACGGGCGCGGCCGTTGGTATCGTCGCCGCGATCGCGATGGCGCTGTTCGGCATGATCGTCGTCACGGTTGCGAGGCGGTTAGAGGGGTGCATGATCCGAGGCAGGCTTCGGTTGGCAGGAGAAGGGAGCATCCCCATGGATGTCGACGTGCTCACAGACATCGAGATCGACCGGCCCCGCTCCCAGGTGGCCGACTACGTCTCGAACCCGGAGAACGCCACGGCGTGGTACCAGAACATCACAAGGTCGAGTGGAAGACACCCAAGCCCCTCTCGGCCGGGTCGGAGATCGACTTCGAGGCCCAGTTCATGGATCAGACGTTCAAATTCACGTACCAGGTCACCGAGTACGTACCCAGCGAATCGCTCGTCATGAGCTCGACGTCGGCGCCGTTCCCGATGCAGACCAGCTACCGATTCTCCGACACGGCCGCCGGCGGCACGAGGGTGGAGCTGCGAAACGCTGCCCATGACCCCGACATCGCAAATGCCATCGAGATCGAGAACCGCAAAGATCTTGCTCGACTGAAGTCGATTGTCGAAAACGGCGGGTCGTGACGGTGCCCGGCGCCTACGTCGAGCGTCACGAGCTCGGATGCGATGAGTCTGCTTATGAGAGCTCCTCGATGAAGGTGCGCGTGAGCGCCTCCGCCGGCGCGTTCCCCTTGCGCTCGTAGAGCGCGAGCGCGTGGCGCGCGGCCTCCTCGGCTTCGGCGCGCTTGCCCGCGGTCCGCAGCACGCTCGCGAGGTCCATCCAGACATCGGCCTGGAAGTTCGGCGCCTCGGCGTTCGCGTACAGCTCGACCGCCTCGCCCGCGAGGCGCTCGGCTTCGGCGAGTTCGCCGCGCGCGGCCAGCACGAGCGCGCGTGCCGACCGGCCCGGCGCCTGCGAGGCGGTGTCGTCCTTGGCCGAGATCCGGATGGCCTCCTCCGCGTACGGCTCGGCCTCTTCGAAGCGACCGAGCGCGCACAGCGCCAAGGCCAGGTTGGCGGCACCGGTCGACTTGTGCCCCTCGTCGCCGAGCTCGTCGAGGATCTCGTAGTTCTCTCGGAAGGCCCGCTCCGCCGCTGCGGGCTCACCCGCGTACCGCTCGAGGGTGCCGAGCTGCTCCCGGTTCGCACCGACATCGAACCGCAGACCGAGCGACGTGGCGATCTCGTCGGCCAACCGCAGCAATCGCCGGGCCTCGTCGAACTCGCCCTGCATGCCGACGAAATAGGCCCGCGCGACCAGCGCGAACTCCTCCAGGTGTCGGCTGAGGGCAGCGTCATCCGCCAGCTCGTCGATCGTACGCAGGCCCTCCTCCCACCTGGCCGGACCGAACATGGAGGCGGCGAGAAGGACGGCGCCCGCGTGCTCGAGCAGCCGCAGGTCTCGGCTCCTGCGAGCGTGCTCGACGCCGCGACGGGCCGCGCGCTCCGCCTGCTCGTACATGCACGGCATCCACTGGACCTCCGCGAGCTCGGTCCAGACCGTCGCGAGCGCCGTATCGTCGCCCAGCTCCCAGAAGTGACGAGCGGCCGCTTCCAGCTGAACCCGGAACTCCTCGGTCGACTGTCCGTGGGGGTCGCTCATCATCGTGGTCGCCGACCGCCGGATCCGGGCCAGCGACTCCAACGAGCGGTCGCCGGCGCCGGAGGCGGTCTCGACCGCCTCGTCGAAGGCCGCGGTCGCCGCCCGGGCTTCCCCGATGTTGAAGAGCGCGATCCCGAGGTCGAACAGCATCCGCGCGCGTTCCTCACCTCGATCGGGGCCGACGGCGAGCGCTCGACGCAGCAGGTTCGCGCCGGCGGGGTGGTCCGATCGGAGCGACGCACGCCGCCCGGCCGCGGCGAGGTGTGCGGACGCGCGCCGCCCGATCGCCTCCGCCCGCTCGTCCGGCGGTCCGAGCTGATGCAGGTAGGCGTGCGCCTGTTCGAGGTGGTAGCCGACGATCTCCTCCTGCTCGGACACGGCGTCGCCGGCCACTCGCTCGAGCCACTCCGCGAAGCGCTCGTGCAGCTCGGCCCGTTGGGTCTTCGGCATCGCGTCATAGGTCGCGTCGCGGATCAGCAGGTGGCGGAACCGGAACGCGTCCTCGCCCGGGAGCGTCGAGCGGTCGGGCCGGATCAGCTCCTTGCGCACGAGCGCCATCAGGTCGCCGGGCACACGCGACCGAGCCTCGGGACCGACGAGGTCCCGCACGGCGCCGGCGAAGAACTCCTTGCCGACCACGGCGGCCGCCTCGAGCGTCCCGCGCTCCTCCGGCGTCAGGCGGTCGAGACGAGAGGCGAGCAGCGCCTGGATCGACGGCGGCACGGTGACGCTCGACACGTCGCCGGCCGCCACCCACCGGCCGTCCTCGCGAACGACGCGCCCGTCGTCGATCAGCATCGCAAGCGTCTCCTCGACGAACAGCGGGTTCCCCTCCGCCGTCTCGACGATCCGCTCGGCGACCTCCTCCGGCAACTCGGCCGACCCGAGCAGGTTCTCGATCAGCCGCTCCGACTGTTGCTCGGACAGCGGCTCGAGCGAGACGGTGGCGGCGTTCAGCTTGCCTCCGCCCCATCCCGGCCGAGTGTCCAGCAGGTCGGGCCGCGCCATGCACAGCAGCACGATCGGCGAACCGCGTGACCAGTCCGCGACGTGCTCGACCAGGTCCAGGAATGTCGGTTCGCCCCAGTGGATATCGTCGAACACGAGCACGAGCGGTCGCTCACGGGCGGAGGCCTCGAAGAACCGCCGGATCGCCCAGAACGTCTCCTCGCCAGCGGCCGCGTCGGCCACGCCCATCAGCTGCGAGACGTGCCGGCACACGAGCTCCTGGTGCTCGTCGCCCTCGAGGACCGAGCAGACCTTGGCCTCGACCACGTCGGGCAGGTCGAAGTCGGCCAGCCCAGCCGCCTGCTTGATCGCCTCGACGACCGGGAAGTACGTGATGCCCACTCCGTAAGGCAGGCACCGGCCCTGCAGGATCAGCGATCGGTCACCCAGGCCGGACAGGAGCTCGCCGACGAGCCTGGACTTGCCCACGCCGGCCGGCCCTAGCACCGTGAACAGCTGGCATGCCTGATCGGCCTCGGCCGCCTCGAAAGCCTGGAACAGCTGGGCGAGCTGCCGCTCCCGGCCGACCATCGGTGAGTCCAGGCGGCGGGGGATCGCCCCGACGACCTCGCGCACGGCGAGCAGACGGTAGCCACGGACGGGCTGCGCCTTGCCCTTGGCCTCGAGCGGTGCGACCTCGTCTGCCTGGACCGCGTCGCGCACGAGGCGGTGGGTCGGCTCGCCGATCAGGACCTCGCCCGGTGCCGCGCCCTGCTCGAGCCGGGCCGCGACGTTGACTGCGTCGCCGGTCACGAGCGCCGGGTCGGTCGCCGAGGTGCCGGCCACGACCTCGCCGGTGTTCACCCCGATACGCAGCTGGATGGTGACGCCGCGGTCGCGCTCGAGCTCCTTGTTCAGCGCGGCGAGCTCCTCGCGCATGTCCACCGCTGCCCTGACCGCCCGCAGGGCGTCGTCCTCGTGGACCTGCGGGATGCCGAACACGGCCATCACGGCATCCCCGATGTACTTCTCGACCGTGCCGCCGTGGCGCTCGATGGCCGCGCGCATCGCCTCGAAGTAGCGGGACTGCACGTCGCGGAGCGACTCCGGATCCAAGCGCTCGCCCATCGCGGTCGAGCCGGTGACGTCGCAGAAGACCACGGTCACGGTCTTGCGAACCTCGCGACCGGGCGCGGGTGTCAGCGGCTGGCCGCAGGCGGGGCAGAAGGTGAAGTCCTCCGGGCTGGCCCGGCCGCAGTTCGAGCACGTCGGCACGAGCGCGAGCGTACGGCGGGGGCGAGGCGGGCGCCAGCGTGCCAGGCCCGCTGCCGGACTAGGTATCGCGTTTCGGTTCGTAGTGCAGGAACACCTCGCCCGTGTCGTAGGTCCGTACGTTCACCCGCTTGAGGTTCGCGTGGCCCTCGACGGTCGGGAACAGAGGCCGCCCCCCTCCGACAACGGTCGGGCTGACATGGAGGCGGTATTCGTCGATGAGGTCCGCCCTGATGAGATCCTGGGCGAGGGAGAGGCTTCCCCACAGGACCATGTGCTTGCCGTCCTGCCCCTTCAACCGTCCGATCTCGGCCACCGCGTCGCCGCGTACCACCCGTGCGGCCGGCCACGCACCCCACGGCGCCTCGGTCAGCGTGTTGGAGAAGACGAGCTTGGGCAGCTCGTTCAGGCGATCGGCGATGAACTCCTCGTCTGTCGTCGCGGTCGGCCAGAAGTCCACGAACAGCTCGTAGGTCTTCCGTCCCAGCAGGACGGTGTCCACGCCGTCCAGGAACGCCAGCTGGTCCGTGTCCGAGTCCCGGTTCTCCTCGATCGCGGTGAAGAACTCCAGGCTTCCCTCCCGGTCCACGGCGTAGCCGTCGAGCGATACCCACTCCTCGAGGATCACCTTTCGCATGGCGCTCGCCTCCCGTTCGAGTAGGAGAAGATGCCGGCGGGACCTACCCTGCCCACTTCTCTGCGATCCGCTCTTCGGCGATCTTGCGCTGGAGCATGATGATCCCGTCGAGCAGGGCTTCGGGCCGCGGGGGGCACCCCGGAACGAACACGTCGACCGGCATGATCTGGTCGACGCCCTTGGTCACCGAGTACGAGTCCCAGTACGGACGGCCGACGTTGGCGCACGATCCGAACGAGATCACGTACTTGGGTTCGGGCATCTGTTCGTACACGCGCTTGAGAGGCGGGACCATCTTGTCGGTGACCGTGCCGGCGATGATCAGCAGGTCGGCCTGCCGGGGGGCCGTGCGCCACCGGGATGACGCCGAGCCGGATGAAGTCGTGCTTGGGCATCGAGGCGGAGATCAACTCGATCCCGCAGCAGGCCAACCCGAAGTTGAGCACCCACAGGGAGTAGCGCCGGCCCAGTTGAGGATGAACTTCAGCGGCTGCATCGAGCCCAGCTCGCTCCGCTCGAACAGACTCGTCGTGGTTCCGACCTCACCAGTCATGTCCGATCCCTCCTCGCTTGCCGGTCGTTACGGCCAGCCGGCGTGCGGCACGTCGACGCGGGCCGTGAGGATCTGGCCGGTCTTCGCCTGGATCAGCTCGTCGACCCTGTCGGGACCGAACCACTTCGCCACCACCATGAAGAGCGTTCTGCCATCCTCGCCTCCCAGCATGCATGCGTAGCAGGGTCGGTCGAGCTCGATCCGATCGAGCACCTCGCCACCCTCGCGAACGCGATGACACACGGCTTCGCCGTCCGGTGCGACGTCGGTGCACCATACGGCGCCCTCGGCGTCGATGCAGATCCCGTCGCCCGTGACGTCGGCCCAGACGCGGCGGTTGGACAAGCTGCCGTCGGCGGCGATGTCGAACGCCGTGAGCCGGCGGGCGAAGGACTCGGCGACGATCAGCGTGGCATCGTCCGGCGTCACGACCATCCCGTTCGGAAACGCCAGATCGTCGGCGACCTCGCGAGCGTCACCTTCTGGCGTGACGAGCGCGATCTTCCCCGGTGCCTGCCCGCTCCCGAGGACGTCCTCGAAGTCCGCCCAGTCGAAGTTGATCGAGTCGACGTAGACGTTGCCGCGTCCGTCGACGGTGATCTCGCTCCAGCCGTGCGTCGAGATGTGGCTCAGGTCGGCGTGCCGGACGCGAGACCCGCCGGGCTCCACGCGGGTCAATTCGGCGCCGGTGACGAGCATTCGTCCGTCCGGGAGCCAGTTGGCGGCCCAGCCGCTGCCACCGCCCCCGGGTCCCATGACCTCCGTGTTCCCCTCGAGGTCGACCGCGACGATCTCGTCGGTGCCCCAGTTCGAGAACCAGAGGCGGCCGTCGTGCCATCGCGGTGACTCGCCCATCCCGAGACCGTCCAACAGGACCCGAGTCTCGCGGGTTGAGGACTCCTGCGGCATCGCCCGCCTCCTTCCCCGGCCGATCGCAACCTTGGACCGCGCCGTGCATCCGAACGCGTGGCCCTCCACCATCATGGCCGCCCGAAACCGAAATCGAGGTCGGGCCGTCCGACACCCGCGATCAACGAGCCCACGTAGCGACGAGGCTCCGGTCGTCCCCTAGGCCAACTCCTCGATCTGGTGCGCGAGGAAGCGCCGGTCGGCGTCGGTCACCGCGAGGGCGGCGGCGCGTTCGAACGCGGCCCGAGCGTCCTCTCGCCGTCCGAGCCGGCGCAACATCGTGCCGCGTGCGGCATGCAACAGGTGGTAGGTGTCGAGGCCCGGCGCGATCGTGTCGAGCGTGGCGAGCGCGACCTCGGGCCCCTCGATCTCGGCGACGGCGATCGCCCGATTGAGCCCCACGACGGGCGTTGGCAAGACCGCGTACAGGTGATCGTAGAGCGCGACGATCTGGGGCCAGTCGGTGGCCTCGAACGACTCGGCGTCGCCATGCGCGGCCTGGATCGCGGCCTGGAGTTGGTAGGGGCCCGGTTGGCCGCGGCGGATGCAGGCGCGCACGATCGCCTGCCCCTCCTCGATCATCGCGCGATTCCACCGGGTTCGGTCCTGGTCCCGGAGCAAGACGAGCTCGCCCCCGGTGGTGCGTGCCCGCACCCGTGCTTCACTCAGGAGCATCAACGCGAGCAGCCCCGCGGCCTCGGGCTCGTCCGGCATCAGCCCGACCAGGGTGCGGGCGAGGCGGATCGCCTGGCTCCGCAAGGAGGGCCGGTCCGGATCGTCGAGCCCGGTGTTGTAGATCAGGTACAGGACCGACAGGACCGACCGGAGGCGCTCGGGCAGGTCCGCCTCCTGGGGCACGCGGTAGGGGATGTTGGCGGCCTTGATCTTGTACTTGGCGCGGACGAGCCGCTTCGCCATCGCCGACTCGCTCACCAGGAAGGAGCGGGCCACGTCCTCCACGCTCAGCCCGCCGAGCAACCGAAGCGTCAGGGCCACGCGGTGCTCCGTCCGAAGCGCCGGGTGACAGCACGTGAAGATCAGTCGGAGCTGGTCGTCCTGCACCGGTCCTTCCTCTCCCGGTCCGTTCGTGCCCGGGCCGTGCGACGCGCCCGCGAGGGCAGCGAGCTGTTCCTGGAGCTCCCGGCCCCGGGCCGAACGGCGAACGGCGTCGATCGCGCGGTTCCGCGCCGTGGTGACGATCCACCCCGTGGGATTGGGTGGGAGGCCGTCGCGCCGCCACCGCTCGCTCGCCACCACGAACGCCTCCTGCACGGCGTCCTCGGCCAGCGTGATGTCGCCCACGACGCGGATCACCGTGGCCACCGCCTGGCCGTAGGCCTCGCGGAACACGCGCTCGACCGCGTCGGCTCCCACGCGGGCGGCCACGGGAGGCGTCACGCCCGCACGCGTCCCGTCGCTCGGAACGGGCGCACCTCGATCGGATGGTCGATCGTGTCCACGACTCTCCTGGCCCAGCTCAGCGCCTCGTCGAGATCGTCCGCGTCGATGATGTAGAAGCCGGCGATGTGCTCCTTCGCCTCGACGAACGGCCCGTCGGTCATGACGGCATCGCCCTCACCCGCCCGGACGACGGTCGCGGCGTCGGGGCCGTGGAGCGCGCCTCCGAACACGAACGTCCCGCTCGCGTCCATCTCGGCTTCGAGGGTGGCCACCCGCTGCATGAAGGCCGCCATCTCCTCGGGCGTGCTCGGCCCCCCGGAGTCCTCGCCCTCCACGGCGTAGGTGGACAACAGGTACTGACCCATGCGTGCTCCTTCCGTCGGTGCGGATCGTCCCCGCCTCACCCTGCATACGAACGGGATCGGCCCACGGGGACACCCCGCGGCCAAATCATCGCCTTCATCGGCGCCCCCGGCGTCGCCGTCCGATGAGCGCCGGGCCGCCGGCCATCACCACCGCGATCCCCGACAGGAACGCACCACCCCAAACCGCGCTGGCGAATGTGTCCGGTCCCCGTGCCAGCCAGACGTGGAAGATCAGGACGATCGCGAGGAACGCGACATACCCGCCGACCGTCGTGCCGACGACGCGACGAAGGCTCGCTCGAGCGGATCCGCCGGCGCGGCCGTGTGGCCGCGGGGCCGGCCTCGCCACCGGCCGCCCCCAGGCGAAGGCCACCATCGCGACGAACAGGGCGTACGCCGTGATCAACGGAGGAAGAACCGCCCGAAGCACGGCTCAGGCCCGAAGGAAGAAGGACCACCCTCGGATGAAGAGATGCCAGCCGAGCCAGAGCCACAGGCCGAACAGGAGGAAGCGCCCGAGTGGCACCGTCATGAACGACCGGAAGAAGTCCGACAACGTGGGCCACTCGGGCCCGTGGGTCAGCCCGATGCCCTGCCATACCAAGAGCGCCCCGACAATCCCGAGCCATCCGACGACCGCGATCGCTCGCATACGCGTCACCTCCATGATGTCGACCACCATCTTGTGCTATCGGTCCTTCGGGATGAGGATGAGGGTGCACCGACGACATGGGAGTTGGCGATGGTCGAGGCCATCGTGCTCGTGCAGATCAAGGCCGGGGAGTCATCGTCGGTCGCTCAGGCGATCGGAGGGGTCGGCGGAGTCACGGAGGCCTACGTCGTGACGGGCCCGTACGACGTCATCGCCAGGGCGGAGGCCGACAATCTCGACGAGCTCGGCCGGATGGTGGTCACGAGCATCCAGGCGGTCGAGGGCGTCACCCGGACCCTGACCTGCCCGATCCTCAGCCTTTGAGCGGACGTTCGCGCCGGTCCTCGGCTGCGGCCCGAGCCTGATGCGTTCCGGCGGCCGACCGGCCGCCCGAACCATCATCAGCCGACGCCGGAGCCGACCTCCTCCTCGATGTGTTGAGGGAGCGGAGGGACGAACCCGAGCAGCGGCGTTCGGGCGGCGGCGATGTCCACGCCGTCCACCAGGGGGATCGTCGCGTCCTGGGCGACGTCGACCGCGGCCAGGTTGGACGGACCCTCGCAGCCGCCGGAGGCGACCAGCGCCGTGTGAGCGTCGAGCCAGCCGACGATGTGGGAAGGCGCGTCGGCGAGCGGCCGGGCCGGCTCACCGTATCGGAACAGCATCGCAATCGAGTCCCCGCACGTCGCCCCGACGGTGAACGCGATGAGGTCCCCATACCGTTTCGGTTGCGGAGAGATCGCCGAGATCCGGTCGCCGGCATCCCCGTGCCACAGCCCCTGATTGATGGTGGGATCGGTGAGGTCGAGCGCATGGAGCACTGGGGCGTCGTCCCCGTGGACGGCGGCGTACAGCAACGTGCGCCCGTCTGACGTGAACCCGAGTGCCCCGAACGTGGTCCCCCCGACGGCGAAGACGAGCTTCACGGGATCCTGGCCGACGTTGGAAGAGAGCCAGATCTCCTGATCGTCGCCCGTGTCGACCACGAAGGCGAGGGCGAGGCCCGAGGGGTGGTAGATCACGTTGAGGTAGCGGACGTGGGCGACCGGCGTGATGTCGTCCCGGCGCTGGGTGCCGGGGTAGACCTTGAGAAGGCGCGTACCGTCCGGCGAGATGTACACGACGGCCTTGCCGATCGGATGCCCCCACGATGAGCGTGGGCTCGTCGAGGATGTCGCCTCGCGTAACTGCTTTCCGTCGATCGATCGGATCTCCAGCCCGTCCAGGAGCGCTCGATCCCCGCGCGGGTTCCAGGTGAACGGCCCGGGGGTGGGGGTGGGGAACAGGCACCTAGCGTCGCCGCTCTCGGGATCGAGGAGCCAGGCGTTCCCATCGGCGACGAAGGCCACCGTCTGCGCACGAGCGTTGGTACCGGCCGGGCACCCGCCGGGAAGGGGCTGGCCGTTCGCGAACCTCGTGACGGTGGTGGGCGTTCCCGGGCCGGAGTCCGCAGGCCCCTCGGAGGAGGATCCGGTGCACGCTGCGAGCGCGACGAGCATCCCGGCGGTCAGTCGCGAGGTCGTTGCGCGCACCGATCTCATCTGCCTCGGCACCTTACGCCGTCCGCGCGTCCGGACCAGACCCGCCACCACCACCGAGCGGCCCGTGCTCATGTGGCACATGTAGCACATCCGAAAGCTATGACGGATGTCGGATGGACCTCTCCCGCGAACCAGGGACGACGCTGTGTCGGGATCGTGAGTGACGCAAGCGGTTGAGGCTGCCGGAGCGCTATCGTCCCGCGCCACGGTTTGGCTCACGAGGGAGACGGTCGATGGGAGGGTCCGAGAAGGAAAAGATGCTCGCGGGGGAGTTGTATCGGGCGTCCGATCCGGAGCTCGTTCGCGAACGCCAGCGATGCCGGTCGCTGCTCCACGCCTTCAACACCGAGCCGGACGAGGTTCAGCGCCAGGTCTTCTTGCGGGACCTCCTCGGCCGGATCGGGAGCGGCACGTTCATCCAGCCGCCGTTCGCGTGTGACTACGGCTACAACGTGTCGATCGGCGACGACGCGTTCGTCAACTTCAACCCCGTGATCTTGGATTGCGCGCCGGTGACGATCGGGGACGGTACGCAGATCGGCCCGGGCGTACAGTTCCTCGCGGCCGACCACCCGCGAGACCCGCAGACCCGCCGGAACCTCCTGGAGCTCGCCCGTCCCATCTCGATCGGATCGAACGTCTGGCTCGGCGCGGCGGCCATCGTGCTGCCGGGAATCTCGGTGGGGGACGACTCCATCATCGGAGCCGGCAGCGTGGTGACGCGCGACATCCCGAGCGGCGTGCTGGCGGTCGGGAATCCGTGCCGAGTCGTGCGCGAGCTCTGAGGAGTCTAGTGGCCTTGTGCGAGTGAGTGAGTCGCAGATCCGTCGACACTGAGGTGTCGGGAGTCAGGTGAGGGGAAACGGAGACTGCCACCACCACGGCGTTGCGCTCGTCTCGATGCGTTCGATCCATTTCACCCACCAGAACCCACGTCGACCAGGTGCGACGAGCCTGGTCGGGAAGCCGTGGCCGGCCGAGAGCGCGCGTCCGCCCGCCCTCGTCGCCAGCAGCATCGAGCCAGCGTCGTCGATCGGGAACCGTCGTCCGTACCCGGTCGCGGAGACGACGACGAAGCTGGCCGCGGCGTCGTCGGCGCTCACGAGCCGGTCCAGGCGAACCCCGGTCCAGTCCTGCGTGGCGAACCAGCCACCAGTGCAATCGACCGTCGCGCGCATGCGATCGGGGAACTCCGCGAGCTCGTCATACGACAGGGTCGACTCTCCTTCCGACGTCCGAACGATCAGGCGCCAATCGGCTGGGTCGATCTCGGGCGGCTGGTCATCGAGCCACTGGGTGACCGGCATCGACGAAGGATCGAACGAGCCTCGTTCGTAGGAACCCGTCGCCCTGCGTTCGGTACCGGCAAGGCCGGCCACGCGCTCGAGGCCCTCGATGGCTCCGAACGCCACGATGCCGCCGCCGGCGACCGCGCCGGCGCGTAGCAGGCTCCGCCGCGAGAGATCGCTCGGACGCGGTCGGACGGGCCGCGCCACCACGTGCCAGATCGCGAGCGGGATCGACAGGAGCGCGGCGCCCACGTGGAATTGGATCGCGAGCCCGCCCGTCCACAGCCCCATCGCGTGAGCGATGCCGCTCGCGACGATGATCACCACAAGGAGGGCGAGCAGCACGGAGGCGGGCGTTCCCGGTCTGGCCCTGCGGAGCCCGCGGGCCGAGACCACCGACTTCCACGGCGCGAGCAGGACCAACGCGAGACCAAGCGCGCCGTGCGCCCCGAGCGCCCCGAATGCCCAGGCCCCACCGATCGCGAAGGCGAGTCCGCCGGTCACGAACGCACCGATCGTGAGGACGAGCAGTGCGAGGTTCGTCCCGCGGCCGGCCCGAAGCGGAAACCTCACGATCCGAGGCTACGCCCACTGCGCGGCGTTCGGGGTCCCGGCTATGCGACGACGACGCGATCGGCGGGCCGTCGATCTGGCGCGCGAGGAACCGGCGATCCGCGTCCGTAACCCATCGCCTGCAAGAGCTGGCGCACCGTCCACTCTTCAGGCACGTGAGCGGCTCAGCCGCTCGACGATCCGACGGAGCAGGAACAGGCTGACGTCATCCTGTGTGTGTTCCTCGACGTGGACGGCCTATCCATGATGCGGAGCAGCCGGAGGAGGCAAGGACTGGCCATCTCGTAGGGATCTCGGGCGACCGGTCAAGCGCGAGCGGTACGCGGACGAAGTGCTGGCCCGGCGCGGCGCGGCGCCCTTCGCTAGGTGGCCGGGTGGGCGGCCGGTCGCGGATCGGCGGAAGGTGCGCTGGTCCGCCGGCGTCGCTGGCCCAGGGGATCCCGCGAGCCCCGATGAGTCCTGCGGCGTCCGGCGGTCGTATCGTCGAACTCGCTACCGAGGAGGACGTCCGATGCGCAACGTGACTTATTCGATGAGCGTCTCACTTGACGGCTACATCGTCGGGCCGGACGGCAGCTTCGACTGGACGGTGCCCGACGACGTCTTTCGCTTCTGGATCGATGAGATACGAGACGTCGGCGTCCACCTGTTGGGACGACGGCTGTACGAGACGATGCTGTATTGGGAGACCGCCGACCAGGATCCATCGCTCGACGACGCGGAGCTCGAGTGGGCCGCGCTCTGGAAGCCGCTCCCGAAGGTGGTGTTCTCCACCACGCTGTCGGAGGTGCAGGGCAATGCCCGGCTCGTCTCCGGCGGCCTGGCGGAGGAGATCGATCGGTTGCGAGGCGAGCCGGGGGAGGGCGACATCGCGATCGGCGGCGCGACTCTCGCCGCCGAGGCGGCCGCGTTGGGTCTGATCGACGAGTACCGGACCATGGTCTACCCGGTGCTGGTTGGCGGTGGCATTTCGTACTTTCCCCAGCGCGAGCGACGGGTTGATCTCGAACTCGTCGAGACTCGCACCTTCAGCTCGAGAGTCGTCTACCTCCGCTACCGCGTGGCGCGCTAGCTGGCTGGTCCGCTCAGCCCTAAGCGTCTACGCACAAGACACATAATCGGCGGATCGAGAGGGTGGCAGATTGGGTGAGTAATTTACAAGTTGCACACGCGCCCCGGCTCTCAGCCTGCCTCCGGACGCTGTACCTGGAGCCTTTAGGCGGATCGAGACGATGGCTCGGGATCGGTCGGTAGGACGATACCGTTGGGCGGTGATGACGAAGGTTCTGGTTACCGGCATGTCGGGCACGGGGAAGTCGTCGGTGCTCACAGAGCTGGGCAGACGCGGCTATCGGGTGGTGGACACTGATGATCCGGGCTGGTCTGAGTGGGTGGACTTCCCGGACGAGCCCTGGGGAGGGGAGTGGCTCTGGGTGGAGGATCGGATGACAGCGCTCCTTCACTCGGACGAGAATCGCACGCTGTTCGTCTCGGGCTGCGTCCGCAACCAGGCGGTCGGTCGCTCGACACGCTGGAAACACGCGAGCACAATCCCTGACGATGACTGAGCTCCCGCCGCCGCCTCCAGTTGAGGGGCGTTTCAAGAAACTTGCCAAGAAGGTCGTCTACCCCCATGGGAAGAAGACACCTCTTCGCACGAGCCTTCGCTCTCGCCTCCGCCCGGGTGAGACAGAAGTTGCCCTGGCCAAGGGGTACGAGAAGGTTCCCTGGGTCGAGGTAGAGATGCTGATGCTGGTGACCGATCAAAGGATGCTGTGGACCTACGTCGCAGTCCCCTCCCAAGTCCTCGACCTCTCGTTCGAGGACGTGGTCGCTTTCCTCGGGAGCGAACAGGAGGGGATCATGATCGTGGAAGCATGGGAGCCTCGCTTCCGCGACATCCTAGGAGGCCAAACCAAGCTGGCGCGTTTCCGGTTCACAGACCGATTCTGGGAAGGCGAGGTGGTGCGAATCGTCGAGCGTCGCATTCCGGCGGAGGCGCGGGGCCTCATTCCCGACACAGACGGAACAGGGCGGCATCCGCTCTACTAGGGGCTTGACGAGCGCCAGGATTTTTGCCCCCGGCACGGCTTCGCCCACGTCGCGACCTCGCGACGATCCCAGAGAACTACTAGCTGCCAGAGGCCCCCGAACCCGCGTCGTCGGTCTCGCCGCCTGCGTGCGCTTGGCCTGCCGCCATGTGCTCGAGCGCGTGGGCTGGCGGCCCACCGCCGTGGCCAACCGAGACCGCCGGCTTGCCGCAGTCGCTCTGTGCAGCAAGGCGAATCTGAGCCGGGTCACCGGCGGCGGCGACGGCGCTCACGTAATCGCCATGCGTCCAGTTGCCTGGCAGCGATGAGACGGACGTGAGATCGCACGATCCGGCATGGTGGAAGCGCTCGATCGGCCCACCGTGGACGCCGGCATCCTGCTCGTTCGCCTCGGGCTTGTCGTGGTGATCGCCGGCGAGGACGCCGGCTGTAGCGAGGCCCGACATTCCGAGGATGAATGTGACCCCGAACGCCAGAACGTTTCGCCTCACACCAGCCTCCTTGCACACGGCTCGTGAAGAGAATCGGTCGAAGCCAGCGCCGGAACAATAGTCCGATCGGCCATTTTGAGCGACATCAGATGACGGTGTTTCTGTCGGCCGGCCCTGCCTGGCTGTGCTGGCCTACGCGCTTCCCTTCCCATAGACCTCGGGGTATGGACCTCTGAGGTAGAAGTCCTGTTGCGGTCCATTGAACCGCTCAAGACTCGACGTCGAAGCACCTTCGTGCGCACCCAAGAGGAGGAGGTGGATCCAGATGGCCATGTCCATCAAGAGGCGTTCCCGGGCGGCGATCGTTTCGCTGGCGATCGTCGGGGGCTTCGTGCTGGTCCCCGCGGGTTCGGCCTCGGCTCACGTCCATGGCATCACCCCATTGCGCTGCGTCGGTACGGACAACGACGGCGCCAACCAGACGGATGGGACGCCAGCCTCAGCGAGCAACGGTGGCCCGATCTCGGGCTTGATTCCGAGCACGGTCGGGAACGCGCCTCTGGTCGCGGGACAGGACGGCGGGTTCGACACACCCGCGTGTCCGGCTAGCTAGCGGTCCTTTGGGGCAGGCCCTGGTGTAGTAACAGGCTCAGCCCTCCGCGTAGGTGCGGGGGGCTGAGCAACTTTCGCTTATAGCCCTATGAACGTCAGTCGTGACGCGACGGCATGAAGGCGATCGTCCAGGATCGGTACGGGCCGGTCCGGAAGGCCGACGCCGGGCACCCACCGGACATCGACGCCTCGCAAGTGTCCATGCCCGGCGCGGGCGTCAGGGTCGGGGTGGCCTTTCGACTTCCGATGACGTTAGGGTGAGAGGGCCGAGACAGGGGGATGAGGATGAGAAAACTCCTGATTGGGCTGTTGATCCTGGGTGGTGTGATCGCCGCCATCGCCGTTATCTCGAGGAGACGCTCGAGCTCGGGCGGCGACGAATGGGACTCGTTCGCCGCCGGTGACACGTACGCGCCGGGGTCGAAGGCCGTCGCGAAGGCCACCGACGCTGCGAAGGATGCCGCCGTGAAGGCCACCGACGCTGCGAAGGAGGCCGCCGCGAAGGCCACCGACGCTGCGAAGGACGCCGCCGCGAAGGCCACCGACGCCGCGAAGGACGCCGTCACAACAGCCACCAAGGCGTCGAAGGACGCCGCCGCGAAGGCCGACCAGGCTGTCAAGGACGTCTGAGCACGTCGATCGGAAGGAGGCCCGCATGTCCCATCAAGCCCATGCCCGTCGTGTGGGTCCGGCCTACAGGATCAGCCGCGCGCTGATCCTGTTCGTCTATGCCTTCGCGATCGCGTGCATCGTCATCCTCGCGATGGCCTTCTTCCTCCAGCTTTTCAACGCGAACACGACGGCCTCATTCGTGGATTGGGTCTACCGAGCGGCCAGGAGGATCATGCAGCCGTTCCGCGGGATCTTCCCCTCCGTCCAGGGCGAACAGGGCTCGGTCTTCGACGTTTCGATGCTCTTCGCGATGTTCATGTATGGGCTCCTGGCGTTGGCTGCGCATGGCCTGATCGATTGGATCGACCGCAAGATCGCCGCCATCCGGTATGAGTCGACGTGGCAACCGCCCGCCACACCCGCAGCGGGGCCGGGTGTCGTGACGATCCCGTCCTCGGCCCCGGCCGTGTCGTCGACCGTTCCCCGGGTCACGGCGCCGCCGCAGCCGCCCCCGTCCGAGTAGTCCCGCAACGTGCGCGGCCGACCGGCCGCCCGGACCCTCATCAGCCGACGCCCGAGCCGACCTTTTGCCGGCGGTCGGTGACGCTACGCGGAGCCCTCGATCTTGCGCTTGAGGCCCTCCATCCGCTTGCGGCCCTGGGGCCTGCCCGACAGGGCGAAGACCGGGGGGAGCAGGACCGCCGCGAGTCCCCGCATCTTCAGGAACTCGATCCGGTGCGTCACGTCGGTCCCGTCGCCGTTCGGCGCCAGCGTGTACGTGTGAACGTACTCGCCCTGCGGATCGCTCGAACGGAACGCGAACCGCGTGGTCGGCTGGTTCTCGGTGATCTGGCCCTCGTTCTCGTGGTGCTTGTCGCCGGGGATCACCCCCGCAGAATGGAACCGGCTCCCCACCGCGTTCGGCTCACCCTCGAGCCACTCGATCCGGTAGGGCTTGGGCGACCAGTCGACGTGCCTGGAGAGGTCGGCGACCCATGGCCAGACGACCTGCGGCTTCGCATCGATCGCCACCGTGAACGAACCCGACGTCACGAGCCACCTCCCGATCCGGCGGACCCGACCCTAGCCTCCGCGCGCGAACCCGGTCAACGCGGCCCATGCCATCAAACACCTGCCATCATCCCGAGGATGGCGCGCGTCCGGAAGCCGAAGGTCGACAAGTCCGGCCGAACGAGCGCCGGCATCCTCTTGTGGCGCCGGCGCGGGAGTCGCTCGGAGGTGCTGCTCGGCCACCCGGGGGGCCCGTACTTCGCCGGGAAAGACGCGGATCACTGGACCGTGCTCAAGGGCGAGGTCGATGCCGGCGAGGACCTGCTCGAGGTCGCCGGGCGCGAGTTCGAGGAGGAGACGGGACACGAGCTGCCGAAGGGTCCTGCGATCGAGCTCGGCGACATCCGCCAGAAGTCCGGCAAGCGCGTCCTCGCGTGGGCGGTGGAGGGAGATCTCGATCCGGAGACCGCGGTGAGCAACACCTTCGAGATGGAGTGGCCGCCCAAGTCCGGTCGCATCCGGGAGTTCCCCGAGATCGACCGCGTCGCCTGGTTCGAGCTGGGCGAGGCCCGCGTGAAGATCAAGGCGGCACAGGCGGCGTTCCTGGAGCGACTCGAACGCGCGGTGGCCGACGAGCGGACGGCATGACGCGAGGAAGACCTTCGCCAGGGGACCTCTAGCCTCTACGTGTTCCGATCGCGAAGGAGGCCGACGTGGACTCAGACGTCAGGGCGATCCCCCGGGGGATGCACAGCGTCACGCCGCACATCGTCGTTCGAGACGCCGCTCGAGCCGCCGAATGGTACGCATCGGCCCTGGGTGCGGAGGAACACGACCGGCTCGGGCTGCCCGGCGGGAAGCTGCTGTACGTGGAGCTGTGGTTCGGCGACTCGGCGGTCAGGGTTGCCGACGAGTTTCCCGAAGCGGGGGTCCTGTCGCCGAAGAGCATCGGGGGAACGCCCGTCGTCCTCCATCTCTTCACGGGCAACGTCGCCGCGCTCTGGGAGCGGGCCGTCGAAGCGGGCGCCGAGGTGCTCCATCCGCTCGAGGATCAGTTCTGGGGCGACCTGCAGGGACAGCTCACCGATCCCTTCGGCCACCGGTGGAACCTGGCCCAGCACGTGCGGGACGTTCCGCACGAGGAGATCGCTCGCGCCGCCGCGGCGGCGTTCGGCGGAGGGTAAGGGTGAACCTGCCGGGCCGCGCGCGGCGACGTTTCTGCGTAGCTGGGGTATGAACGAGTGATGAGGAAGCGGCCGGTTCGCGCCGCCGCCGCGGTCGTCGTGGCGGTCCTGAGTCTGACGGCGGCCGCCTGTGAGGGCGCCCCGACGGCCGAGCAGCGGCCCATCGCATCGGCACCGGGGTCGGCCGAAAGCAGCGCCAGCGACGCGCTGCTGTCCATCACGCCGGGGGACGGCAGGAAGAGGGCCGAGCCGGAGGCCGGGATCTCCGTGACCGTTTCGGGTGGCACGATCACCAGCGTGACCGCCACGGCCTCGGGTGCTCCGGTCGAGGGCCGATTGAGGGCCGGCGGCACCGCGTGGCACAGCACATGGGCGCTTGAGACCGACACCCGCTACACGGTTCGAGCGACGGCGGTCGACGACGCCGGGCGAACGGTCAGCGAGCGCAGCACGTTCCGGACGCTGGCACCCTCGCGGACGTTCTCGACCAGGATCTTCGAGGGGTACCGCGAGACGTACGGCGTCGGGATGCCGATCATCCTCACGTTCAGCTCCCCGATCGCCAACAAGAGGGCGGTGGAGCGCTCGCTCGAGATCTGGACCTCCAGGCACGTGGTGGGGGCCTGGTACTGGGACGGGGATCAGACGCTCTACTTCCGGCCGAGAACGTACTGGCGGCCGCACACCAGGGTGCGGTTCGTGGGCCACCTCGACGGCGTCGAGGGCTCCCCACACGTGTATGGCGTGCACACCCTCACCCAGCGTTTCGTGATCGGGCGATCGCTCATCGCCGTGGCGGACACGCAGGCGCACCACGTGAAGATCTACCGGGACAAGCACCTGTTTGCGACCTGGCCGATGAGCGCCGGCAAGCCGGGTGACGACACGCCGAACGGCACGTACCTCACGATGGCGAAGACCAATCCCGAGGAGATGGTCGGACCCGGCTACGATATCGAGGTTCCCTGGTCTGTTCGTTTCACCGCGTCCGGGAACTTCCTGCACGATGCCTATTGGTCGGTGGGGGACCAGGGGTTCGCCAACGTGAGCCACGGGTGCGTGAACCTGTCCCCCGAAGACGCCAAGACCTATTACGGGCTCGCCGTACTGGGAGATCCGGTGACGATCACCGGGAGCCCGCGGGCCGGCACGTGGGGAGACGGCTGGACCGTCTGGTTCCTCAGCTGGTCCGAGCTCCTCGGGGGGAGCGCGTTGGGCCAGGCGGTGCAAGCGGGGCCGAGGGGGAGCTCGTTCGTCGAGCGCGCGGCCCTTCGCCCGCCGCATGCAAGGGCGCCGCTCGGGACGTCGCGTCGGGGAAACGCCGACACGACGCCGAGTTGACGCCATCGTGAGGTAGTCCTCCCCGAGGATGACGACGCGTCGGGCGTCGCCCGGTACGGTTCGGCACGTGGACGGCGGGTGGTGGGATCGGCTCCGGCGAGTCGACCCGAGGATCTGGGACGCGCTGCTCGCGCTCGGCGCGGTCGCGGGCGGGATGCTCGCGTTCGCGCTCCGGCTGCACCGGCCGGACGAGCCGCCGGCGGCCGTCGGCTTCGCGCTGGTGGTCGTCGCCGGCTCGTCGCTCGCGTGGCGCCGTCGGGGGCCGCTGACCGTCACGACCATCGTCTCGGCGGTCGTGGCGACCGCGTCGCTCCTGGGCTACTGGCCCGAGTTCGTCTTGATGCTGTGGATCGCGGTGTACTCCGCCGCCGCGTACACAGAACGCGACCGGCTGATCCGGGTCCTGCTCCCAGTGGCCGTGCTCACCGCGACGGCGATCAGCGTCGGCGAGCGGTGGGACCGCGGCCTGAACTGGGTCGAGATCCTGGTCGACCTGGTCTTCACGTTCGGGATCCCGTTCCTGCTCGGGCGCATGACGTTCAACCGCCGGCGGCGGATCGTCCGCGAACGCGAGATCGCGACCCGCGAGGCCGTCGCCGCCGAGCGCGCGGCCATCGCCCGCGAGCTGCACGACGTCGTGGCGCACCACATGAGCGTGATGGTCGTGCAGGCGGGCGCCGCTCGGGCGGTGAGCGCGTCGGATCCCTCGGCGGCCGCCGAGGCGCTCCGCCAGATCGAGGCGTCCGGCCGCACGGGCCTGACCGAGATGCGGCGCCTGCTCGAGGTCCTCAAGGCCGAGGGCGACGGCGACGGCCGGGCGCCGCAGCCGGGGCTCGCCCGCCTGGAGGAGCTCCTGGGCGTGATGCGCGCCTCGGGCCTGTCGGTCGAGGCTGTCGTCGAGGGTTCGCCGCGGCCGATCCCGCCCGGCGTCGACCTGTCCGCGTACCGCATCGTGCAGGAGGGGCTGACAAACGCGCTCCGGCACGGAGGCGGGGCGAGGGCCCGGGTCGTGGTGCGCTACGAGCCGGATGCGGTCGAGGTCGAGATCGCCGACGACGGCCTTGGACCGTCCGAGGACCCGGAGGCAACCGGCGGTCACGGGCTGATCGGGATGCGCGAGCGCGTCCAGCTGTTCGGCGGCGAGCTCGAGGCCGGGCCGCGCCCGGGCGGCGGGTTCCTCGTCCGGGCGCGCCTCCCCTCGGAGCCGGCGTGACCGAGGCCCCGATCCGGGTGCTGATCGCCGACGACCAGGCGCTGATGCGCACTGGCTTCCGCATGATCCTGGACGCGCAGGAGGACATCGAGGTCGTGGGGGAGGCGCTCGACGGCGCCGACGCGATCCGCCAATTCCAACAGCTCTCGCCCGACGTCGTCGTGATGGACGTCCGGATGCCGGCGATGGATGGGATCGAGGCGACGCGCCGCCTCTCGGCGCCCGACCGGCCCGCACGCGTGCTGATCCTGACGACGTTCGACCTGGACGAGTACGTGTACGAGGCGCTCCGCGCCGGGGCGAGCGGGTTCCTGCTGAAGGACCGCCCGCCCGAGGAGCTGGTCGCGGCGGTCCGTGTGATCGCCTCCGGCGAGGCGCTGCTCGCGCCGTCGGTCACCCGTCGGCTGATCGAGGAGTTCGCCCGGCGGGCCCCGGCCGTCAAGCCGACCGAGCTCGACGAGCTCACCGAACGCGAGCGCCAGGTGCTCGTCCTCATGGCAAAGGGCCTGTCGAATGCGGAGATCGCGCGTGCGCTGTTCGTC
>JBKPKU010000055.1:0-4731 GCA_046731295.1 Actinomycetota bacterium
CGAGGACCTGCCGGCCTCGACCGAGCAGATCATCCACCCGGAGCGCTACCCGAACGACGCGCCCACACCCGTGAACGTGCCGAACCTGTCGGCCGATCTCGGCGACGGGTGGAAGGACCTCGACGTGATGACGATCGGGGAAGAATGGTTGCGGATCGCGCTGGGGCTGCGGCTCAACGCGTCGGAGGCCGCCACGGCGGCGGCTGGATGGGACGGCGGCACGTACCGCGCATGGTCGAACGGCGACGCCAGCGTCGTCGTCCTCTCGACTGTGTGGGACACGGCGGACGACGCAGGCGGGTTCGCCGATGCGATGAACGCGTGGATCGCCGACGGCTACGGCTCGGCGACGGTGCTCGAGCCTCAGGACTCGCGCGTGACGGTCCTGTTCGCGAGCGACGACGCCACGCTCCAGACCCTCCAGGGCGCCGCGGCCTGAGCCGGCCCCGACGAAGGACCTAGTTCCTTCGTCCCCAGTGCCCATCCCCCGACCGATGGCGCGAACCGACACGGGGGGACGAGACTGTGCCTGCGCATGGACGGCATCCTCCTCCAGACGACCCGCGGCATCCGAGCCCTGATCGGCGTCGCGACCGAGGGCTCCCCGCCCGAGGACGTGGCGATCGCCTACCGGGCGCTGCGCGACCAGTGGGCCGCCGCCGAGCGCGAGGCGATGCGCGGGCCCGGTGATCCCGTGACCCGGTTCGACGCCAGGGCCGCCGCGGTGCTCGGGGCCGCCTACCGGCCCGTCCTCGAGGTGCTGTGCTCGGGCGAGGGGTTGCGATCCGAGGACGTCGAGCTGGCGCAACGGAGCTCGGGCTGGCTGAACCTGGCCTACGAGGCCCTTCAGGCCGGCGACCAGGCGAACGTGGAGCGGTGCCTGAAGATGGCCTCCGCGTTGGTCGGCGACGAGCGCGACGCGCCCGAGTCCCTGCCTCCGGACTGATCTACTCCGGCGCGACGGCTCCATGGGGCCGTTGCCTCGGGCCGTAGACTGCCCCGCGACAGCGAGCCATGGCGGAGGGCCACCCGATGAGCAAGTACGTCTACGACTTCTCCGAAGGCAACAGGGACATGAAGTCCCTCCTCGGCGGTAAGGGGGCCAACCTCGCCGAGATGACCAACATGGGCCTTCCGGTTCCCCACGGGTTCACGATCACCACCGAGGCGTGTCTGGCCTACCTCGACAAGGGCACCTTCCCCGAGGGCCAGATGGAGGAGGTCGAGGAGCACCTGGTCCGCCTCGAGGCCGGGATGGACAAGCGGCTCGGCGACCCATCGGATCCGCTGCTCGTGTCGGTGCGGAGCGGCGCGAAGTTCTCGATGCCGGGCATGATGGACACGGTCCTGAACCTCGGGCTGAACGAGGAATCGCTCAAGGGCCTCGCGCAGCAGTCGGGCGACGACATGCGGTTCGCCCGCGATGCGTACCGGCGGTTCATCCAGATGTTCGGCAAGATCGTGATGGACGTGCCCGGCGACGCCTTCGAGCACGCCCTGGACGAGGCCAAGGCGCGCAAGGGCCCGGACGCCCAGGACACCGACCTGGACGAAGAAGACCTGAACGCCCTGATCCGCGAGTTCCTCGCGATCTACCAGAAGCACACGGGCTCGGAGTTCCCGGCCGACCCGCGTGAGCAGCTCTCGCTCGCGATCGAGGCCGTGTTCAAGTCTTGGAACGGCAAGCGCGCGCGGGACTACCGGCGACAGAACAAGATCTCCGACGACCTCGGCACCGCGGTGAATGTGGTGGCGATGGTGTTCGGCAACCGCGGCGAGGACTCGGGTACCGGCGTCGGGTTCACGCGCGACCCGTCGAACGGCAACAAGCGACCCTACGGCGACTACCTCCAGAACGCGCAGGGCGAGGACGTCGTGGCCGGCATCCGGAACACGCTGCCGCTCGCGAAGCTCGAGAAGCTCGACCTGACGTCGTACCGGCGGCTGCTGGAGGTCATGAGCACGCTCGAGGGGCACTACCGCGACATGTGCGACATCGAGTTCACGATCGAGAAGGGCAAGCTCTGGATCCTGCAGACGCGCGTGGGCAAGCGGACGGCGTTCGCCGAGTGGGTGATGGCGTTCGACATGCTGGGGGAGGGGCTGATCGACGAGGACACGGCTTTGCTGCGCGTGGACCCGAACCGCCTCGAGGAGCTGTTCAAGCGTCGCGTCAAGGCCGACGGGGCGCAGCCGGTAGCGCGGGGCCTGAACGCGTCGCCCGGCGCCGCGGTGGGCAAGGTGGTGTTCACCGCGGACGAGGCCGAGGCGCAGGCGAAAGGTGGCGACAAGGTCGTCCTGGTCCGGCGCGAGACGACGCCGGACGACTACCACGGGATGATCGCGTCGCAGGGCATCCTCACCTCGGCGGGCGGGACGAACTCGCACGCCGCGGTCGTGGCGCGCGGCGAGGGGATCCCGGCGGTCTGCGGGGCCGATGCCGTGAAGATCGACGCCGCGGCGCACGCGTTCACCGCCAACGGCACGACGGTGAAGGAGGGGGACGTCATTACGATCGACGGCTTCACCGGCAACGTGTTCGTCGGGGAGCTGCCACTGGAGGATTCGCTTCTCGAGAAGGCTCGCGCGGGCGATGAGGCCGCCCGGGGCGAGGGGATCTGGCAGGCGTTCGAGCGCCTGATGGCCGTGGCGGACGCGCGCAGGCGCCTGCGCGTTCGGGCCAACGCCGACACGCCCGACCAGTCCGCCAAAGCGCGTGCCCGCGGCGCCCAGGGGATCGGCCTGTGCCGAACCGAGCACATGTTCCTGGGCGAGGAGCGCGTGGGAGCGGTGCGGCAGATGATCTTCGCCGACGATGAGGCCGAGGAGCAGAAGGCCTACGACGCGCTGCTCCCGCTGCAGCGCGAGGACTTCGTCGGGATCTTCCGCGCGATGGACGGGCTGCCGGTCACGGTCCGGCTGCTCGACCCCCCGCTGCACGAGTTCCTGCCGGACCTCACGACGCTCTCGGTCGAGGTCGCGCTCGGCAAGGAGCGGGGCGAGGACGTGACCGAGCGGGAGCAGGAGCTTCGAAAGGTGCGCGAGCTGCACGAGGCCAACCCGATGCTGGGCCTGCGCGGCGTTCGCCTCGGTATCGTCAAGCCGGGGCTGTATGCGATGCAGGTGCGAGCGATCTGCGAGGCGGCCGCGCGTGTGAAGAAGGAGGGTGGGGACCCCAAGGTCGAGATCATGATCCCGCTCGTCGCCACTAAGCCCGAGCTCGAGCAGATGCGGGCCGAGCTCGAACCCGTTGCGGCGGAGGTGCTCTCGCGCGAGGGCGTCGAGCTCGAGCATCTCGAGTGGGGGACGATGATCGAGCTGCCGCGGGCCGCGGTCACCGCGGCCGAGATCGCCGAGGCGGCCGAGTTCTTCTCGTTCGGCACCAACGACCTGACGCAGACCGCGTTCGGGTTCTCACGCGACGACATCGGGAAGTTCGTCGGGATGTACGAGGAGCGAAAGCTGTTGCCGGCGAACCCGTTCGTCACGGTCGACCGCCCGGGCGTCGGGCGGCTCATGCGGATCGCGGTCGAGGAGGGCAAGGCAGCCAACTCCGAGCTGCACCTGGGGATCTGCGGCGAGCACGGAGGCGATCCAGCCTCGGTGAGCTTCTGCAACGAGATCGGCCTGGACTACGTGAGCTGCTCGCCGTACCGGGTGGAGACGGCGCGTCTGGCGGCCGGCCAGGCGGTGGTTGGGGCCGCCGAGTCCGCCTCGACGTGAGCGTCCCGGGCTTCCCGGCGTGCACGCAGCTCGTGCTCGAACCGGTACCGCCCGCGCTCTGACCGAATAGTCCTTCGCCTGCCGCCGAATCCCCCGGCCTGGCGATGTGCGCCCGAACGCCTGTTCGCTATGCTCCGGACCTCTCCCACCTCCCCACGACGCGAGGAGGTGGCACGTGCGCCATGAACCGCGCACTTCGCATGGAGTCCGACTGGCGGCGCTGGGAGTGCTCGCCGCGGCGATCGTCCCCCTGCTCGTCGCGTTCCACTGGAGCCGGCTGGGCTGGGTCGACATGCATCTGAACTATCCCGGCACACCGAGCGGCTACACGCAGATCGTGAACCGGTTCGGTCAGCCGTGCAGCGCCGACGCCCACGCGATCTCGATGAGCTGGCGAGCGGCGGACAACGGCGTCACGTACTCGTTCCGCTTCCACAAGAAGCTCGGCGGGCGGCCGACGGCGATGGTCAGCGACAAGGGTGGGCGCTCGACCAATCTGGACAACGACGTCTACGGGCACATCCAGAACCAGCACCTGCAGCCCTACCTCAAGCACGGGATCTACGGCTACGCATGCCGCGCCAAGCGCAACGGCACAGACTGGAGCACGCACGCGTTCGGCATCGCGATCGACGTGTCCTCCGCCGAGGAGTACATGGGCAAGTGCACCTCGACCGTGAACCTGAAGCATGCCCAGATCTGGAAGAGCCATGGGTGGCACTGGGGCTTGTCGTTCTGCGACCCCATGCACTTCCAGTACGCAACCGACTACTGAGCCCAAGGAGGGATCGATGAAACGCGCGCTCATCCTGATCGCGGGACTGACGGCCGGCCTCGTCATCACGATCGGTCTGATGGCCGCGACCGCCCGGACGTCGCCGTCCCCCAGGCCCTATGGCCGTCCGGGGGGGCCCGCGGTGCCGACGGACACCGGGGCCGGCGAGTTCCTCCTCGCCGTCGTCGGCGGCGTCTACGACACCAGGGCGATGGCCGAGCAGGCCAACGCGG
>JBKPKU010000056.1:0-1049 GCA_046731295.1 Actinomycetota bacterium
CCTTCAGCTTGCTCTGGTCCAGGTTGATCTCGCTGATCGTCCCGTTGAAGTCGGCGAACGGGCCCGAGATGATCCGCACGACGTCGCCCTCCTCGAACCCGAGGCGGAACTGCGGCTTCACCTCTTCCTTCTTCACCGACAAGATCTTCTCGACCTCGCGGCGGGACAGCGGGGTCGGCTTGCTCCCGGTGCCGGCCGCGACGAACCCGGTCACTCCGGGGGTGTTGCGGACGACGTACCAGGAGTCGTTGTCGTAGAACATCTTCACGAGCAGGTACCCGGGGAAGACCTTGCGCTGCACGACCTGCTTCTTCCCGCCCTTGATCTCCATGACGTCCTCCATGGGGATGTGGACGTCGAAGATCTTGTCCTCCATCTGCATCGTGTGGATGCGCGACTCGAGGTTGGTCTTGACCTTGTTCTCGTAGCCGGCGTACGTGTGCACCACGTACCAATCCCCGGGGCTGCGGAACGGGTCCCGCGCGGCGGGCGGCTCCGGCTCCTCCTCGGCCTCGCCGGCCGGCGCGGTATCGGGCTCGGTCGCGTCCGAGGCATCGGTCGTGACCGTGTCCCCGCCGGCCTCGGCCGACTCGGTCCGCTCCACGTCCTCGGCGATCGACTCGACCTCGTCGGCGAGCTCGCCAACGATGGCCGCGTCCGTCATCTCCTCGACGGAGGCGGCGTCGGCCACGGCCTCCTCCACGGTCTCCTCGAGCGCGGCCTCGATCGCGTCGTCGGCGATCGCCTCCTGCAGGTCGGCGTCGGCGGCGGCCTGGACGACCGCGTCCTCGAGGTCCTTGCCCTCCTTGCCCCCCTCCACGGCCTCCTCGACGCGCTCCTCGAACCGGTCCTGGATCGCCCCATCGGAGGCCTCCTCGACCGCCTCGGCGTCCTCGATGGCCTCCTCGACGGTCTCCTCCAGTGCGGCCTCGATCGCGGCGTCGGCGATCGCCTCCTTCTCGGCGGCCTCCTCGAACGCCTCGACGAGGCGCTCGCGCGGGTCCTCCTGCTGGGGCGTGCCCTCCTGCTCCGGCGTGTCCTCCTGCTTC
>JBKPKU010000057.1:0-5948 GCA_046731295.1 Actinomycetota bacterium
ACGACGTGCTCTTGGCGCTCGAGACGGTGGAAGCGATCCTTCTGATACTTGCGGGATCGCGTGCGATTGCGAAGGTCAGCGAGGCCCAGACCGAGGAATCGCCGCCGCCCGAATCTCGATCGGTGATCGGCGACTAGCGCCAAGGTTTCTCACGCCGCCAGACCTACGCCTCGGGTTCGCCCTTCGCGTACATGTCAACGGCGTCGAGGAGATCCTGTCGCAGCTAATAGACGTCGTCGAGTAGCTTGTCGGCTTCGCCTCGGGCGGCCTCGAATGCGGCGTGCCGATCGGAGTCGTCCCTCGTCTTGTTTTCACGGAACGCGTGCAACGTGCCTGCCCGGCCTATGAGGAGGTGGCGGGACGAGAAGCCCTGGCGCTAGGCCAGCCATTTAGCGATTGGCTGAGCCCCCGACCGCGTCGCGACGGAACTCCGCGAACTCATCCATGAACACTCCTCGCCCACGCCGCCACCTCGCGCCGATCCACAGGCGGCTCTGACCCTCACGTCCGACCGGTTTCCTGAAGCCATGCCCGGCGACGATCTTGCTCGCTCGCTGATGGGTCACGCCGAGGATCTCGGCGACGTCAGTGACGCGAACGGTCTGAGGCTTTGGCAGGGCGCGACGGTATCGTGCAGGCCGACCCGGCCGGCGAGCTCACCCGCCATGTTCGCCGCCGAGGTCGCCCTTGAGGCCGGGAGAGCCTGGACGAGGAATAGGTGAAGGGGAGGTGGCAGCCGCGAGGTCGGTCGGGCTCGGCGTCTCGCTCGCCCCCGCTCTGGCGGGATGCTCGTCCAAGCCGACGATTGAAGCGTCGGCGAGGTGCTACCCGGTGGTCGATCGGTCGGGAGGGATTACGGCTGGAAGAGCGCCTGACGCCTGGAGGGGCTCCTACACCCTCCTAGCACCGCTCGCGGCGTGACCCAGGAGACGGGGATCTCATCCAGCGCGTGCGCGATTATCGATCGGCGGCGGGCGCACGCTCGGGGGTGCCGCCGCCCGGGCGGGCGCCCCGAAACTCAGTAGCCGGCCCCCGAATGCCACCGCGCATAGACCGAACCACGACAGGCCGATCGCCAATCCGGCCAGCGCGTCCGAGAAGAAGTGCACACCGAGAAGCACCCTCGTACACCCGACCACAACTCCGATCGCCAGGGCGGCGCTGGCGATCGCCGCACGGGCCCTCGGCGAGCTGCCGATCGCAAGGACGAAGGCGGCCGCCAGGTAGGTGGCGGTGGCGGCGGTGGTGTGACCGCTCGGGAAGGACGTGCCCGTGAAGTCCGCACGGGGACGCAACTCGGGCCGGGCGCGGTCGATGCCAACCTTGATGATGTTCGTGATGATCATCTGCCCGAGCACGACCAACAGAACGAACAGCGGGACGGCCGCTCTCCGCCATCGCCAGAGCCCGTAGGCGCCTACGGCGATCGCGACCCCGACGATCGTCACGGTATCGCCGAGGTGGGTGAGGGCGCCCAACACGCCGTCCGTGAAGGCGGTGGCGTGTGCGTCTGCCCACCGTTCGACGGCGAGGTCCACGGTCACCACACCGAGATCGCGCCGGATCATCCAAGCGAAGAGACCGACGACGACGCCGGTCACCACCATGAGCGTCAGGGCGAGGGTGAGCACGAGCCCCGTGGCGGTCGCGGGATCGAGCCGGGAACGGAGGAAGCTCCGCGGCGTCGGATGGCTCCGGACCTTCGCCCCGAGCGCTTCGGAGGCGCTGAGAGCCGGGTCCGCCTTCGGCCATCGACGTACCACGAGGAATCCGGCGAGGCCCGCGGGGACGCCGAGGATCGCGACCACGAGCAACACCACGGTGTCCAGAGACCTCCTTCCGGTGGCGTTCTGGAGGTTCCCCGAACGCCCTTGGTGGGAAACACCACCCCGGACAGGAAAGGGGACCTCTTGGACCAGGTACGACCGGGAAGCCTGCCGTATCGACTCGCCCGGCGCTCGCGCACCCGGAGGCCCCTGGTCTCGGGCCTCGCGGTCGGGGTCGCCGGCTACGTCGCGATGACTGTCCTGCTCGTGAGCCTCGGTCTTCTCCTGACCAAGGTGCTACTCGACGGACCGGTCGGACGGTGGGACCACACCCTTGACCGCTGGTTCTTCGTCCACCGCACGTCCACGTTGAACGCGATCACCGAGTGGGGAACGAGGGCCGGCGACGTAGCTGCCGTGATCGTCGTCGCCGCGGTGGCCGTCGGGATCCTCGCGCTCGGCCGCCACTGGGCACACATCGCGTTCCTCGTCGGGGCGCTGGTGATCGAGGTGACGACGTTTGTGACGACCACGTTCGTCATCGATCGCGGCCGACCGGCCGTGCCGCACCTGGACCCGGGGCCACCGACCTCGAGCTTCCCCTCGGGGCACGTGGCCGCGTCGATCGTCCTGTACGTCGGCCTCGCGCTCATCGTCACGTCGCTGGTCCGGTCGAGGCTCGCCCAAGCCGTCGCGTGGCTCGGGGCCGTCGCCCTGCCGACCTTCGTCGCGCTCTCGCGCCTGTACCGAGGGATGCATCACCCGACCGATGTGATCGGGAGCGTCATCGGGGCGGTCGGCTGTATGGCGTTCGCGTTCCTCGCGACGAGGACCGGTGTGGCCGTCGCCGAGGCGAACGGACGCGCGGCGAGGGACGACCGGCACCGGCAAGCCACCGATGGGGACCGATCCGCTGCCGCCCCTGCCGCCCCGACCCGGCCGGCCGACGTCGAGGTGTCGCCGTGACCTCCGTCGGTGTCGTGGCACACGCTGAGAAGCGGCTGGGCGGAGGCCTCGCCGAGCTCCGGAAGACGCTGGCCGATTACGGCATCACCGACCTCCCTTGGCACGAGGTGCGGAAGAGCAAGGACGTACCGAACCGCGTCGAGGAGCTGGTCGATCAGGGCGTCGACCTGCTCTTCGTGTGGGGTGGCGACGGCACCGTGCAGCGCGCCATCGATGCCGTCGTTGGAAGGTCTGTTAGCCTCGCGATCCTGCCGGCCGGCACCGCCAACCTGCTCGCCACGAACCTCGGCTTGCCCGACGACCTCGAGGCCTGCGTCCGGATCGGGCTCGACGGCAACCGTCGGGGATTGGACGTCGGGAAGGTGAACGGAGAGCACTTCGGCGTCATGGCCGGTGCCGGGCTCGACGCGATGATGATCCGGGCCGCGGATGCGGGGCTGAAGGACCGGGTCGGGCGCATCGCGTACGTGTGGACCGGTGCGAAGAGCGTGACGCTCGACCCCGTGGCGATGTCGATCGACGTCGACGGACGGTCGTGGTTCGAGGGCGAGGCGAGCTGTGTCTTGGTTGGGAACGTCGGCGACGTCTTCGGCGGCCTGTCCGTATTCCCCGATGCGGTACCGGACGACGGCTATCTCGACCTCGGCGTCGTGACGGCCGACGGCGCCTGGGAATGGGCGCGAACCCTCGGTCGCGCGGTCGTGGGGGACGTGAGCGCGTCGCCGTTCGTCGAGACGACCACCGGCCGTTCGATCCTGGTCCGCCTGGACTCCCCCATGCCGTACCAGCTCGACGGGGGCGATCGGAAGGCGAGCAAGAAGCTGAAACTCAAGGTGAAGCCGTCGGCGGTCACCGTCTGCGTTCCCGAAGGAGAGTCCTCATGAGCACCGCGAACTTCGTCCCGGAGACCTGGAACCTGACCGGATCGGACGCGAAACAGACCCTCGCCGATGCCGGCCCGACACGGCTGCTGCGCGACGCGTTCCAGCGCCTGCGGGCCTCGGACGGGTTCAGTCACGCCCGTTCGATGGCGTTCGTGACGGCGCTCATCCTCGTGCAGGGGGTCATCGCCCTGGTCGGACTCGCGAGCGCGCTCGACGAGGGCAGGGTGAGTGAGGCCATCGTCGGGATGCTCAAGGCCATCTTCCCCGGACCCGCGGGCACGGTCCTGACCGATGCCGTGCACCAGGCGCACGCGGCCGGCGCCCAGAACCGTTCCCTCGCGCTCACGTTGGGAGTTATCGGCGCCCTGATCACCGGGACGACGCTCCTGGGACAGATCGAACGGGGGATGAACCGCATGTACGGCATCGAGATCGATCGCCCCACGCTGCGCAAGTACGCGCGGGCGTTCGTCTTGACGATCAGTGCCGGCCTCCTGGCGGTTGCGGCCTTCGTCTTGACGACCCTCGGGCGCGGGCTCGCCGACGTGTGGGAGGACCCGGCCGCCAGGGACGTCTGGAACATCGCCCGATGGCCGGTGGCATTCGTGCTGCTAGTTGGTGCGACCGTCTGCATCTTCCGCTGGAGCCCGCACCGGCACCAACCCTCGTGGTCCTGGCTCACGATGGGTGCGCTCCTGAGTGTGACGCTGGTCCTGATCGTCACCCTCGCGCTCGACGCGATCCTCAGCGCGAGTTCGAACCTCGGTCAGACCTACGGCCCGCTCGCCGGGTTCGTCGCGCTGCTGCTCTGGACCATCCTGACCTCCATCGCCCTGCTCTACGGCGTCGCCGTGGCGGCTCAGCTGGAGGCGGTCCGCGCCGGGGCGCCGGAGCCTCGCAGACCCGCACAAACGGGCGGGCTTTCGCCCGAACCGACGAGATCGGCGGCGCCGGCACCGACTGCCCCGGCCGGCATACCGTCGTGACGACGCTGGACGCGAGCCGGCCCCGGCGCGCCTCCGGGGACCGGACCGCCGAGGTCCGCCGCGCGCTCGAGGGCATCATCGGGGTCCCCGCGACCGAGGGGAACCTCGTCGACGTGCTCGTCAACGGTGACCGGATCTTCTCGGCGATGCTCGAGGCGATCGGCGAGGCGCAGCGCACGATCGATCTACTGACCTTCGTGTACTGGCGCGGCGACATCGGCGTTCGATTCGCGGATGCGCTCTCCGAGAAGGCGCGCTCGGGTGTTCGCGTTCGCGTGTTGCTGGACGCGTGGGGCTGCTCCTCCATCGACCAGGCTCTCGTCTCAGAGATGGAGGATGCGGGCGTGCGCCTGCGATGGTTCCGGCCGCTGCACCGGCTGCAGCCGACGAAGGCCAACCATCGGACCCACCGCAAGGTCATGATCGTCGACGAGGCGACCGGCTTCACCGGAGGTGTCGGCATCGCCGACGAGTGGTGTGGCGACGCCCGGAACGAGGACGAATGGCGGGACACGCACTTCCGCGTGCGGGGTCCCGCCGTGGACGGGCTCCGCGCCGCCTTCCTCGACAACTGGCTCGAGACCGACCCCGAGGTGTTCGACGCCTCGATCGACCGGTTCCCAGATCAACCCCAGCCGGGCGGGGCGGTCATCCAGTGCGTCCGCGGAGCGTCGGAGGTGGGGTGGACCGACATCTCGACGCTGCTCCTGGCCTTGCTGCAGTTGGCGGAGGAACGTGTGCGCATCACCACGGCGTACTTCGTCCCGGACGACGAGCTGATCGAGTGTCTCAGCGCCGCGAGCGACCGCGGCGTGACGGTCGAGATCCTGCTCCCAGGACCGCACGGCGACAAGCGGTTCGTCCAGCTGGCGGGGCAAGCGACCTACGATCGGTTGCTCGAGCGCGGGGTTCGCATCTGGCACTACCAGCCGACGATGCTGCACGCGAAGGTCATGACGGTGGACGGCCTCGTGGCCAACGTCGGCTCGGCGAACCTCAACGCCCGGTCCACCGAACTGGATGAGGAGATCAACCTTGTGGCGCTCGACCCCGACCTGGTTCGGGTGCTCGACCGGCAGTTCGACGTGGACCTCGAGCGGAGCGAAGAGATCGAGCCCGGCCGTTGGGAGGATCGCTCGATCGGCCGACGGATCCTCGAGACCCTCACGAAGCCGCTCCGGAAGAAGATGTGAAGCCGCCGGTCGAGGAGGTTCGCGTGGGCAGCGGGCCGGATGGGCCTCGGGTTTCCGAGGACGCTAGGGTGGGAGGTCCGAGACAGGGAGATGACGGATGAGAAGACTCTTGCTCGTTCTGCTGGTCCTGGGTGGCGTCATCGCCGCCGTCGC
>JBKPKU010000058.1:0-5863 GCA_046731295.1 Actinomycetota bacterium
CTCCTCGAGCGCGCGAACGAGCTCGGAGGGGATCTCGCCCAGGAACCGCGACGGCGGGCTGTACGAGGTCGAGCCGAACAGCGTCCGGCTCCAGGCGTACGTCAGGTACAGGCGCTCGCGGGCTCGCGTCACGCCCACGTACATGAGCCGGCGCTCTTCTTCCAGCTGCGCGGGGTCGCCCATCGAGCGGTAGTGCGGGAACACGCCGTCCTCCAGGCCGATGATGAACACCACCGGGAACTCCAGCCCCTTCGCGTTGTGCAGCGTCATCAGCGTGACGCTGCCGGACTCCTCGTCGTACTCGTCCTGCTCGGACACGAGCGAGAGCTGTTCGAGGAAGTCGGACAGCGTCCCCTCCGGCGAGCGCTGTTCGAACTCGGCCGCGACGCCCCCGAGCTCGCGGATGTTCTCGATCCGGCCCTCGGCCTCGACCGTGCGCTCGGCCTCGAGCTCGAGCAGGTAGCCCGACTCGGTGGCCGCGGCCTCGACCATCCGCTGCGGCGCGGCCCCGGAGTCGAACGCCTCGCGCAGCCGGTCCATCACGGCGACGAACCCGGACACGGCGCCCTTGGCCCGGGCGCCGAGCTCGGGGATCCGGTCGACCTGGCGGCAGGCCTCCAGGAACGCGATCTCCTCGAACGCCGCGTACCCCTCCAGCGAGGCCACGGTCGCGTCGCCGACCCCGCGCTTGGGCGTGTTGACCACCCGCCGGGCGCTTATGACGTCCTGCGGGTTGATCAACAGCTTGAGGTACGCGAGGACGTCCTTGATCTCCTTGCGCTGGTAGAAGCGCACGCCCCCGACCACGCGGTACGGGATGCCGGCCCGCATGAACACGTCCTCGAGCACGCGGCTCTGCGCGTTGGTCCGATAGAAGACCGCGACATCCGCGTAGCGGTGCGACTCCTCCTCCACGAGGCGATGGGTCTCCTCGGCGACGAACAGCGCCTCCTCGTGCTCGTCGTCGGCCCGGAACCGGACGGCGAGCTCGCCCTGGGCGGTCTCGGTCCACAGCGACTTCGGCTTGCGCTGCACGTTGTGCTCGATGAGGGCGTTGGCGACCGCGAGGATGTTCGACGTCGAGCGGTAGTTCTGCTCCATCAAGAAGACCTCGGCATCGGGATAGTCGCGCTCGAAGTCCAGGAGGTTCTGGATCGTTGCGCCGCGCCACGAGTACACGCCCTGATCGGCGTCGCCCACGACGCAGACGTTGCGGTACTTCGCGCCCAGCTGGTTGACGAGCTGGTACTGCGCGCGGTTGGTGTCCTGGTACTCGTCGACCAGGATGTACCGGAACCACTCCTGGTAGTGCTCGAGGACCTCGGGGTGCTGGCGGAAGAGGCGAACGGTCTCCGTGATCAGGTCGTCGAAGTCCAGCGCGCCGGCGGAACGCTTCCGGCGCTCGTACTCGATGTAGACCTTAGCGATCGTCTGCTCGTAGAAGCTGCCGGCCAGCTGCTCGAACTCGTCGGCGGACAGGACGTTGTCCTTGGCCTTGCCGATCGCGGCCGCCATCGCGCGCGGCGGGTAGCGCTTGATGTCGAGGTTCAGGTCCTTGAGAACGCTCGTGATCAGGCGCTCGGTGTCGCCCTCGTCGTAGATCGTGAAGCTCGTCGGCAGACCGAGGTGATCGTGCTCGCGGCGCAGGATCCGGGCGCAGGCCGAGTGGAACGTGAGGATCCACATCCCCTTGGCGATCCGCTGGCCGAGCAGCCCCTCCACGCGCTCGGCCATCTCGCGGGCCGCCTTGTTGGTGAACGTGATGGCCAAGATCGCGTACGGGTTCACGCCGTGCTCGCGGATCAGGTAGGCGATGCGGTGGGTGAGGGCCCTGGTCTTGCCGGAGCCGGCCCCGGCCACGATGAGGACGGGGCCCTCGGTGTGCAGGACGGCCTCGGCCTGGACGGGGTTCAGGGATTCGAGCAACGAAGAGCCGACGGCCACGGCCCGATTGTAGGGGGTGCCTCGGCCGGTTTCGGAGGCTCAAGTCGGCGGGCCGAACCTGCGACACTTCAAGGGATGGCCGACACGAAGACCCTCGGCGAGGGCACGGTCCCCGAGCCCGACAGGGCCGCCCCACGCAGGAAACGGAACCGAAGCGGCCGGATCCTGCGGGTCGCGGGCCTGATCCTCATCGCCGCCGCTCTCGCCCTGGGCGGATACATCTGGTGGACGCTATGGGGCACCGGATACGTGGCCCGGGCCGCCCAGAACGAACTCCGCCCGTCGTTCGAGCGCAACCTCGCGAGGCTCAGCCCCGAGGACGCGCCCGAGCGGGTGGTCAACGTCCCGGGGAAGGCGGTCGCGATCATCCGCATCCCCAAGATCGACGTCGACCTCGTGGTGGTCGAGGGCACGAACACCGAATCCCTGAAGAAGGGACCCGGCCACTATCGGCAGACGGCCTATCCGTGGGAGGACACGGGTCGGGTCGGGATCGCCGGACACCGGACGACGTACGGCGCCCCGTTCTGGTCGCTGAACGAGCTCGGCGCCGGCGACCGGATCGTGCTCGCGACCGAGTACGGCATCTTCGACTACCGCGTCACCCACCTCGCCATCACTTCTCCTTCGGGCATGCTGCGGTCCGGCACCTGGGCCCTGGAGCAGACGGAGCGTCCCACGCTGGTCCTGACGACGTGCAACCCGCGGTTCTCGGCGGCCCAACGCCTTATCGTCTTCGCCGACCGCATATGAACGAGGGCCGAGTTCACTCCCACTCGATCGTCCCGGGCGGCTTGCTCGTCACGTCGTAGGCGACGCGGTTGACGCCGGGGACCTCGCGGACGATCCGGCTCGCGATCCGGTCGAGGACCTCGTGCGGGAGCCGGGCCCAGTCGGCGGTCATCGCATCCTCGCTGGTGACGGCGCGCACGATCACCGGGTGCTCGTACGTCCTGCCGTCGCCCATGACGCCGACGCTTCGGACCTCGGCCAGCAGGACGCAGAACGCCTGCCACGTCCCCTGGTCGAGGTTGGCCCGGCGGATCTCCTGCCGGACGATCGCGTCGGCCGCGCGCACGACCGAGAGGTTCTCCGCGGTCACCTCGCCCACGATCCGAACCGCCAGACCCGGGCCGGGGAACGGCTGGCGCTGGACGACCTCCTCGGGAAGCCCGAGCTCGGAACCGACGGTGCGTACCTCGTCTTTGAACAGCTCACGGAGCGGCTCGACCAGCTCGAGGTCCATGTCCTCGGGCAGCCCACCGACGTTGTGATGGCTCTTGATCGTCGAGGCGGTGTCCGAACCGCTCTCGATCACGTCGGGATACAGCGTCCCCTGGACCAGGAAGCGCGCCCCGCGGTGGTCGCGAGCCACCTCCTCGAACACGCGGATGAACTCCTCCCCGATCCGCCGGCGCTTCTGCTCGGGATCCGTGACCCCATCGAGCCGCGCGAGGAACCGGTCCGCCGCCTTGACGTGCACGAGCGGGACGCGGAAGTGCCGTCCGAAGGTCTCCTCCACCTGCTCCGGCTCGCCCTCGCGCAGCAGGCCCGTGTCGACGAACACGCAGGTGAGCTGGTCGCCGACCGCCTTGTGGACCAGGAGCGCCGCGACGGCGGAGTCCACGCCACCCGAGAGCGCGCACAGCACCTCGGCGTCGCCCACCTGGGACCGGACGGCGGCAACGGCCCGCTCGATCACGTTGGCCGGCGTCCACTCGGGCAGCAGATCGCACCCGTCGTAGAGGAACCGCTTCATCACGGCCCTGCCCTTGGGCGTGTGGGCGACCTCGGGATGGAACTGCACCGCGAACAGCCCGCGTTCGGGATCCTCCATGGACGCGATCGGGATGGCCTGGGTACGCGAGGTGACCCGGAAGCTCTCGGGCGCGACGGTGACGGCGTCCCCGTGGCTCATCCACACCTGCTCGACGGGGCCGAGGTCGGCGAGGAGCACCCCGGGCTCGGCTACACGGAGCTCGGTGCGCCCGTACTCGCGCTGCCCGGTGGCCGCCACCTCGCCCCCGAGCGCCCGAGCCATGAGTTGATGGCCGTAGCAGATGCCGAGCACCGGCACGCCGAGCTCGAACAGGCCGGGGTCGACGTCGGGCGCGCCCTCCTCGTAGACGGATGCCGGCCCGCCCGAGAGCACGACGCCCGCCGGGCGCCGGGCGGCCACCTCGGACGCCGTCAGGTCGTGCGGGACGATCTCCGAGTACACGTGGCACTCGCGGATCCGGCGTGCGATCAGCTGCGCGTACTGCGCCCCGAGGTCGACGACCAGGACCGGCCCTTCGGGAGCCCGTCGCTGGGGAGCCACTGGCACGACGCTAGCGGCCCATCCCCACGCGCTGGGCGGTCTGGTAGGTCTTGCCCTCGGTCTTGATCGCCGGAGCGATCACCAGCTCGGCCTTCTGGAACTCCCGGATCGTGGCGTAGCCCGTGGTCGCCATCGAGGTCGCGAGCGCCCCGAACAGGTTGTACGTGCCGTCGTTCTCGTGGGCCGGCCCGACGAGGATCTCCTCCAGCGTGGCCACCTGCCGGGTCTTGACCCTGGCCCCGCGGGGGAGCGTGGGATGGAACGTGGCCATGCCCCAGTGGAAACCGCGGCCCGGGGCCTCATACGCCCGCGTCAGGGGCGAGCCGATCATCACCGCGTCGGCCCCACACGCGATCGCCTTGGCGATGTCCCCGCCCGTTCGCATGCCACCGTCGGCGATCACGTGGCAGTAGCGGCCGGTCTCACGCAGGTGCTCCATGCGTGCCGCCGCCGCATCGGCGATCGCCGTGGCCTGCGGAACGCCGACCCCCAGGACCCCCCGCGTGGTGCACGCGTTGCCCGGACCGACGCCGACGAGCACGCCGACGGCGCCGGTGCGCATCAGGTGCAGCGCGGTCGTGTACGACGCACACCCGCCCACGATCACGGGCAGGTCGAAGGTGGCGATGAACTCCTTCAGGTTGAGCGGCTGGCTGTGGGTCGACACGTGTTCGGCCGAGACGACCGTGCCCTGGATCACCAGGAGGTCGAGGCCGGCGGCCACCACGGCAGGGGCATACCGCTCGACCCGCTGCGGGGTGAGCGAGGCGCACGAGACGACGCCCCCCTCCTTGATCTCGCGGATCCGCTGCTCGATCAGGTGGTCCTTGAGCGGCTCCTTGTACAGCTCCTGCATCCGGCCGGTCGCCTTCTCGTCGGGGAGCGAGGCGATCTCCTCGTAGATCGGCTCGGGGTCCTCGTAGCGGGTCCATAGGCCCTCGAGGTTCAGGCATGCGAGGCCGCCGAGCTGCCCGATCCGGATCGCGGTGGCCGGCGAGACGCCGGCGTCCATCGCCGAGGCCATCATCGGCAGGCCGAACGTGTACGCGTCGATCTGCCAGGAGATATCCACGTCGTCGGGGTCGCGCGTCCGCCTGGACGGCACGATCGCCACCTCGTCGAACCCGTAGGCCCGCCGGGCTTCCTTCCCCTTGCCGATCTCGATCTCCATCGCCTACCTCGCTCCGGAAGAGAACGCGAAACGCCCACCCCGAACGGGCGGGCGCGTCCGAACATGCATGCAGGGACGCTATCACGAGGACGGACCCGTCAGGCGTGGTAGGCCACCCGACCTATTGGATCGGTGGCCGCCTGCCCGGAGAATCATGAGCTCGCCCGCTGGAAGGAGTCCCGCCGTGGAATCGCGTCTCAAGCGAGGCCTGTTCGGCTTCTCCCGCAAGAGCGTCGATGCGGTCGTGAACGACCGCGACATCTCCATCGTGAAGGCCTCGAGGGAGGCCCAGGAGGCCAAGGCCCAGCTGGCGACCGTCTCGGCCGAGCTCGGCGATCGCCGCATCGAGATCGCCGATCTTCAGGCACGGAGCCGCGACCTGGAGTCGAAGCTGGAGGACGCCGCCGGGCGATTGCGCGCCGTCGAAC
>JBKPKU010000059.1:0-17432 GCA_046731295.1 Actinomycetota bacterium
CACTTCGTGATCGACACCGACGGGACGATCTACCAGCTCGTGAGCCTTCGGATCCGCTGCCGGCACGCGATCGGCATGAACTGGACCGCGATCGGGATCGAGCACGTCGGCACGAGCGCGCATCAGATCCTGGGCAACGGCAACATGATGCGGGCGTCGCTGCGACTGACGACCTGGCTGATGCTGAAGTACGGGATCTCGTATGGCAACGTGATCGGCCACGCCGAGACCCTGCAGAGCCCGTACCACCGCGAGCGGTACGACGCCTGGCGGTGCATGACCCACGCAGACTTCGATCGTTCCGAGATGCGGACGTACCGCCGGCGGCTCAAGCGCGTCGCCGGGCGCCTGGACGTGTCGGTCGGGGCCGGGCCCGACTGGGTCGACTCTGGCTGCTAGGTCAGTCGGGCGGCAGGGCCACGCGCAACGCCTGTGCAGCGTCCTCGGGCGCGACCGTGTTGATCGCCATCGCCGAGCCGATCTCGAACCCCGCCTGTGTCGAGACCCGCGGGATCAGCTTGATGTGCCAGTGGAAGACCTCCTCGGCGTGGCCGCCGTCGGTGGGCGCCGAGTACATCACGAGGTTGTAGTCGGGGTCGCCGCACGCGTGACGGAGCGCGGTCAGCGTTCGGATCAGGATGCCGGCCAGGCCGCGGATCCCCTCGTCGTCCAGCGAGCCGAACGAGCCCTGGTGGAACCGCGGCGCGATCCACGTCTCGAACGGCGTCTGGGCCGCCCACGGCTCGAGCGCGACGAACCCGCCGTGGTCGTCGATCATCCGAACGCCGGCCGCCGTCTCGGCCTCGATGAGCTGGTCGTACACGCAGGCGCCGTTCTCGTCGTAGTAGCGCGTCGCCACGTCCAGGCGCCGGAGCAGCCGGGGCAGGAACACCGGCGTCGCCACGATCTGCGAGTGCGAATGCGTGAGCGAGGTCCCGGCGAGGGCGCCGAAGTTCTTGAACACCACGACCGCTCGGACGTCGGGCCGGGCGATCAGCGCCCGGTAACGCTCGCGCCAGACCCAGAGGACCGTCGCCACCTCGTTCACGGACATCTCTTCCAGGCGGCCGTCGTGTCGCGTCGTCTCGACCACCACCTCGTGGCTGCCGATGCCCGGCATCTCGCGGAACATGGGTTCGCCCGAACGCACCGCGGTGCCGTCGCCCGACAGCGCCGCGTACATGTTGGGCACGACGCGGACCTGCCAGGTGTCGGCGGGGGGCTCGCGCATGATCTCGGGCGGGGTCTGATCCTCGTTGCCGGGGCAGAACGGGCACGTCGGGTCGAACGCGGGGAGCTCGGGGCGGGGGACCACGACGTCCACGTGGGGCCGGTCGCCGCGCCGGGTGGCGAGGATCGCCCACTGGCGGGTGGTCGGGTCGTGGCGGAGCGTGGACATGAGCGAGGGAGGATAGCGAACCGCGGCGGCCGCGTTCGAGTCGGCGTCAGGCCCGGCGGCGCTTGGGCGACAGGGCCCTGCCGACCAGCCCGATCAGGATCGCGAGCCCGATGGGGAACACGGCGACCGAGAGGACGAGCAGCGTGAGGAGGACCCCCTGATTGACGGTCTCGGCCGAGAACGCCGTGCCCTTGATCAGCGCGTACGCATTGGCCACCACGTAGAAGGCAACCGGGATCAGGAACGGCAGCATCACCAGCACGGCCACCGATATGAGCCCGATCCCGGTTCCCAGCAGCCGCGACCCGAGGGGCCCCATCCCGCCGCCGTAGCCATTCCCGTTTGGGTCCACGGTCACATCCTAGCCGCGCTCGGCCGCTCTGATCTCGACCACGCCGTCGCTCACGCGCGTCTCGAATGCCGGCTCGGGCTCCGTCGCGGGCCCCTTCATCACCTTGCCGGTCATCAGGTCGAACGTGCTGCCGTGCAAGGGACACCGCACGGTCCGCAGAGATCCGGCGAACGTGACCGGGCCCCTGGCGAGCGGCGCACCCATGTGCGTGCAGCGGTTCCCGATCGCGAACACGTCGTCGCCGTTTCGAACCAGGAGGACCTGCGTCCCGTCGACGTTCGCCATCTTCGGGCGGCGGTCGGGGAGCTCGTCCAGTGCCAGGGCGGGCGTCCAGTCCTCCATCACGCGGACACCGCCAGCTCGCGCTCGCGACGTCGCGACGCGACCCGGACGACGATCGTCCCCACGACGGTCACCCCGAGGCTGGCGCGCACCCGAGCATCCTGCTCCGACGACGAAGTGAAGTCGAGTTCGCTCAATGCAGGAAGGCCGGCGTCCTGGCCCGCCACCACCGGCCGATGCCCCAATAGTTCGACGCCTGGATCCACATCAGCAGCAGGAGGATGAACGCGAACATGAAGTGCTCGGCGTCGAACACCGGGTTGTTGGCGGGCGGGAACACCGAGAACCAGATCATCACGTTCAAAAGGAACCCTCCCCATCCCGCGATACGCGAGCAGATCCCGAGCGTCAGCGCGATCCCGAGCCCGCCGATCGCGAACATCCAGCCGAAGTCGGCAACGCCAACGGGCACGTTCTCAGGGATGAACGCGAGCGGTCCGTCGAGGCCGTCCACGTAGCCCGAGGTCGGCGAGAACGAGAACCCCGAGGTGATCCATCCGTTGTCCGCGTCGTAGCTGAAGGCCAGGCGTACCCGCCCGTGTCGTCGGCCCGATTCGTATAGCCGATCCCGAAGCCCTGGGTGAGGAACCCCCACAGGTAGATGAACCCGATCCCGATCCGCAGGATCGCCGCGACGATGGCTCCGGCCCGCGGGATCAGGATGTTGCCCTCGAGGTCCATGGTGATCATGGACGAGGGCTGCGTGGTGACGGCCTCCATTTTCCCTCCCCTTGCTCGAGGACGAAACCGACGCTAGCACGGTCCTACCGGGCCGGTCCCTCCCGGCTCCGTCAGGTCGGAGTAGAAGGTGCGCGCGGGGAAGAAGTCCGGAGGTTCGATGCCAACCTCTCGTGGGATGGAGCCCACCGCCTTCGAACGCCCTCACGGCCTCCTCCGAGGCGAAGGCGTCGACGACGCAGAATCCGTGCTTGCCGTTGCCGGCGCCATGCACGAGGAGCCCGTTGAACGGCAGATCGGCGGGCGAGTCGATGCGGGGACTTGCCATCGGTGAGCCGTCGGACGACCTGTTCGCACCGCTCCCGGGTGAGACTCGGAACCTGATGCACTCCGATGATCGGCATGGCTCCTCCTTGGATCGTCTGGCCGAGTATCACTCGCGGCGTGGGCGGGACACCGACCCGGCGCGATTTGGGAAGATTCGCCCGTGACCACCCGGACCGCCGAGGCCGAGCATCTGCGCGACCTCGCGCGACTACGACGGGTCCGAGACCGGATCGACCGCGAGTACGCGCAGCCGCTGGACGTCGAGGCGCTCGCGCGCGGCGCGCACGTGTCGGCCGGGCACCTCAGCCGGCAGTTCCGGGTGGCGTTCGGCGAGTCGCCGTACAGCTACCTGATGACGCGGCGCATCGAGCGCGCGATGGCGCTCCTTCGTCGCGGGGACCTCAGCGTCACCGAGGTCTGTTTCGAGGTCGGCAGCTCGTCGCTGGGCACCTTCAGCACGCGCTTCACGGAGCTCGTCGGCATGCCGCCCGGCGCCTACCGGCGCCTGGAGCCGCGCGCGATGGCCGGGATGCCGCCGTGCGTGGCGAAGCAGGTCACCAGACCGATCAGGAATCGAGAAGCGCCCGCCACAGAGCCCCAACTAGCATGACGCCATGGACATCACTATCCACTCGAGCCTCCTCCCGCACGACGACCCCGAGGCCTCGCTGGCCTTCTATCGCGACACCCTCGGCTTCCAGGTCCGCCTCGACGTCGAGTACGGCGGACTGCACTGGATCACGGTCGGACCCGCCGACCAACCCGACACGGCCATCGTGCTGTATCCGCCGGCGGCGAGCCCGGGCATCACCGAGGACGAGCGCCGCACGATCGCCGAGATGATGGCCAAGGGGACCTACGCCAGCATCAACCTGGCCACCAAGGACCTCGACGGCACCTTCGAGCGGCTGCAGGCCGGCGACGCCGAGGTGGTCCAGGAACCGACCGACCAGCCCTACGGGGTCCGCGACTGCGCGTTCCGCGATCCCGCGGGGAACCTGATCCGCATCCAAGAACTGCGCTAGCCGTCCGGCGATCGCGCTGGCCGTCGGCCGGCTACGAGACAAGGAGGTGTTCCGCAGTGGCTGAGAAGAAGGCTGCAAGGAAGACGTCCCCCAAGCGCACGACTTCCTCCGGCAAGTTCACCGCCGAGGAACGAGCCGCGATGAAGGAGCGCGCCAAGGAGCTGAAGGCCGCTCAGAACAGGCAGGAGGGGGAGCGCGCCGTGCTCGACAAGATCGCCGAGATGCCGGGACCGGATCGCTCGATGGCCGAGCGGCTGCACGCGATCATCAGGAAGGCGGCGCCGGACCTGTCGCCCAGGACCTGGTACGGCATGCCCGCATACGCGAAGGACGACAAGATCGTCTGCTTCTTCAAGAGCGCGGACAAGTTCAAGTCCCGGTACGCGACGTTCGGCTTCGAGGAAGCGGCGAACATCGATGACGGCGCCATGTGGCCGACCTCCTTCGCGCTGACGAAGCTCACGCCCGCCGACGAGAAGAAGATCGGCGCGCTCGTGAAGAAGGCCGTCAGCTGAGGACCGAGCTCGCCGCCGGGACACGTCACATGACGCGCTGGGAGACCTTCGAGGCCGAGGCGCCGGAGCTGGCGGCGTTCGTCCGCGAACGCATGGACCTGCGCGTGTCGTATCTCGGGACGCTGCGTCCCGACGGCGCGCCCCGGGTGAACCCCGTGACCCCGTGGTTCACCGCGGGCCGCATCTTCATCCGGATGTATCCGGGGTCGGCGAAGGTCCGGGCGCTCGAACGCGATCCCCGCTACTCGTTGCACTCGGCCGTACCCGACGACGAGGGGACCGGCGGCGAGGCGCTCCTGTTCGGCACGGCCGCTGTGGTCGAGGATCCGGAGCTGCTGACCAGGGCGAACGCGGAGCGGTCCAACCCCGACCGTTACGTCGTGCTCGAGTTCGACGTGGACGAGGCGATGACGACGATGTACGAGGGCGACGACACGGTCCGCCGGCGGTGGCCTGCCTGAGCCGGAAAGACGTCGGTGCCGGACGACACCGCGGCCCTCCTACGCCCCATCAAGCGTCGTCCTCGAGGCTTCCGCTCTGCCCCTCCTCCTCCTCGACTCGGTCATGGTGCTCCCCTGGGTGACGGATGCATGCCTTCGGTCGAGGATCGCTCGGGCTCGAATGCTGCCGGCGGCGGCTCGACTTGGAGATGCGTCATGATCCGCCTGGCGAACCCCTGCCGGTGCGGACCGGTTCCGGCGGCTCGTTGTCCGGCGTGTCCAGGTATCGGCGCAGCTGGCCGATCACGTCCTCGCCAACCTGGAATTCGCTCGGGAAGCGCAGGTTCTCCACGTAGCCCTGCGTCTGGGTCGTATGCAGGCATAGCAACGGATGTCTCCGCCCCTTCGCTCGTATGCTCCCTGAGGGAAGTGCTTGACCCGAAAGAGCTCTCCGTCCGCCCCCGAAGCCTGCCGACGATCCAGCCGTTGATGATTCCGTACGTCATCGATCGCCGATCTCGCCGGTCTACTCGCTCAGCTTGCTCGCGAGGATGTCGACCCTCTCGATCGTCGGCGGTTCGGACAAGAGCTCGTCCGCCTTCTGCATCAAGGCGGTGGCGATCGGCCCTGCGAGGTGCGCGTCGCGGCCCGATTCGTCGGGGAAGACGTCGAAGATGCCGAACGTGGACGGACCGAGCCGGGTGGCGAACCACGCCGTGGTCTTTTCCTCCTGCTGCGCGAGCGGCAAGGCCCCGGCAAGGAAGCTCGCAACCTCCTCTTCCTTCCCCGGTTTCGCCTCGAGTCGAGCGAGGACCCCGACCGTCACCATGCCGACTCCTTCCTGTCGACGGATCCAGCCACCGTAGCGCGGATCGGGGCTACTGAATGAGCCCAGCCGCGTAGACGTACTTGAGACGGTCGTCCTTTGGGTTCCCTGCGCACGAGAACGTGAACGAGTTGTCGATCCAGCACCTCGTTCGTTCGCTGGCGTTCGTGATCACAACGTCGACGGTGGCGATCCTTCCCCTGCCGAAAGGAACGGTGACCCGTCCGTTGCCCTTCGTGTTCAGGCGGATGACCTTGTACCTCGCCCCGCCGTTCGAATCGCTCATCACCACGGAGGCTTCGGACCCTGCGGCGAGTGCGGGGAGATCGACCGCGATCCGCAGCTTGGCGGTCGATGAGACTCCCGAACGGGGGACGAACCCGACGTACCCCTGCGTAAGGTGATCCATGACGAGCTTGCCCGCCTGCACCGGCCTGCGGGCGGTGATCTTGTGCTTGTTGGCATAAGGCGGAACGGGGTACGAGTTTCCTTCGGAGTAGGCGAGCCCAGGAACGTCGTTCCAGACACCGAAGTCCGCATAGGCCCATCCGAAGTTCGAGTCGCGTTCCTGGATCGCGCTCGCGATCGCCTTGAGCGAGTACTGGTCGGGCCCGCCGGCGGCTGCGTCGGCGTACTCCCACGATCGCCTGATGATGCTCGGATCCTCGGAGGCCTTCGGGCCGAAATACTCGGACATGAATCTGAACCAGATCCAGGCGCCGTACACGTACGAGTACCTGAGGTCGCTGAAGTCCAGAGGTACGAAGGGCTGCCTCAGCTGGGACGAGCGGAGGTACTGGAGGTTGTCGTTGACCGCGTCGAAGACCTCGTCCTCCATCCAGGCGGCCGTCCCTTCGGCATACCAGGCGTCTTCGAAGAAGTCGTATGCGCCCTGCACCGCGTGGAAGAACTCATGCGCCAGCGTCACCTGGAGCGCAGGAACGCCGGATGCCGTTCCTTGGAACTGGGCGGGCGACATGTCGTTGTCGACCACACAGAAGACAGACATATCGAAGATGTTCGGGTTCAGGGCGTTCGGGTCATCGGTCGTGCAGTAGCCGAATAGACCGTTCGCCCCGACATCGGCGAGGTAGATATCGATCTTGCCGTCGGGTCCGTGGTTCGTCGACGTGATGTCGGACTTCGGCGGGCGGTAGCCGTACTGCGTGATCTCCTTGGCCCAAACGGCGTCAAGGGCAGTAAGCGTGGAGTCGAGCCAGCCTGCCGGCGGAGCGTCACTCGTCGAGGCAACGTAGTGGATGCAGGCGTTGGCGTTGCAGACGGGTGCCTCCTCGGGGACGCTGTAGCCATCCCCCTCAGGATCTCCGGCACCGTCCGTTGGTCGCGCCAGGATCGTCCGGGCGACCACTCGCTGCGCCGGCGAAAGCTCGTCGTAGCGAGCAACGAGGTCTCTCAGGATGGGCGTTCCATCGCGTGGACCCGGCGTCGCCACGTCCCCGAATCGGGTTCGCACCCTTGCCGGGTGGAAGATCGACAGCCCCCGGTTGAGTGTGTAGGTGGCCTCCGTGATGTCGCCGCGCCGGAGTGCCTTGGTCAGGTCGTCTCGAACGAGAAGCTCCTCTCCTCTGACAGCTCTGCGGTCGGTCGATCCGAGAGTGTCGACCGGCGCGAAGGAGCCGGACCTGCGGCCGCTCCTCGTCTCGGCGTGAGCTGCGAAGGCCAGGATGAGTAGTACCGACAAAGAGACGATCAGCATCGATGAGGTTGTCCAGCGACGGGGCACGAGTGCTCTCCTCTCCGAATGGGCGCAGGACTATATCCCGCATCCCCGGACGCGCCTGGAAGGCAGAGGACTCCGGACCTACCGGGAGACCATGCGGCCGACCGCGCCCATGAGCTCCTGCGCCTGTTCGTCGGGATCGGTCGGCCCACCGTGCCCGCCGATCAGGCAGTGGCGGACGTGGCCGTCCAGCAGCCCCAGCGCGACCTTGTCCAGCGCCGCCCCGGCGGCATTGATCTGGGTCACCACGTCGATGCAGTACCGATCGTCCTCGACCATCTTCGCTATGCCCCTGACCTGGCCCTCGATCTTGGCCAGCCGCTCCAGGAGCTGGCCCTTCGTCGCCGTGTACCCGCGCGCCTGCGTCGCCACGATGCCTCCTCGTCTGTCATCTTGTTGACGGATGGTACCCCTCCAGGGTATAGGTATCAAGCGGGAGGCTGGTCGCGTGTCCGGTACGGAGATCGTGGTGACGGCGGGTGGTGTGGCCCTGATCGGCGCGCTCGCCTGGTTCTTCTTCGGTCCCAAGCAGGCTCGGCGGGCCGAGGTGCGGGGAGGCGTCCAAGAGGTCGAGATCGTCGTGAGGGGCGGCTACTCCCCGGACCACATCAGGGTCCGGGAAGGGGTTCCGCTCAGGCTCGTCTTCGACCGCCAGGAGAACACCGACTGCTCCTCGCGGGTCGTCTTCCCGGACTTCGGCGTGAGCACGTCACTTGCCGCCTTCGGCCGGACGACCGTCGAGCTGATGCCGACGAGAGCGGGGGAGTTCGGGTTCGCGTGCGGGATGAACATGCTCCACGGGACCCTCCTCGTGGAGGAGACGGACGGCGACGGAGGGACGAGGCTGGGTGTCTCGAAGGCAGAGACCTCATCTCCAGGCGAGCCGACGGCGCACGCGCACGAGACGGCCCGAGCGGTGGGGGTCGGCTCGACCCAAGAAGTCGACGGCACGAGTCGCGTGGAGCTCTCGCTCCGGGCAGGCGGCGTCGCCTGTCCCACCTGCGTCACGAACCTCGAGTCCCTGGTGGGCCGCCTTCCGGGGGTCGACCGCGTTCAGGCCAATTATGGCGCGGAGCGTGTGATCGTCGACTTCGACCCGTCACAGGTCGGGGTGGGGGAGATGCGGCGAACGATCCGGTCCGCCGGGTACCGGGTCGAGGAACGACCCGAGCCCGGCTCGGAGGAGACCGAGGACGCCGAAGCGATCGCCAGGCGGGCCGAGATCCGGGATCTGTCGCGTCGCCTGGTCGTGGGCGGCGCGCTGACGGCGCCGGTCCTTGTCGCCGTCATGGCAACCCAGTTCTTCGATGCCACGTGGGTTCCCGACTTCCTGCTGAGCCGATGGGCGCAGCTGGTCCTGATCACCCCGGTGATGCTGTACACGGGCTGGCCGATCCATCGCACAGGCTGGCTGATCCTCAGTCACCGCTCGGCAGACATGAACTCGCTCATCACGCTTGGCACGTGCGCCGCCTTCGGCTATAGCGTGGTCGTGACGGTCGCCCCCGCGCTCTTCCCCGAGGATCTCCGAGAGGTGTACTTCGAGGCCGTCGGCGTGATCCTCACGCTGATCCTGCTGGGCCGGCTGTTCGAGGCCCGCGCCAAGGCCGGCACCGGGGAGGCGATCCGCAAGCTGATCGGCCTGCAGGCGAGGACCGCCCGCCTCATCCGCGAGGGCGAGGAGCGGGAGATCTCGATCGCGGACGTTGCAGTCGGCGACGTCATCGCCGTCCGGCCCGGCGAGAAGGTCCCGGTCGACGGGGAGGTCATCGACGGTCGCTCCGTGGTCGACGAGTCGATGGTGACCGGCGAGTCGATCCCGAACTCGAAGGAACCAGGCGACACGGTCATCGGGGCCACCATCAACCAGACCGGCGCGTTCCGCTTCCGCGCCACGAAGGTCGGGCGGGACACGATGCTCGCCCAGATCATCGGCCTCGTCGAGCAGGCCCAGGCCTCGAAGGCGCCGATCCAGCGACTGGCCGATCTCGTCGCGAGCTACTTCGTGCCGGCCGCGGTGTTCATCGCGATCGGCACGTTCGTGATCTGGTTCGACGTGGGCCCCTCCCCGGCGCTGACGTTCGCGCTGGTGAGCGCGGTGTCGGTGCTGATCATCGCGTGCCCGTGCGCGCTCGGCCTGGCGACCCCCCTGTCCATCATGGTGGGCACCGGGAAGGGCGCCGAGAACGGCGTCCTGATCCGCTCGGCGGAAGCCCTGGAGACGGCGCACAAGCTGAACACGATCGTCCTGGACAAGACCGGGACGATCACGCGGGGCACTCCGGCACTGACCGATGTCGTCACGGTCGACGGCTTCGACGAACAGATGCTCCTTCGACTGGTCGCCTCGGCCGAGCGCCCGTCGGAGCATCCGCTCGCCTCGGCGATCGTAGCTGGCGCCAAGAACCGACAGATCGCGCTCGCCGAGCCGAGCGCGTTCGACTCGGTGACGGGCCACGGTGTCCGGGCGACCGTCGACGGGCGCGAGGTCTTGGTGGGAACCAAGGAGCTGCTCGCGGATACCGGTGCCGACCCCTCGCTGCTGGAGGAGACCGCCGCACGCCTCGCGTCGGAGGGGAAGATCGCGATCTACGCGGCGATCGAAGGGCGTCCCGCAGGTGTTGTCGCGGTTGCCGACACGATCAAGGAGAACTCGCCCGCCGCCGTCGCTGCCCTCCGCGATCTCGGCCTGGAGGTCGTGATGATCACGGGCGATAACGCCCGGACCGCCGAGGCCGTCGCCCGTCAGGTCGGGATCGAGCGCGTCCTGGCGGAGGTGCTTCCGCAGGACAAGTCCCTTGAAGTTCGACGGCTCCAGGACGAGGGGAAGCGCGTGGCGATGGTCGGCGACGGCATCAACGACGCGCCGGCGCTCGCGCAGTCTGACGTCGGGCTCGCGATCGGGACCGGTACCGATGTCGCGATCGAGGCGGCCGACGTCACGCTGATCTCCGGCGACCTCCGAGGGGTCGTGTCGGCGCTCGCGCTCAGCCGGGCCACGATGCGGAACATCCGCCAGAACCTGTTCTTCGCGTTCGTGTACAACTCGATCGGTATCCCCATCGCCGCCGGGATCCTGTACCCGTTGTTCGGGATCACGCTGAACCCGATGATCGCGGCCGCGGCGATGGCCGCGAGCTCGCTGTCGGTCGTGACGAACGCCAACCGGCTCCGCGCGTTCGCTCCGACGGCCGTGGCCGAAGGCGGCCGAGCCGTGACAGGACCGGTGCGGGTCGACGTTGGCGAACGGCAACAGACGAAGGAGGAGGAGACGATGGCAACGACGGTGATAGATCCCGTCTGTGGCATGGAGATCGATCCGGCGACCGCCGCGGCGACCCGGGAGTACTCGGGGCAGACGTTCTCCTTCTGCTCGCAGAGCTGCCACGACCGGTTCGTGGCGGAGCCCGAACGGTTCGCTGCCTGAGCGACACGGTCGAAGCCGATCGTCGTTGCGCGAGGAAGGAGTGGCGCTGGACCATTAGCGTCCTCCCTCATGCCCCGGACTTTCCGCCCACCCGACCTGAATCGAGGATCCTGCCGATTCGAGGGGGCGCACACGGACGCGACGAAGGGTCGGGGAGAAGTGATGAAGCGTCTACGGGCGCTTCGCCAAGGCCGATCCGCCAGCACGTTCCGGTCTCAACACGCAGGATCGCTCGCGCGGCGGGCGAGCCCCAGCCTGGTTGCCGGCGTCGTCCTCTCGCGACACGGGCGCGATTTCGACCGGGGTCGCGGCCTTCCAGTTCGACCGTGACCGCGAGGAAGCCGCTGCCATCTCCCGAAGTCGCATCAGGCTGGTCTCGGGGCTAAACGCGCGCGGTGGCTGGCGTCTGTTCATGGTGGAGGGGGAGCGACGACGACAGCGGTCGATGCACACGCCGTAGCGCATGATCGCGGGAGAGGAGATCGTCGAGGGGCGCGATGCGAGAGCGCGAGTCTGAGTTCACGTGGTTCTTCCGAGCGGAGTACCCGCAGGTCGTCCAGACCGTGTTCCTGATCTTGCGCGATGCCGGCCGAGCCGAGGACATCGCCCAAGAGGCCTTCCTTGCTCTCTACGCGCGGTGGGCGCGGATCTCACGGTACGAGCGACCCGATCTGTGGGTGCGTCGCGTCGCGATCCGACTGGCCGCGCGACTGGTTCGCAGGGAGCGGATGCGCGTGGACCGCGAGCGAGTGGCCCCGAGCACCCCATCGCCCGAGTCCCCGCACGTGGACCCGGACCTGATGCGAGCCATCCGGACCCTCTCGCCGACTCAGCGCGCCGCGGTCGTCCTGTTCTACTTCGAGGACCGCCCGGCGGCCGAGATCGCCAACATCCTCGGCTGCGCGGAATCGACCGCTCGCGTGCACCTCGCCCACGCCCGGACGCGGCTCGCCGAGCTGCTGGGTGAGCGAGGAGAGGAGACGACCGATGTCCTTTGACGGACGGATTCGTGCGGCGTTGACCGCGGACGCGGCCGACCTGCAGCCTGCGACCGATCTGGCGCTTGAGCGAATCCTGAAGGGCGGCCCGCGCCGTCGAGTCGGCAGGACGATCGCTCGTTCCCTGGCGATCGCGGCCGTGATCTCGGCTTCGGTGCTCGGACCCGTGGCGGTTTTGCGCGTGATCGATCACGGCCGGGCACCCTCCCCCGCGGGCCGGGGCGCCGTCGGTGCGGGCTCGATGATCGACGGCGGCTGGAGCACGACGCTCTCGATCGAGGACGGCCTGGCAGCCGGGCTCGGGTACGGCCGCGCCCGCCAGCTGTCCGGCCCCCGGCAGCTGGAGCTCGCCCGCGGGGTCGTCCGGCAGATCCGCCCGGGTTCGTTCCAGACCGTTCCGGTGAACGGGACGTTCGAGGTGAACGGGCCGTTCCTCATCGTGCAGGACGAGGGGGAAACGCTCGTCCTGCGGTGGCGGCTCTCCGGCGACGAGCTGCGCCTGTGGCTGGTCGATGACTCACGATCCGGGCAGGCACTCAAGGTCGACCGTCTGATCTGGACCACCCATCCCTGGAAGCAGACCGGCTGAAAGGAGACCCAAGGTGACGGCTTCGTACCGACGCCCTGCCCGAACGGTCGCGATCGCGTTCGTCCTGGCAGCGCTCGCGGCCGCGTGCGGCTCGAACCGCGGCGAAGGGGGATCAAACCCCCGCTCGACCGCCGAGGCGGCCACCGCTTCGTCCTCGCCGACGCCAGCACCCGTCGAGCGGAGCCCGATCGACGGCCAGTACACGACGACCCTCACCAAGCACGACGTTCAGGCGGCCGGCGTCCCGAAGTCGGTGGCCAACCAGGTCGTGGGCGTGTGGCGGGTGACGTTCTCCTTCGGCTACGCGCAGCAGTTCGTCAACCTGGGTGGAACGACCGGGATCACCTCGGACGGCTACCATGGCGGGTTCTCAGTGGCCGGCGACCGGCTGACGCTCACCGATCAGGCCCCGCTCACCTTCAAGTGGCGATTGACCGGGAGGAAGCTCTCACTGGATCTCGTCGACCCGGCATCTGCCGACCCGGTCGACGGTCTAATCTGGACCGCCCACTCGTGGGACCGGGTAGGTGATGACTGAACCCCGAATGCCCAAGAGTGAGTGATCCTTTGAGCAAGCTCATGTCGACGTTGTCAGATCAAAGGGGGTCATGAAGCGCTTGGTCATGGTGATCTCTATCCTTCTCCATTCGTGGTGCCGCTAGGTCCAGTCGGGCATCTCGGGCTCGGCCGGCGCCCCCTCGACCGGGATTCGGGCCAGTCCGGTCCCGTCGGGTCGGATCACGTTCAGCCAGGGTGCGAACAGGATGTACTGGCCATCGGGCGACCAGACCGCGAACTGCGCAAACGTTCTGTCAGACGGCGGGGTCGGTGCCATCCGCGTTCATCACGTACAGCGTGTGCCAGGGACCGATGTCGCCGGTGATGAGGCAATCATCGGCCTCGGAATAGAGACAATCGTCCCGCACGGAGGAAAAAGACGATCTGTCGACCATCGGGCGACCACGCGGGCCAACCGTCGGGGCCCGGAGATTCGGTCAGCCGTCGCACGTGGGTGCCGTCGGCGTTCATCACGAAGATCTCGTACGGATCTCCGGCGACCGGACTCATGAAGGCGATGCGGCGGCCGTCCGGTGACCAGGCCGGGTACTCGACGTACACGCCGGACTTGATCACCCGGCGGCCGGACCCGTCCGGGTGGATCACCCCAGCTCGAAGACGGAGCCTCCGGAAGCTGTATTCCAGGCGATCCTCTTCCCGTCCCGCGACCAGTCCGGACCCGAGTCGCCCAACCCGTCGCTCCCCGTGAGGTTCTGTGAGTGTGACCCATTCGCGTCCATCACGAAGATGTCGGTAGTGGCGTCGTCGCCCCTCTGATGGCGGTAGGCGATGCGCTGCCCGTCCGGCGACCAGGTGGGATCGAATTCGAGGCTCTTGCTTTTGGTGAGGCGCTCCAATCCCGAACCGTCGGCGTCGACGGTGTAGATGTCGTCGGTTCCGCTGGAGAACACGATGCGGCCCTGCAGCGAGGACACCTCGATGGGCTCGCCGCGGACACCGACCAGATCCCCGATGGCAGGCGACGCGTTGGGCGGCTCACTGGGCTTCGCCGTCGTCGCAGGGGTGACGGGCCCGTTCGTGCAGGCGCCGAGCACGAGAACCGCGAACAGCACCCCGATCGCACGATCGTGCATCCCACGCTCCTGGACGGCCACAACCTATACACGTCTCGGAACCAAAGGGTTCCGACCCTCGGGAACAGTCGGCTTGCACGTAGCTTGGGTCGACCTGCGCCACCGGTGTCCAAGCAGTGGCTTCGAACTGTCCGGGGACAGGCGTCTCTTCGGGACGGCAACAGCATCACTCGGGCTTGGAAGAAATGATCGGACGGATCGGAGTGGTCGCGTGCCCGCCGGCTGAGGACTATGGCCCTGACCTGCAAGTTCCCGTTCGTAGTCCCAACGGGGCTCGAACCCGTGTCTCCATCTTGAGAGTGTTCGCGAGTCCGATTCCTCTACCTGCCCCGACGACTCGTAAGTGCCCCTCACAGCGTTCTATGCGTTCTCTCATCTCGGAGTGGGAAGAGATCGCCTCACTCGAAGGAATGTTGCGGCATTACCACCATCCGGGCATGCTTGGGACCAATCCGCATCTCCTCGTCCAAGCCGTGGAGCGGCGCACCCACGGCTAGCTTCTCGGCTCGTAGCGCATCGCCACCGCCCCCGAGGCGAACTCGAGCCGGCTCACGCGCTTCAAGTCGACGCGCTTCGATAGCCCCGCGAACAATGTCGGCCCGTGTCCCGCTAGCCTGGGCTGCACCACGAACTCGTACTCATCGATCAATCCCAGCTCCGCCAACGCCATCGGCAGCTTCACGCGTCCCACGAACAGTCCCTTACCCGACTTCCGCTTGAGTTCCTGAACGGCCTTCCCCAGATCCCCTCGAGCTCCGCGTTCCAATCGACCGGTCAAGGGTGCTCGACACGACGTACTTCTTTGCCGCGTCGATCGTCCCGGCGAAGGGTTCCATCCAAGGTTCCATCCAATCGGGCCTCCGTCCCGTCCGCGCCGGCGGCCGCCACGCTGCCTCCATCATTTCGTAAGTCACCCGGCCAAAGAGGAGGGCATCGGCCTGGTCGAGGTTCTCGGCCGCGGGACGATGCAAGTCTTCGTCCGTAGGCATTTCACGATGATCGCAGCACCCGTCCAAGGTGACGTTGATGGAATACCGGAGGGGCGCATTACGTGAGGCTACCTCCGATGGTTACTAGCTAGGCGGCGGTGAAGCCACCCGCCAGCCCTTGTGGTTCCGGTACGCGATGAACCCGCTGCGCGTCATGGTCTCCGCGTCCTCCCGCTGATGGTGAGGTCGAACGTCGGCAGCGTGTGGCAGCCATCGTCCGCATCGGTCAGCCCTTCGAGTCGCATTGGTGCGCATCGAGGAGGCGGATAGTGGTCTTTGATACCCCGCGGGTCCTGTCGGGGTTCTCCGCGGCCGTGCCGTCCGGGTCTGGCTCTTGCCATGGGCGTTGTCGACGTTTGAGCGGGCGGCGTATAGTGAACCTGATGGTTAAGTCTCCGCCGCTCGACCAGACGTTCGCGGCTTTGTCGGATCCGATGCGGCGGGCGATGCTCGAGCGCCTCTCGCTCGGCCCGGCCACCATCAGCGAGCTTGCGGAGCCGACGGGCATCTCGCTGCCGGGCGTGCTGAAGCACATCCGGGTCCTCGAGGAGGTGGATCTCGTGACCTCGGAGAAGAAGGGACGGTCCCGCGAGTGCCGCATGGGCCCCTCCCGGCTCGACGATGCGATCGGGTGGATCGAGTGGTACCGGAGCCAGTGGGGCCGCAGGCTCGACCGGCTCGAGGCGTACCTCGAGAGACGAAAGGGAGGTCCGGGATGACCTTCGACCTGACGATCGAACGGTTGATCGACGCTCCAACGCACGTGGTCTTCGACGCGTTCGTCGACCCGGATGCGCAGAAGGAGCTCTACGACGATCCGACCGATGCCGATTGGGTCGTCGAGTCCGAGCTCGATCTGCGCGTCGGAGGCACCTGGACGATCTCGTTCGGACCCGCGGGGAAGGAGCCCTACCGCGAGAGCAGCGTGTTCACGGTGGTCGAACGGCCCCACCGCCTGGCCTTCGAGTCGAGCATGTTCATGGTCGACGACGGCCACACCATCACCACGATGGTCACGATCACGTTCGAGGAACGCGACGGGAAGACCCTGCTCACCCTCCGCCAGACGGGCTTCGAGCGCGAACAGGACCGCGATGGCATCGAGGGCGGTTGGCCCAGCATCCTCGACGCGCTCGAGCGCGTGGCGGCGGCGAAGCTCGCCGGGGGCTGATGAGCCGGATCTGATGTACGAGGGCAGCCGAGCAGTTGAACCGCAGTCGCTCGCGGGCTAGTGGTCGCGCCCGTCGGCGCGAGGGAAGGGGGAGCGGTGGATCGGGTCATTGACCTCAGTCATCCGATCGAGCATGGCATGACGACCTACCCCGGGATCCCGTCACCTGAGATCGGGGAGCACCTCACGCGGGAGGCGTCTAGGGCGCACTACGCGCCGGGCACCGAGTTCCACTTCGGTCGGATCAGCTTGGTCGGCAACACGGGCACATACATCGACTCGCCCTTCCACCGATACGTCGATGGGAGCGATCTAGCCAAGACGCCCCTTGAACGGATGATGGCGCTGGATGGAGTGGTCGTCAACACCGGCCAGGAGCGTGTGGTCGACGTGGGACACATCCGCGGGATCAGCGTGGGCGGACGAGCCGTCTTGTTCCGGACGGACTGGTCGCGACTCTGGGGCTCCGATGCGTACTTCTCTGGGCATCCCCATCTCACTGCCGACGCAGCGTCTTGGTTAGTCGATGAGGGCGTCATCCTCGTCGGGATCGATTCGCTCAACATCGATGGAACCGAAACGGGGGAACGACCGGTTCACAGCAGGTTGCTCGCAGCTGAGGTTCCCATCGTTGAGCACCTTTGTTTTCTCCATCGGCTCCCGACCGAGGGCTTTCAGTTCCACGCTGCCCCACCGGGCATCGTTGGGCTGGGGACCTTCCCCGTGCGGGCCTACGCCGTCCTCGACCAGGATGTCCCGATGGAAGAGAGAGGCGCACGGTGACGTACGAGCTCAGACTCGACCGACCACTCGGTGCGAGGCCCGACGTCGTCTTCGACCTCTGGACCGACATCGATGCCGACAAGATCCTGTTTGCTGGCAACCGAGAATCGACCAGCGATGCGGAAAACGAAGAGGCGAAGGCGGTGTCCAACGGTTCGTGGGGTGCGAGTGGCTCATC
>JBKPKU010000060.1:0-14299 GCA_046731295.1 Actinomycetota bacterium
TCGAGTGGGTCCGCCGCGGTCGTGGCCGACGGAGCCGCCTGGGTGGTCGCCGGATCCTGCGAGGCTCCCTGATCGGTCGCGCGCCCGCCTCCGCTACACGCCGCGACCACGAGCGACACGGCCGCCACCAGGAGCAACCCGCGGGTGCTCGATGATCGCTTCAACTGCATGATGTCCCTCCTCGTGCCGGCCCCTCTCCTTCGAAGCTCCGGGGAGGGGCGCGTCCGGGCGGAGACTGCTGCCTCGCGATCGCAGGAACCTTGCAGGAGCCTCGCACTGGGGTGAACCCCCAGGTAGTTGCCCTTCCCGGACATAAGAAGCGGTGCTAGGTTTCGGGTCCGGTCCAGGTCGGGGGGATGGATTGGAGTTTCGGATTCTCGGCCCGTTGGAGGTTCTTGAGGGGGATCGCGTCCTCCCCCTCGGCGGGGAGAAGCAGCGTGCAGCGCTGGCCATGCTGTTACTCCACCGGAACGTGGTCGTGTCCCGCGACCACCTCATCGAGGGGATCTGGGGCGAGGCGCCACCGGTCAGCGCCAGCTCGACCCTCGATACGTACATCTCCCGCCTGCGAAAGGTCCTCCCTGAAGACCGATCCGGCCGGCGCCTGATCACTCGACCACCCGGATATCTGCTGTGGGTCGAAGAGGGCGAGCTCGATCTGCAACGATTCGAGACCCTTCTCGACCATGCGAGGTCGGCGCTCGCCTCTGAGGACCGCCGGACCGCGAGAGAGGACCTTGGGGAGGCGCTCTCGCTGTTCAAGGGGGCTCCGCTCCAGGACCTGGCCTACGCACCGTTCGCACAGGCCGAGGTCGGACGGCTAGAGCAGCTGCGTCTGGGTGCGCTCGAGCAGCGACTGGATTCCGACCTGGAGATCGGCCGCAACTACGAGGTCGTGGGGGAGCTGGAATCGCTGGTCGTCCGGTTCCCCTACCGGGAGCGCTTGTGGGCCCTGCTCATGCTGGCGCTGTACCGCTCGGGTCGGCAGGGAGATGCCCTGATGGTGTTCGATCAGGCCCGGCGGATCCTGACCGAAGAGCTCGGGGTGGATCCCGGCCAGCCGCTCCAGCAGCTCCACCACCGCATCCTCCAGCACGACCCCTCCCTGGAGCTCGCCCGTGCCTCTGCAGCGGCCGGGCGGTCGATCGGCGGCCTTTCGTCGAGCCCGGCCCCCGGTTCCGATAGCGGTCTTTCCTCCATCACGGCGTCTCCAGCGGTGCTTCGGCCAGCTTCCGTGGGGGGTGCTTCCGGGGACGGCCCGCGCCGTCGGTGGCTGGCCGGTGGACGAACAGGGGCAATTGCGGCGGCGCTCGTGCTCGTCGTGGCGCTCGTGGCCGTCGTCCTCCCGGCCTTCCGCGGAGGTAACAGCGGGACCCGTGCCACGTTCCGTCCGGGAGTGGTCCTGCTCGACCTGAGGACCGGGAAGCAGACCGGGTTCCTGTCACTAACGGAGCTGCCGGTGGCCGCCTATCCGATCTTCGCCGACGGGCACTTCTGGGTGAACAACTGGTCCCCGAGTGCCTACGTGGAGATCGATCCCAGGACCGGCGCGATCTTGAAACAGATCAGTCCTCCTGCCCGCGACCCGAATATCCACAAGGACTTCGACACGGTCACCCCCTTCACCGTCCGGGGCAACACGCTGTGGGTGACCTCGGCGGACGATGTGGTGAAGATGGACATCGGTCTGGGCCGAGAGGTCGACCGGTTCAAGCTCGACGACATCGGGCAGGGGTCCGGGCTCGCCGAAGGCGTGGCCGTGGGCGGCAGCTCGGTATGGGTGAGCAGGGATGTGGGACGCGGGCAGATCCTCCGGCTCGACCCGGCCACCGGATCCGTGGAGCAAGTGTGGAACGACGTCACCCCATACCTGAACCTCGCTTATGGCGACGGGTCATTGTGGATCGCGGACGAGCGCGGCATCGCACGCATCGATGGGGAGACGAACGCGCTGACTCTGGTGAGCGGCATCCAGAACAACTGCGGCGGCGGGTCCGGCGGATGCGTCGTGGCTGGGGGCGGTTTCGGGTGGACCGATGACGGTTCGAAGGGTGCCATCTACAAGGTGGATCGCGCCGGGCACATCGCGGCCACATACCACACCGGGATCGGCGCCGGTTTCCTCACATACGTGGACGGCGTCCTGTGGGTGGCCAATTTCGACGACGGAACCGTCACGGGCATCGACGCCCTCACTGGGGGCATCAAGACCAGGTACTCGTTCGGACATCAGGTGGGTGGGCTGGTCGCGGGTGACGGGGTGCTGCTCGTCACCGTCAATCCTGGCCGGCTCATGGAGGCTCGCATCGACTCCCTGGCCGGGACGGTGGCCAAGTTCTTCGCCCACCAGAACGAACTCGGAGCCGGCGAGCCCGCCCTGAGCACCGACCCCGGCGCTTACGAGATCGAGTACGCGACGTGTGCGAAGCTCCTGAACTACCCGGACAAGCCACCCTCAGAGGGATGGCAACTCCGGCCGGAAGTCGCGGCGGCCATGCCCACGCTGTCCGGGGACCGGCTCACCTACACGTTCCGGATCCGTCCCGGATACCGATTCTCTCCTCCCTCGAACCAGCCCGTCACCGCGGAGACGTTTCGCTATTCCATCGAGCGGGCCCTCTCCCCGAGACTGGCCGAGGGTCCGGTCGTGCCGAACCCGCCCGGCCCCCACGTCATCGACGACATCGAGGGGGAGCGGGCCTTTCTCGCCGGGACGGCCTCGCACATCACTGGGCTCCGGGCGGCCGGTAACACGTTGTCGATCACGCTGATCAGGCCATCGCCCGACTTCTTGGAGCGGCTGGCCCTGCCGTTCTTCTGCCCCGTGCCGGTCGGCACCCCTTTCGTGGCCGGTGCCCCACACCGGGGATTTCCCGAGGGAGATGGCTCCATCGCGTCCGCGGGTCCGTACTACGTTGCGTACTCCGCCGGCGATGGGTACGTCATCCTCAAGCGAAATCCGAACTACGACGGACCTCGCCCCCACGCCCTCGACGCCATCGTGATCCGCGAAGACGCCGCCGCGAGCGCCGCGCTGGATCGCGTCCAGAACCACGGTTGGGACGGCATCACGAGCATGGCAGACCCAGAACTCGATCCAGGAGGCCCTCTCGCCCGTCAGTGGGCAGCGGGAAGCGCCGCGGCGGCACGAGGCGACCAACGGTACTTCCTCACACCGGAGCTCGGGGGCAGTTACATCGCGTTCAATTCCAGCCGCGGGATCTTCGCCGACCAACGCGTTCGCCGGGCAGCATCCCTGGCCCTCGACCGCCACGCCCTGGCCGCGGTATGGGGGGAGTTGCCCACCGACCAGCTGTTGCCTCCGGCACTCCCCGGATACCGAGAGAGGGATCTGTATCCGCTGTCGGGATCAGTCGCCCGGGCCAGGGCCCTCATGGGCGACCGGACCGGGACTGCCCTCATGGCGATCCCAAAGGGCTGCGACAGGTGCACCGAAGCTGCCTCCTTGGTCCGGGCAGACCTCGGTGCGATCGGGATCGAGGTCCGTATCAGAGAGCTCGACGACGGTTTCCAAGGAGCCCTCGAGTCGGGAGCGAAGCTCGATCTGCTGGACGCCAGCACCGTGATCCTCTATCCGGATGCGGGGAGCTTCCTCGCTCAGATGATTCAGGAGACGGGTCTTGTGCTGGAACACCCGGGCCAGGAGGACCTCGGCCTCCACGCCATCCCTCAGGGATGGCTGCCACCGGGTGTCCAGAAGAAGATCGGAAGCCTTGCAGACCTGACCGGAGATGCTCGGCAGGCCGCGGCAGGACGGATCGCGGATGAGCTGGCCACCAACGAGGTGCCAGTCGCGGCATACGGTGTTCCGCAGACGAGCCAGTTCGTCGGCCCCAGCGTCGGGTGTCGGCTGTTCATGTCGTTCGGGTACGGACTGGATCTCGCCGCTGCGTGTCTGAATGGGCCACGCTCCTAAGGATCCGTCGAGCGTTTGGGCGCGGCCGGTATCCGGCGCGCCGTAACGTGGTGACGTCGTCCGCGGGACAAATGCGGGACGAGAGGCCGGCGGCCGATCGTACTCTGCTTTGTTGACCTGCGATTTGATGTGGTCTGAAGCCCCACGTCTGCACCTTGACCAGGCTGTGGAACCAAACCTCCGACGACGCGTTTCGCCTGGTAGTCCCGACGGGGTTCGAACCCGTGTCTCCACCTTGAGAGGTTCTCGGGCCCGATCTCGCCACCTGCACTGATACCCCGATCCGCCCGTGACCAAGGGATTCGTTGCTCCAGCCCATCCTGCAGTTTCTTCACGTCTCCTGGTCGTTCGCGGGACGAATGCGGGACGAGCGTCGAGCCGCGAAGGGGGGTCCCCAACGCGCTCATGCCGACCGGGAGCGCGATGGTGAGGGAACTGCTTGTGGCGAACCGCGATCATGCCCTCGAAGCGACAAAACCGGGCTTCAGGCGGTCAGCGTCCGCTCAGGCACCTGGACGGCCCGGCGATCGAATGACGAGTCGAAGGGATGGGTGTCCGCCAAGATGGACGTCCGATGGGGGCTATCCACAAGTACGAGAGGTCTGCCGGATCACCGCATTTGAACTTCGGACCCCGACCACGCCCCGCAGGGAACGTACACCGAGCTGCGAGCGTTCCTCGGAGAGCGAAGGGGGATCAGAGGAGCACCGTTCCTGGGACCCAGGTGTCAGGTCCGTATCGAGGGAGGCGTGATGGACGAGCAGATCCAGAGCAGGCAGCGGCCCCGGGAGCAGCTCCCAAGCTCCGAGGAGGAGTGGCGACAGCACCTGAGCCCGGAACAATTCGAGGTGCTCAGGAACAAGGGCACCGAGCACGCCTTCACCGGCAAATACGCGTTCACGAAGGATCGCGGGACCTATCGCTGCGCGGCGTGCGGAGCGGAACTGTTCCGGTCCGAGGCGAAGTACGACTCGGGCACCGGCTGGCCCAGCTTCTTCGAGCCAATCGCTCGGGGAGCCGTCGAGCTTCACGAGGATCTCAGCTTTGGCATGCGCCGGATCGAGGTCACGTGCGCCCGGTGCGGCGGCCACCTTGGCCATCTCTTCGATGATGGTCCCGAGCCGACCGGAGAGCGCTATTGCATGAACTCGATCTCTCTGAGTCTCGAGCCGGATGATGCCGAGCGGGACGGCGTGGTCGACTGAAGTCGTCGGCTGACTTCGGATGAAGGGGGACCCATGTATGCGTTGCGGATGCACGAACAAGGAACCTCTGAAGGCCTGGCCTACGAGGAGGCTCCCGTGCCCGAGCCTGGGACCGGCGACGTTCTGGTCAGAGTCCACGCGGCGAGCTTCACCCCTACCGAGCTCGCGTGGACGTCGACATGGGTGGACCGGCTGGGGCACGACCGGCGCCCCGTCATCCCGGGTCACGAGGTGTCCGGAACGGTGGAGTCTTTGGGTTTCGGCACGACGGGGTTCGCCGTCGGCGACGCCGTGTATGGGCTCACCGACTGGTATCGGGACGGCACCCTCGCCACGCATGTGGCGGTGGAGGCAAGAAACCTGGCTGCGAAACCCGTCTCGCTAGACCACGTCCAGGCTGCCGCCCTCCCCATGCCTGGTCTCACAGCGTGGCAGGCCCTGTTCGTCCACGGCCGGCTCTCAGCGGGGAATCGGGTTCTGATCCATGGTGCTGGCGGGGGAGTGGGGACTGTAGCCGTTCAGCTGGGTCGGGCAGCAGGGGCTGGCGTTATCGCGACCGGGCACGGGTCGGTCCGGGGGCTCGTCACCGAGCTCGGCGCCGAGCGGTTCGTGGACCTCGACCGCGAGCGGTTCGAGGACTTCACCGAGGACGTAGACGTCGTGTTCGACCTTGTGGGCGGGGAGATTCTGAGGCGGTCTGCAGCGAGGGTCAGAGACGGCGGCATTGTCGTTTCTGTCGTGGAGGATCCGATGAATCAGCTACTTGATGCAGGCCGCGTCAGCGGGTTGTACTTCGTGGTCGAACCAGGCCGCGGACAGCTCGAGGAGCTGGCCCGTCGTGCCGATGAGGGGGAGCTTCGACCGGTGGTGGGGCAGGTGTTCAATCTTGCCGACGGGGCCAAGGCGTTCGATGCCAAGCGGGGTGCGGGCCTTCCCGGGAAAGCGGTGGTTCGGATCTCGGACCTGTGAACACCCGGCCACTCGACACCTCGTATGTGAGAGCGTCTGAAACGGATTGGAACGCGCGTTCGACGGCGTGATGGCCGATCCTCACTGGAGTGGAAGGAACGATGCGTCGCCTGCCGAGACGGGCGTGACGTTAGAGGACTGACCCACCACGGTCGCCGATGAATGCGGGTGACCTCGCTCGACGTCAGCGCTGAGCATGGCCGCGTGACGCCGGTCACGCTTCGGCGGCGTACGTCACTCCTCAGTTCGAGCGATGGTGGCTGCGGCTCGGCTTCTCACGAACTTGGTAAACCCCACGCGATCGATATGGCACCTGAAGGGACCAAGATGAACGCCGTCCACCAAACAGCGATGCCAACGCCTATTGCCAGCACTCCCAGCGAGCCATGGCCAGGCAACCATCACCGAGGAGGCGTACTGCGGTGGGCTGAATCGACTGGGAGGGCCGGCGAGCGCCTTTGCTCCCGCAGCGCATGCTCGGCAAGGACCTCTTCTGGTGGCTGTCGGGGGTCGGGTTCATGAAGATCAGCACCGGCTCGCGACTCGGAAGGAAGTTGGCCAAACGCGACGTGCTCATCGGATCCAGCCCAAGGAAGCTTCGGCGCTCGGGGGTGACGATGAGAAGGCGGTTGACGAGCGCTGCAGGGCGGCGCGTGGCGGGCGGCGAACGGCCCGGAGGCGCGCCTGCCGGGGACCGGGCGGACGCTTCGTGATTGCTTCGCGAACCGACAGGGGACCATCTTGGTCGCCTCGCGACCCGAGGCCTCCGTCCTGGCGGTCATTCACGGGCTCGCAACCTCGTGGCTCCTCAAGTCCGTCGGACTCAGCGTGCCTGAGCAAACCGTACCGGTCTTCATCGCGTCGGATGACCTCGACGCGCTGATCGAAGCGAGGGCAACGATGTCCTACGGCTCTGGTCCGGCCGAGACTCGCGCCTTTAGCCCAATAGCGTCTAGGTCCGTCGCCTGACGGGTGTACGGATAGGGAGCGTTGTCCGCGGATCGAGACGGTGCGTCCGACATCGTGCACGTTACGCGCATCGCCAAGCGCCGCCCGCCGCGGCAGCTTGTTGGTTGTCACCCGTCGTGATCTTGGAGGTAGCGCCAGCCGCCGCCTGGCCGCCGAGTACTATGCCGAGCGATCCAGCTGCTCGAGTAACCAGACTGCCAGCGCGACCGCGTCGGGCTCTCCAGAGGTTCCGGTTGAAGGTGCTCACCCTCGCACCCCACACGGAAGGCTCGTGTCGAAGTTCGGCGCGAAGTCGAAGTGGCCGTGGTAGTGGAAGTCCCCGTCGTACGGGTGCCACCCGACTCCCCTGGTCCAGATCCGCTGCCTGCTGATGACGTGTTGGAGTTTCAGCTCGTCGGCCAGCTGGACCGCCCGGCTGCACACGCGGTCCTGGTGGTCCAGGGTGTCGAAGAAGACGTCGATCGCGTTCCCGAACCGGTGCTGGCTCTTCGGTTTGCAGACGTATGCGCCGGCGTATCGGGGGTGGTACTCCGAGTAGACAGAGGTGACCCAGTTCCAGAGGCGGTCGGCCTTCTCGTTGCCGTTCGTGGTGTCGGCATCGACGAACGCCTGGACGGCTCGCGCCGTGAACTGGACGTCTCGGGAGTCGCGGATCCTGAAGACGGGCCCGATCTCGTTCTCGGCGATGCCTCGCCGGAACTTCCTCAGTGCGGTGGACCGATCCAGGACCGGAGTGATCGGGTCCCCGTCCAGCGTCACCACGTACGGCTTGAAGCCGGGCTCGACTCGCTTGCCGGCTGCGTCCAGCAGAGTGGCGAGGCCCACCATCTTGGTCCAGTCGCCATCAGGCTGGCGGTACACGTACTCCCTGCTCATCAGTCCCGCACCTCTTCGAGTCTGTCTCGAACACCGAGCACGAGGTCGGGCAGTCCGCCGCGTACATCGCCTCGTGGCTCCGAGCCCTGAAGAACGCCAAGTCGCTCATGAATGTTCGGCCGCGCTGACCGGCTCAAGTTCCTCGGCTGGCCCAGACCGGGCGACGCCATTGCCCGGCGGAGCGTTGAGTCTCGCACCTCCGCGCTACTCGGTCTCCCAGCCCAGCACGCCAAGGGGCATCCTGAGGCGGCGACATCATCTTCGGCCGTCCAGGTCCAATATCGAGGCGGCCCCGTCAGTCCGGCCCTGCGGACGAACCCGTCCGATATGCCGTCGATCTTTGCCTTGGCCTCGTGCAGGTCTTCGGTGAAGCCGTGCCCGAGTTGCTCGCTGTTGTGGCCACGACCGGCCAGCACGATCCACATGAACTAATCGGTGTCACGCCCCACTCACGGAGGGATTCCGGATGCACGGAGCAGTCTATGCCCTCCTTCGGACGCAACCCGCACCAGACTCGCGGCCGTCGCCTTCCGCGGCTCCGCATGTTCGGGCGCCGTCGGCTCGAGCGAGATCACGATGTTCGTATCGATGAGGATGTTCATTCGTCCATCGACCGATGAGCTTCGTGAGCGTCGTCGGCTGATGGTCATCGCCCGTTGACTCGCCAGGCACGAGATCCTACGGTCGAACGATCACCCTGCAACTCGGCACTCAGGTTCGTGGACGCGCATACCAAGAAACCGTCACGCGTCAGCATTAACGGCGACATACGGGAGAACGCCACCGCCTTAAGAGGCGTCCGACGGTATCTCCCGTTATCTGGAGGAGGAGCTTCAAGGAGCATCGCAACACGTCAAGCGATCTGGGCGTTGAACGCATCTACCTGCGAATTTGCTTCTCCTCGCAACCCGTCCTCTTGCTTCGTCGTGCGATACGCCGCGGGGCCAATGCGGGGCCAATTTGCGGCGGTGGCATACATGCGCTTGCTGGATGGCCGGGTTGTCCGTCACCCGCGACCATTGCCTTGCTGCCTGACCCACCACCGCTTCCGCCGGCCGCTTCAGCGGCTCTCACCGTCCCATTCCAGCGGGCTGAGGATATTCCGAGACACATTGGTAGGCCTCTGCGTCGGACGCCGTCTCGGGATAGCACCTAGTCAGATCGACTGCGCGAGGAAGACCGGACGCTCTGGGCGGTGCTCATCGGCTTACTGCGCGAGATGGACCGACAGTAGCTCCGTTCTGTGAGTGATAAACGAGGTCCGCCGTTCTCGTAGGTTCGCGGAACCTTCAGCTCGACTCCGGTGCGTCCGGAACGAAGGACCCCGAACCACCCACAGTCTCTTTGCGCAGCCACTGATCGATATACAGGAGCACCGCCATCAGTACGTTGTACGGCGTCACGACCACGGCCGAGATAGCTGCGGCCACGCCTTGAGCCGCCCATCCCAGCGAGCCGAGGCTAGAGGCGAGCGTTTCGCCGGTCACCTTCAGAAGCGCATCGACAATGAGGATCGGGACATGGGCCGCGAGCGTCACGAGGGCGATTTTCCAAAACGCGCCCGCCGACAAGGACCATGCTCGGCCCAGCGCAGCCTTGCCTCGCGCGCCCTCGATCACGACGATCGTGATGGCGAAGATGCCCCATCGGACGTACAGGAGGGCGATGATGCCGAGCGCGACCAGCGCGACGACGACCCGGAGGGCCAGGACGCCGCCTTCCGCCCGGAGCGCGGGGACGCCGCCTGGCGAGTAGAGCGCCAAGCGGCCCACTGCTTCGGCGGCCCCCATGCCGAGGAGAGCCAGGACCATCACCCAAAGCACCGAGCCAAGGCGATTCACGGCGATGCAGTACGCGCGCCCAACGCGCGGGGCCTGCCCGAGACATACGGCCGCCACGGCCGACAGCATGGCGGCGTACACCAACGGTCGCACGAGAACGTTGTTCGTGGCGGTGAAGATGCCGCTCGCGGCCGAGACCCCGGCGGAAGCTCCCGTCGCCGAGACCTTCCCTCCTGACATCAGCCCGATCGTGGACCACCAGATGAGGACAAAGGGGACGTTGACAAGACCGGCCGTCAGCATCAACACCTTCCAACGGCGCCGATACAGGCGGGCTCCCTCCAGGACCATCTCGCCGATCCTCATGGGCCGGAAGCCTGCGGGCTCCCCCGATTCGACGGAGGACACCTCGCGTTCCGAGCCGCTGACCGGGTCCGACCGAGATGGGGCCGGTACGGCCATGACCCCTTCGAAGGCGACCGTGAGGGTGCTTGATCCCCGGTCTGTCATTACGTCTCCGCGGATGAGTGTCGTGGCCAGCACTAGAACCCTCGGCCCCTGGCTCGAGATTCTTGAGACTCGCTCATCGCCGTAGGAGGCGCGTGGCTCGCCCAAAAGGCCCTACACGGCAAAGGCGGCATCGACTCAGACTGTCTGAATCTGCAAGCGGCTTCTAAGCGCTCCCGTCCCTCGTCTCCTGACCCGAGAAGGGACGGGAACAGGAACCCCCGGACCGGAGCCTCCGGGGGTTTCTCCATTTCTGGGGTGATTCCCTTACGTCGGTCCATGCGGTGAAACAGGAGCAACCCTGGGCGTCAGTAGCCCTTTACTGAGGCTTCTGATTTAGCGCACGGGTCACGCATTGCCGGAGTCCCCGTGAGGTCATGCCGTGGTGCTCGACAAGCTCCCGGATCGTGCGATGGCGATGACGGCGCGCCACTGTGTCTCTAGCAGCCCGTGGGCTCGCACTTCGATCCATCGGCGGCACTCGAAGATGTCGCCACCGGAACCGCCCTGCTCCACGATCATGTCGGCCATGTTGCGGGCTGGGGATCCCCGTGGCAGTAGTGGCCCCGACGGGCCTCGGCGACGGGTTATACCCGGTCGAGGCGCGCTTCGAGGACGTGCCCGGATGGGGGTACGCGGCTCGCCGAGATCCGGGTCCGGTTCCTGCCTCACCCGGTGCGGGGTTACGAGTTGCCCCCCGGCGGTGAGGCACGAGGCGGATCGAACGGAAGCGTGCGTGCGTCTGTGGTGCGGTCCACTGTACCCGCCACGGACGCCGCAGCGGATGGGAGAGACACCGCCCGCCGGCGAACGCGTAGGCCTACTCGGGCAACTGGCTAGAGCAGCGCCGACAGGCACTCGAGCGGGACGGCTTCCAATGCCAGCTGCGCTATCCCAGTCTCTGCATCGGTCGGGCCTCTCAGGTCGATCACGTCATCCAGCCCGAGGCCGGCGGCACGAACGAGCTCAGCAACCTAAGATCCGTCTGCCGGCCCTGCCACGCCCGCCGAACCGGTCAACAGGGCGCCTCGCCAAGCAACAGGAGGCGAAGAGGCGAGCCCGATGATCGAATCATCTTGCCGACTGGGGTGGGGTGATGCCGCGTCCCTGAGCCGTCGCCGTCGTCGATGAGGGTTACAAGTCTGAAAGGGAGATCGATCATGTTTCGCCGCAAGGAGCAAAGGCCGCCCGATAGGCCGTTCGAGCACAACGAGAGCTGCCCGATTATCCGAGCCGACCACGGCTTCCCAGCCCGCATGGAACGAAATTGAGACTGGGCGTTGGCGGAGGGAATGCCGATGCGGCGCCGAGGGCTGGATCGCGCCCGAAGTCGACGATCGCGTTCGGGTCGACCCATATGACCCGCACCACGCTCGCCATATGGGAGCGTGCGAGTTCGCCCATGAGATCGATCCCGACAAGCTCCGCTACGTCATGAAAGTCCAGAACGGCGCGGGCGGGGACTACCACTGGGTGACGTGCGGCGCCTGCGATTGCAGCTGGCAGGTTCCGTTCTTCGCCGAGAGTGTCGGGTGACGACGAACCCGCTGCCGCGCCGGGGTGGCGAGTGCTAAGTCGCGATGGACCGGTCGGGGTTGGCTTGTGGAGAGGTGTCGCGTTGGCAGCCGGAAGGCTCGGGCGGACGCCGAAGTGGTACCTGGAATACAGCAAACGACGCATGCTGTTGCTGCGCGACCGAATAAGAGTCAAGAGTCGCGCCCGAAAGGAGCTCCTATGCGGCGACGAACCCTCGGCCTGTTGGTGGCTGTGGCCACGGCGGCAGTGCCAGCCCTGGTCCAGATCCCCACCGCGTCCGCCTTCAACGCGGACACCCGCGTTTCGGTCGGCAGCCCGGCGACCCCGTTCTCACAGAACAAACAGAACGAGCCCGCGGTCGCGATCGACGCCAACCATCCGAACGTGCTCGCGGCAGGCGCCAACGACAACATCGACATGGAGGCGTGCAACGCCGGCGACGACACCACGTGCCCCTTCACGCCGGGCGTCGGCGGGTCGGGCGTCTACTTCTCGTTCGACAGCGGGACCACGTGGACCCAACCCACATACACGGGGCTTACCGCTCGGGACTGCCTCGGCGCTGTGGGCGACTCGGACCCGGACTGCACGCCGCAGGTGGGGCCGATCGGTACGCTGCCCTGGTACTACGAGGAGGGACTGGTTTCCGACGGAGACCCCGCTCTGGCCTTCGGTCCGACGCCAGACGCCCAGGGAGACTTCTCCTGGAGCAACGGGTCTCGGCTGTACTACGCGAACCTCACGTCCAACCTTGGGGCAAAGAGAAGTGAGTTCTCGTTTAAGGGTGTGGAGGCAATCGGAGTCTCACGCACGGACCATGCGGCCGCCGCCGCCGCCGGCGGTCCTGGTGGCAAGGGTGCGTGGGAGCGTCCGGTGACCATCACCGGTAGCAAGAGCGGGGCCGGCTTCGCCGACAAGGAGCAGATCTGGGCAGACAATGCCCAGACGAGCGACTTCTTCGGCAACGTGTACGTGTGCTTCGCCAGATACGTGGGCGGTCCGAGCGTCGGATCGAACGCCCACACGCTCGACCTGGCCACATCGCTCGACGGAGGCGACACCTGGAGGACCCAGACCCTGCAGAACATCCCGGGGTCCACGTCGGGCCTGCCCTTCTTCCTCTCGAGTGGGGCGAGCGGTTGTACCGTGCGCACGGACAGCACCGGCACGGTTTACGTGTTCTGGCTCGGATTTGACAAGCAATCCAAGACGCAGGGGATCTACCTGGCGCGCTCGTTCGACGGCGGATCGACCTTCGAGCAAGCACGCCGCCTGTTCCCCGTCGTGGCTCCCGGCGTGCTGGATCCCGTGCTCGGCCGTACGACCATGGACGGGATCGCCGGTGCACGGAACGACTTGTCACCGGCACCGAGCGTCGACATCGCCAACGGGGCTCCGACCGGTTCGGACGCAACCGACCAGATCGCCCTGACCTGGGTTGATGGCCGCGATGGGCTGAACGATGAACACGTCATCTTCACCACCTCGACCGATGGAGGGGAGACGTGGTCCGATCCGCTTCGCAACGTCGAAGAGGAGATCGGGCACCCGAGCGATCGAGGCTACTACTCGGCCCCGGCGATTTCGCCAGATGGAACCGACGTCTACCTCGTTTACAACGTGTTCCTTGAGCCGTACAAGGAAAGCACGATCGGCGCCGCGAACGACCGACCGCTTGCCGGCATCGTCGTCCATGCGGACGTCGCCTTGAATGGTTCGGTCGGAACCTTCTCTCAGATACATCGCAGCACACCGGCGGATGCTCGCGGCACCAGCCAGAACAACCCGCCGCTCGCCGAATTCCTCGGCGACTACGTGTACGCTGCCGCGACACGGACCTACGGTGCTGCGGTGTGGAATGATGCCCGCAACGCTGCGGACTGTCCGGCGATAGACGCCTGGCGAATGTCGCTGCGAACTGGGGACAGCGTCGACAGGCCCGCTCCTCAGCAGGACTGTCCGGCCACGTTTGGCAACTCGGACATCTTCGGGGGCTCCTACCCGGACCCGACCCCGTAGCTGTTCGCCGCTTGGGATAGAGGGGGCGCCCGCCGCTCCCTCTATCCATTCACAAAACCGGTCCCTGACGAAGCGCTCGGGCTAGCATCCTCATCCGACGAGGGCGCACGCCCGTCACGCGAGACGGGTGCCTGGCCGGGTGAGCGGTGTCGGCCGTCACTTCGCCCTACCTTCGCCATGTCCCGCAGCATATCGACCAACACCGCCCGGAGCGTCCGGTCCTCCTGGCAGTCGATCAACGACTCAGCGAAGGCGCAAGTCGGGTTCGCTCGCGTCGTTCCCTATGAGACCTGCGTTGACAATCACAACTGCCCAGCCCAATGCTGGATCTCATGACTGCGCCAGCAGGTGACGATGATCGGCTACGAGCCATTCGCGCACACGCAGACCAGACCATGCGCTACTACGCCACGGCGTTCCTACGGGAGAACGAGGTGAATCGCGACCTGATGCGGGCGTACATGAGCATCACCGCGAACTTCCTTGCTCTGCTCGATGGC